>JAJNAU010000006.1:0-19557 GCA_021462625.1 Shewanella sp.
TTTGCTTAGGCCCCTAGGCGGCACACCTTGCGTCGCGATTAAAGCGCGTCTAGAACGAGCAAAATTCAACCATGAAAGGTCAACAGACCCAAGTCACCAGCAGTGATTTATTTGTCGGAAGGTATTGGAGAATTTATCGGATTATCAGGCAACATCGAAATGGGCAGGTCTTTTTATGCCATAGCGATTTCAATCGCCATTTTTACCAAGTCAGACTAAGCTTTCAGCCCTGACTGGAAAGTCGCAACAGAGGCGGAAATACCATCTTCAGCCATATCAGCAACCAAATTCATAGTATCTGGCTTAGTGTTATGCTTGGGCACCAACTTTATGACCCATCTGGGGCGCTATCGCTTCAAATTCAACGATACTTTCAATCGCCTGCAATTAATCGCCTGCGCTGCCCCCGCCATGCTTTGCTGAGTACCCGGAACCGCAATGGCCTGCTAACGCTCCGCTACTCAGATTAACCGACGTAACAACCCCTTTGCATCCCCTGGAGACCGGGATTTAGGATGCGTCAGTCACAGATCACACCTTAATATCGATCAAGGAACCTATGGTTTCTGAGACCTCTTCGACCACTTTTGCAGAAGCTTCACCTTGATTTTCAGCAGCCTTGGCTGTAGCCAGTGCCTGGGTTTTATCCTGCTCGGCTAGTTGCGGCTCCTTACCAGCCTCTACCGCCTGATTGTTTGGATCGGATCTGGCCACATCTATTGTCGCCTGAGTTATCCCCGACTGTGCACTTTGAATACCGGCTAATGCGGAAGACATAGCTGAATTGACCTGCATAACACTCTCCTGTGGATGCCCAACCTGTGGTTAATTATCAACCAGATTTACCCATAGGTACAGGCAATGGGCCAAAATTTACATACCGAATAGTTATCAAAAACCGCGTTGTTAACCCATCGACAGAGATCAGTATTGCTGGTCTTTGTTCATTTACCTCTGATACTCGGCAATTCCAGTATCGCAGCTCATAGGCTTATCGTTTTTGCCACTCCAGGATCTGATTGCGGGCCGGCATTGGGATAAAATTTCTCCGAGCGGATTGCCTTTATTAAAGAAGGGGCGAATAAGTTCCATTCGGGCTCAGCGTAAGCTGACAGTCTGCCCGCAGCCTAGTTCTTTGCAAAAACTGCAACGCTTCAGATCCGGCTACAACAGCCACCTTAATTAGTGCACATATGTACGCTGAGTTATTGAGCCATACGGAAGTCACTGATACACTGACAACAATGACGGTAAGGAGGGGCTGAAAATGGAGGGTAGTATCTCTACACAGTATCATTCAGGGATTTCTGTATGTAACTATTCTAAAAAGGAAGAGTTGGCTAATGCAATCAGTCATGGCATTGGCGTTGTTTTGGGTATTATTGGACTGATTGCTTCGGTGATAAAAGGCTGGCATCACCTAAATGGAGTACAGATGTTCGGTTTAATCCTGTATAACAGCAGCATAATACTGTTGTTCTTCTGCTCGACTTTATATCACAGCATTCATCTGCCGGAGTGGAGGTCCAGACTCAAACTGGCGGATCACTGTGCTATTTATCTGCTTATCGCCGGCACCTATACACCACTGATGCTAATCAGCCTGAAAACGGTGCAGGCTGATCTCGTACTGGCCGCGATCTGGATATTGGCGTTGGCCGGTATTGTATTTAAGCTTATGTTCCTGCACAGATTTAAAGGCCTCAGCCTGACTATCTATCTGCTGATGGGATGGCTGTGCGTCACTGTAATGTCGCAGCTGACCGCCAACCTGTCATCGTCCGGGTTTAACCTGCTGCTGGCCGGCGGGCTCTTCTACAGCGTTGGCGTCATCTTTTACGTGGTGAAGGCCATTCCCTTCAACCATGCTATCTGGCATTTATTCGTACTGATGGGTGCCTTCAGCCACTGGCTTTGTATCTATCTTACTGTGCTGCCGGCCAATGGATAATCCGCTGACACACTTGCGTCAGCAAATGCTCATCGTGGGAGATCACCAGCATACCGAGATTACGTTCTGTGGCAATCTGTTGCAGTGACCGCCAGATTTTCTGTTGGGTCAATACATCCAACTGTGCAGTGACTTCATCACACAGGATATAACGGGTATCCGGATTCAGTGCCCGCAGTAAATTAATCCGCTGCAACTGCCCGCCTGACAGAGTGCCGGGGCAACGATTCAACCAGCTGGGATCAATTTCCAGCTGCCCGACCAACTTGCCCATCTCCCGCCCATGCCAAGCTTCTTCGAGACTCTCTGCCAGGGTCAGTCTGGGATTGAACGCCAGCTCGCCCTGTTGGATCACCCACTGCACAGGATTGTTACAGCCTCTTGCTTTCTCCGACGTTGTCACCTCACCTACGGTAACGACCGTCATACCCGCAAGCACTGATGCCAAGGTGGACTTACCCACGCCACTTGGGCCTCTCAGCCCGCAAATATCACCGCCCCTGAGTTCAATGTCAGGCAGTGCAATGCGATTTCGACCCCGTTTGACCGTGACATTATGCAACCTCAGCAAGAGTGCGCTCCCAATGTTCCGGTAATGCCTGCCACAAGGCACTGCTGTAGTGACAGCCCTGCCCCCGTTGCAGCTGCTCAGGAGTCAGGATTTCCACCAGACAACCATTATCCAGCACCAACAGTCGATCAGCGACCTTGCACAGTTTCCTCAGATTATGGCTGATCACCAGCACGCCCACACCGTTGTCGGCCTGCTGCCTGAGCATCTGATACAGCTCGATACTGGCGCTCGGGTCAAGGCCGCAGCATGGTTCATCGACGACCAGAAAATCCCGCCCCTGTACACAGGCCTGAGCCAGTAATGCCCGTTTGGTCATGCCACCGGACAACTCGTGGGGATAGAGTTTTCCCATATGGCTTATCACCTGCTCAGCCTGCTGCAGACTCTGCCCGGCGCCCAACCGCCGCTTCAGGTGCTGCAGCACAGTGCGCAGCGGATCCAAGGCTGAACCAGACTGAGGCGCCAGCGCAACACCATTGCCTGACACATGAATCTTTCCAGCGAGTCGGTATCCTCGCGGGACAGCGCCAAACAGCGCATTGCCCAGCACAGATTTGCCGCTGCCGCTGGCCCCGATAAGGCCTACCAGCTCACCAGGTTGCAATACAAAACTCAAGGGCGATATCAACATCTCACCCGCCGGGCTGCTGACACTCAGCGAATCCACCATCAGTCCACTAAAGGCTTTGATTAAGTGTTCTGCCACCTTAATTCACCTCCATTTCTGACGGCCTGACTCGCCTTTCCGGCAAGCCACGACAACAGAAGCACAAACAATATTAAACTCATTCCCGGGAACAACCCCAGCCACCACTGTCCGGACAGGAGATAATTGCTCGACTGTGACAGCAGGCCACCAATGGAAGGCGTCAATGGATCCAGGCCAAATCCCAGAAACGTCAGACCCGCCATATGCACCAGAGCTTGAGGTAACAGCAATAACGTGCCCACTAGCCACTGCGGCAGCACAAAAGGCAACAGGTGGCGGGTCAGTACCCTGTGATAAGGCTGACCAAACTGGCGCGCAAGCTTGTAATACGGCATGCGGGTAATGCCCAACATTTCAAATTTCAATAAGCGGGTCAGCCTTGGCCAGTGGCTGAGTGCCACCGCGGCAACAAGTCCAAGCTCATACCCCCCCAGCGCCAGCGACAGCAGCATCAATAGCAGCAAATGGGGAATAGACATAAAAACATCAACCAGCAGGTCTACCAACCATCGACAGGCAGGATGCAACATGGCAACAAACGCCAGCATCAGCGACAACACACCACTGAGCAGTACTGCCGTTCCACCAATCCAGACACTGATCCACAAAGCCTTCATGGTACGGCCAAGCATATCCCGTCCCAGCCAGTCGGTGCCGAACGGATGCGACAGCGAAGGTGGCAGATTGCGGGTCAGCAAATTGATTTCAATACTGCCGGTCGGCCACAGCCAAACCAGCAGGATCAGCAAAAACAGCACCCCAAACGCCATCAAGGTTGCAGGTTCGCGGCGGCTCTGATTTCCCGGATTGAACAGCAGTGACAGCATCAGTGTTCGCCTCCAGTTAACAGTTCACCGGCCAGCAGATTGGCCAGCAGATTACAGGCGAAAATAATCAGCGCCGGGATCATGGTACCGGCCATCAGCAGCGCAGTGTCCTGTGCCAGCGCGGCATTCACCAGCGCCTGCCCCATACCGGGAAAGGCAAACAGGGTTTCAGCCAGCACTGACCCACCGAACAGTTCAGCAAGGGATGCCAGTTGCAGCACTAGCGCAGGCACCATGGAGTTTTTCAGCACATGAAAACTGATAATCCCGGCGCGGCTTTCGCCATGCATCCGGGCGTAAGCGACAAACTCGCTGCCCAGTACATCAAGCACCTTTTCACGGGTATGGAGAATCACCGGTGACATATGCACTAGCATCAGAGTCAGGACAGGTAACAGCAGATGAGTCAGCTTATTGCCAAAAGGCTGCTCACTGAAATCCTGGCCTGGCGGCGCAGCGCAGCATACCGGTAACCAATGCAGCCTCACGGCGAACAGACTGATAAACAACATCCCCAGCCAGAAAGGAGGTATAGCTGACAGCCCCCAGGCACAGCGACGAATGGTTTTGTCCAGGCAGGAATCCTGCTTCAGTGCCGCCACCAGCCCCAACAGGTAACCTAGCACCAGGCTGCCCGACCAGGCCAGCGCCATCAGCAACAGCGACAGAGGCAGTCGCTGCTCAATCACTTCAGCCACCGGCTGGCGAAACAGGCTCGAGTAGCCAAGTTCGCCGTGAATCGCAGCCATCAGCCATTGCCACAGCCGCTCTCCGGCGGGAATATGCAGCCCCAGTTCACGAACCAGAATGGCCTGTTGCTCGGCCGACACACCGAACACATTGCCCCCCAGATACACATTCAGGGGATCCAGCGGAGACAAGGTCAACAGCCCCCACACCAGCAACAACACCAACACCAGTTGCAGCAGTAAACGCAATGCCGATAATGCAGCGGCTTTCAGGCTCACTATCATTCGCAGATCCAGCGCCAGTCGGTAATATTGTTCAATATTGGCCAGCCATGGCCATGGGGCTCAATGCCTGGCTTACCCAAATCCAAGCAGGCACGCGTCGCATACAAATGGGTCAGATTCACCAGCCAGGTCCAGGGCTGATCCTTGACAATTTGTGTCTGAGCATCCTGCCAGAAAGGCAAAGATGCCTCCCAGGAATCTGCCCGTCTGGCTTTATCCAACAGCGAATCCACCACCGGATTGGCATAATAGCCTGAGTTGTAATATTCCTGCCCGCCGTAGCGACTGTGGTGTGTAAAGTACAGCTCATTGGCGCTGTGGCTGCCAAAACCCATCAATACCGGGTTTTTATGCATCACTTTGGCGATCTGCTCCCAGCTTCCGCCTTTGGGTTTAAGCACTATCCCCAAAGGCCGGATCATTTGTGCCACCGCCAGCGATAATTGCTCGCGGGTGCTGTCTCCGGCGGCATACAGCAAGATCATTTCCGCCCTCACAGGCCCTTCGCTGGTTTGCTTGACCCGCACTCCATCTTCCATCAGCCAGCCGTTTTCGGTCAGCAAACGATCTGCCTGGGCAAGGCGCTCTGCCGCGCTGCCAGACTCGGGCTTCACACTAATGCCCCAAGGCAGACCATCGGCGATGGAATATGCAGGCCGGCCATAGCCCTCCAGCAAACCTTTAACCAGTAAGTCCCGGTCGATAACCAGACTCACCGCATCCCGGATGGCTTTGTCACTGCTGATATTATTGCCGGCACCGGCCATTTGACTCTCAGGTATATAGGGCCACACTATGCCCCGGTTATCGACACTGATCACCTGCCATAACCGAAAACCTCCAGGAATGTGAGTTGCATACCTGGGCACCACGGATGCCATGTCCAACTGTCCGGCTGCCAGCTGGGCAAAACGGCTGTCATCGTTGCCAAACAGCAGCACCAGCTCCTCAAACGCAGCGGGCTTACCTTCATAGAAAGGATTGCGCTTGGCCAGTAGTTGCTGGCCACGATCCCAGCGCACCAGTTTGTAGGGGCCAGAGCCAACAGGATGAGCACCATAACCCGGGCCATAACTGTCGCTGGGGACGATGCCCAGTGTGGTCAGAGGTTCAATAAAGTGCATATCAGGGCGTTTAAGATGAAATACCAGATTCAGATCATCAGTCATACTCACACTGTCAAGCATGGTGAGATCCTGCGCCGAGGCTGATGTCATCGCCCGTTCGAAGGTAAATTTGACATCCCGGGCATCAAGTACTGAGCCATCGGAAAACTGCAGATTGGGCTTAAGGGTAATTTGCCAGCTCAGGCCATCTTCAGCGGTTTTCCAGTGCGCCGCCAGACCGGGCGCCAGAGATAAATCAGGCGTTTTTGCAATGAGACTGGATTGAAACAGCGGGTTATTGTACTTGCCCCAGCCATACAATGGGTCGAACCCGGACTCAGGTTCCGCGCCCAACGCCAGGGTGAGTGTTTCAGGAACAGGTTGTGCTTCAACCCCACTAAAGATCAGCATCAGACCCAGTGCCATTGGATTTAGCCACTTCATTGCTACCTCTGTCTGAGTATTACCAATTTCAGATTCGTAATACTGCCGCAAATTTATCCACAACTCACTGTTTTAACTATTTAAAATTAGCAGTACGCGACATACGTCACATAATCACCCTGCGCATACAGGGTTAAATTGAGTATTCCATTTACATTCGTTTCAGTGACTTCTGCCAATACCAATGAACGACACCATACGCTTCACTGTTTCATTACCAAAATATCTGCTCGATGAGATCGACTCGGATCTGCAAAACCGCGGTTACCACAACCGTTCCGAGTACATCCGGGATCTGATCAGAGAGCGGGCTATCTACAATCAATGGCAAGAGCAACACAGTGAGGTGACAGGTGTGGTAACCCTGGTGTATGACCATCACCAACGGGGGTTGGCACAAAAGCTCATAGAGATTCAACACGATGCGTTAATTCATGTGCTTTGCAGTACCCATGTACATATCGATCATTTCCACTGTCTGGAAACCATCATTCTCAAAGGCTATGCAGCGCAACTGCAACAGTTGGTGAACAGGCTTGCTGCCCTCAAGGGGGTCAAACTGGCACGACTGATTGAAACCGGAACAGTCTGAGTTTAGACCCAGACGCTATCTGTTCGTCAGCACGCTATCGAGCAGGTGTGACCGATTTGACAGGCAAAAGCAAACAAACATGCTTACACCTGCCAAATTAACAGCACACCTCTCACATATTCAGTCTGGTGTGATCTCTATCACCTTAATCTTATTGAGGATATTTTAGACTTTGAGGTGTTATGTGGAATGCTGTTTTTGGCTGTACTTTTAGTATCGGAAACAACAAAAGGTTAAACCATGGATACACATGCTGCTCTCTATGAGCAGGGAAAACAACGACTGGAAGCGCTGCGCAAGTTACCGGCGCGCCAACCGGTTTCCCTGCAACAGAAACTGGAAGAACATGGCATTACCCGCCGTGATTTTATGAAGTGGAGTGCGGCCACCGCCGCCATGCTGGCGCTGCCACTGCCCTTCAGCAACCTGGTGGCGGAAGCTGCTGAACTGGCCGATCGGGTTCCCCTTATCTGGCTCAATATGGCCGAATGTACCGGCTGTACAGAATCACTCCTCAGAACGACCACCCCCAATATCGGTACCCTGCTATTTGACTATATATCACTGGAATATCAGGAAGTGATCATGGCTGCCGCCGGTATGCAGGCCGAAGAGAACCTCGAGCATGCAATCGCGCAATACCCTGGTAAGTATCTATTAGCGGTTGAAGGAGCAATACCCACAGCCAACAACGGTAGCTTTTTAACCATTGGCCCCCACGCCACCACAGGTATTGAATTGATTAACAAAGCTGCTGACGGCGCCGCTGCCGTGATTGCTGTCGGCACCTGTTCTTCTTTCGGTGGTATTCAGGCAGCCAAGCCAAACCCAACCGAATCCAAAGCTATCCACGAAGTCATTAACAAACCTGTGATCAATCTGGGGGGGTGTCCACCCAATGAAGCCAACATCACCGGTACCCTGATGTACTACATCATGTTTGGAAAACTGCCGGCACTGGATATGTTCAACCGTCCCAAGTGGGCCTATGGTGCCCGAGTACACGATAACTGTGAACGTCGTGGCCGCTTCGATGCAGGCGAATTTGTTGAAGAGTTCGGCGATTACGGCGCCAAAAAAGGCTACTGCCTGTATAAAGTAGGCTGTAAAGGACCTTACACCTATAACAACTGCCCAACTGAGCGCTTTAACTCTCACACCAGTTGGCCAGTGCTGGCCGGCCATGGCTGTATCGGCTGCTCTGAGCCCAACTTCTGGGACGACATGGCCGACTTTGAAAAACCTCTGGGCAGACAACTGCTGCACGGGCTGGATGCAAGTGCCGACACAGTCGGTGCCGTTATCCTGGGCGTCACCGCTGTGGGCATAGGCGCTCACGCGGTGGCCAGTGTGTTTGCAGGTTCCAAAGAGGATTAACCAATGAACAAACGTGTAGTTATCGACCCCATCACCCGAATCGAAGGTCACCTGCGCATCGAAGTGGAAGTTGACGAAAATAATGTCATCCAGAAAGCCTGGTCTTCCTCTACCCTGTGGCGTGGTATCGAGGTGATCCTCAAAGGCCGGACCCCAATGGATGCGGGCCTGATTACCCAGCGTATCTGTGGTGTCTGTACCTATTCCCACTACCGCTGTGCTACCGAAACAGTAGAAAACGCCCTGGCTGTGAAGATCCCGCTGAACGCCCGTTACCTGCGTTCCATCATGCATACCTCTCTGTTTATGCATGACCATATCGTACATTTCTATCACCTGCACGGTCTGGACTGGGTAGATGTAGTATCAGCCCTGAGTGCCGATCCTGCTGCGGCCGCTCAGGTAGCGATGAAGTACAGCGACAGGCCTATCGCCGCCGGCGAAGGTGAATTGCTTGCAGTAAAGCAGAAAGTTAAAGGTCTGGTGGATTCAGGTAAACTGGGCCCCTTCGCTAATGCCTATTGGGGTAACCGGACTTACAAATTCACCCCTGAGCAGAACCTGATTGCCCTGTCTCACTACCTCAAGGCACTGGAAGTTCAGCGTACAGCGGCTGAAATGCTGGCCATCTTCGGTGGTAAACAGCCACATCCACAATCACTGGTCGTTGGTGGTGTCACATCCGTACGTGACATGTTGAGCCCTGCCCGTCTGCAGGAGTGGAAACAAAAGCATGCCGAGGTACTGGACTTTATCGAACGCGCCTACATGGCCGATATCATTATGGCCGCCGAAGCGTTCGGCAGCGAGCCGGCGGTTCTCGGTGGTGTCAACGTTAAGAACTTCCTGTGTACCAATGACTTTATCACCTCTGAAGGCGAGTATATCTTCCAGCAGGGGGTGATTACGAACGGCGATCTGGCCAATGTAACCGACATTGAGCCGGATCAGATCACTGAAGACGCTACCCACGCCTGGTATGAGTCAACTACCCCGCAGCACCCATACGATGGCACCACAGTTCCCAAGTACACCGGCTTTATCGACCGCGACACAGTTTACGGCAAACTGCCAACGGTGGATGGTGACAAAAAGTACTCCTGGGTAAAATCGCCACGCTACAAAGGCGAAGCTGTGGAAGTGGGTCCACTGGCCTGTCTGCTGGTTAACTACGCCAAGGGCAATCAGGTCGTAGTTGATGCAGTTAACGACCTGCTCACCCGTACCGGTCTGCCGGTTGCAGCTCTGTTCACTACCCTTGGCCGCACTGCAGCCCGTATGCTGCAAACTATGATTGTCGCCAAAGAAGGTATGCGCACCTTTGATGCCCTTCTGACCAATATCCAAGTGGATGAATCAACCTATATCACTCCCCAGATTGACCCCAACAAGGAGTATAAGGGTGTCGGTATGATTGAAGCGCCACGGGGTATGCTGAGTCACTGGATCCGCATCAAGAACGGTCTGGTGGAAAACTATCAGGCAGTGGTACCGACTACCTGGAACGCTGGCCCGATTGACCGTAACGGCCAGATGGGGCCTTATGAGGCTGCACTGATTGGGCTTGAGCTGGAAGATCCCACCAAGCCACTGGAAGTGCTGCGGATTATTCACTCCTTCGATCCCTGCATGGCCTGTGCTGTGCACGTTATGGATTTCAAAGGGCATTCATTGGGCGAGTTCCGCATCGACCCCAATGCCAGATAAGGAGGATGTGTTATGGGTGCACCTGATTTGATTAAATCCCAGGATTCTGTACCTGATCAGCAACTGACAGAGCCTGACGCGAGCAAACCCAAAGGCGAAGTGACCTACAAGCAGGAGCTGGTATTCAGCGCGGCCATCCGCATCTTCCACTGGTTAAGAGCGGCAGCCATCCTGGTGCTGGTAATAACAGGCTTCTATCTGGCCTGGCCATTTCTGGTGGCTCCTGAATCCAGCGATGTGTTGGTTCAGGGCTGGATACGCCTGGCACACTTGATCTTCGGTTTCGTGCTGTGTGCCGTTACCCTGGCCCGGGTTTATCTGTACTTCTTTGGCAAGAGTGATATTGAGCGGCGCTCTTTCAGGGATGTGATGAGCCTGAAAAGCTGGATTGTGCAGCTCAAATCCTATGTGTGGATGGGCAAGCTGAACAAGGCCGGTGTCTATGGTCCGTTGCAGTACGTCACCTACCTGCTGATCTCAGTGATGGCGATCTTCATCTGTATCACGGGTCTGGTGCTGTATGCCAATGTCTACCATCAAGGACTGGGGGGCCTGCTGTGGGAACCCGCCAGCTGGATAACAGCCCAACTGGGCGGCCTGGCCATGGTACGGCTGTGGCACCACTATATCACCTGGGTATTTGTGGTATTTGTGGTCATCCACGTGTACATGGCGGTGTGGACCGGCATTCGCTTTAAACATAATTCAGTAGACTCTATTGTCTCCGGTTATGACTACCATCCCAACAAAGATGGTCATCACTAGGGTCTGTTGACCTTTGAAGATGGTTTTTGCAGCACTTTGTCGTTTTTTTATACAAAGCAACGTGATTGTGGTGTAGTTGTTCTACATAAATGAGCGTTAATGCAGTAGAAAGCGACGACAAACACTGCCCGAAGGGCTCGGCTATACGCGCTTTACTCTTTGTTGCAAGGTATTTGCTTAGGCCCCTAGGCGGCACACCTTGCGTCGCGATTAAAGCGCGTCTAGAACGAGCAAAATTCAACCATGAAAGGTCAACAGACCCTAGCAAAGGAAGCCTCAATACCCTATGAAAATATTACTCCTGGGTATTGGCAATGTACTGTACGCCGACGAAGGTGTCGGCGTACACTTTGTCAATTATATATCTGAAAAATATCAATTTTCTCACCATGAGCATCAGCTTGAACTGCTTGACGGCGGCACCCTGGCTCAGGGACTCACCCCTATCCTCGCCCGTTACGACTATCTGATTGTGGTCGATACCGTCAATGCCAATGACGTTGAGCCCGGTGAGGTCTACTTCTTCGACTTTGACAAGGCACCGCCGGAAATTGACTGGCAGGGCAGCGCCCATGAAGTGGAAATGCTGCAAACCCTATGCATGATGGAAATGCTTGGTGACCGCCCCAAAACCTTCGTCCTGGGTGTCACACCTACAGTGCTTGAGCCCATGTATCTTGGGCTGACAGAAAGAGTTAATGCGGCTGTGCCTGTAATGGAAAAAGTGTTGCTCAAACACCTCGATGAGCTGGGCTTTACCGCCTCACAGGTATCAGGCATCAACATTAATCAACTGATCCCTGACGCTTACAAACGTCACCTTGGTAGTTGACCACCGCAGAGCAGTGCCCATCGCCCCACTGCGGGATCACTGGCCAGCAACTTTTGGTTACCTCAATAGACAGCATGAACAAAAATAAGGAAGTGCAGATGGCTGGCGAAGCATTCAAAACCGGGGGCAGTGTAGCGGAAGGCCTCAACGTGGGTAATTTCATGGCCACAGACGAACGGCTGCCTGCCCGGACAACTATCTGCCCAAAGATGAGCACCACAGACAGGGACGTATCAGTATTCCCGTGAATTTGAATTATTTGGGTTATAAGATCATTCAGTACGCTGACATGCTTGTCAGCGTACCTGTGAATGTCAGCCGCGCCGTAACAGGGGGCATTGATAATATGTCTAGCTGTGCACAGCCGGTTTCCCTCAGCCGCTTTTCCCTGTTACATCCGGAACACCTCCGAGTGCAACATCCCATCACATCCGACTACAACAGCGCCATACAGTGCAGCTGGTACCGGATATCTGTTAACGCCACTGAAAATAAAGATCACAAGACATGAAGTTAGTCAGATTTGAATTTGAATGCAGTCGGGACATCCCTTTTTATGCGCATTTGTGCAATCGGTTTTTGGCCCGCTATCCCGCACTTACTATCGCACGCACCTCTGCCGCCTATCTGCTGGAGCAAGAGGATGATCAGGCCGGGCTTGAAGGTCTGGCAGAGCAGATAGCCTGCGAGTTTCCGCTGTCAGTCTGGTTGACAGGCAGCCGGATTGCCGAAGCCTCCCAGCGAGTTGGCAGCCGTCAGCCCCTGCCGGTCAGCGAACAGTACCAGGATTACTGCAGTCACTGCCATCCGCTGTTTGGCGACAATCAATCTGCGCAGTTCGGCGAACTGACACTGACCTGCCCAGTGTGTCAGGGAGAAGCTCACTGGCAAGATACCCGGGACGACAGTTTTGCCATGCTGCAAACCCTGCTTAACGGCGATACCCTCAGTGTTGACGGTGCAGTACTTAGCCTCAGTTCCCGGGCGGAGACCCAAACCCTGCTGATCTGTAACCCCAATATACTTAATTCGCTGTTTCATCTGAGCACAGAGCAAACTCTGGCACTGTCTGCCATCGAAAAACCTGCTGTATTGAGCCGCAATAAATTGCCGGATGAACAGCTGCCGCGGGCCCGCTACCGTCTGTGCTTTCCTTGGAACCGCCAACTGATTGTGCTCAGTGAGCGTCTGCGTCAACGGGGCGTTACCTGGGTTGCTCTTGACGGTAACTCGCAGCGCCCAATGGTCGCGCGCATTGCCGGACAATGGAGTCCAATAACAGATACGCAGCCTGCCCCCATTTCGCCTGCGCCCGAGCCACTACATGATAGCGTGCAGCTGTCCGGTTGGCAGGCCAGCTGGCACAAACAGGTCCTCAGTTTTGGCACTGCTGATATACAAACTCTTGCCCAGGATGCTGACACACTGGCCCAATGCGCCCTGAACGCCATTAACCTGGAACACGGGATGAAAACGCTGGTTCTCGACTCGGCTCCAAACACTGCTGCACTACACTTTGCCAGCAGCTGCGAGGGCAAACTGGTACACACAGACAATCAGGGAAAAATTCAGACTTTTCTCACTCTGCCTTCACTGCCTGCAAGCGGCGCTGTGGTGCTTTCGCAGCTGAAGGAAGGCAAACAGGCCAAGGTGACCGCCAAATTTGCCGCTCGCTGGCCCGAAGTAATTGCCCGGGTAGAGCAATTCAATACGGGGGCCTTTACCGGTACCTTAACCGGGTTGCTGGCGCTTTGTGCCCTGTTTCTGGATCTGGATGAAGATGGCCGCCGTCAGCGCACTGTCTGTCATCGTCAACTGGCGGATGCGCTGGAGACCTGCGCAATGGAAACTCCGGGGCGACGGGCTCCACGAATAGACTATCCACTGACAAAGGGGGATTCAGGCCTGACAATTGACTGGAAAAGCACCCTGGGCTCACTGATGGCTTTTCGTCTGGTAGAGCCGGAAGATGCAGGTAAAATCGCCCTAGGGTTATTTGATTCACTGGCGGACTATCTGGCTAACTGGATTGAGCACCTGGACAATAAATTCGCTATCAAAGCCGTTGGCTTGTGTGGCGATGAGATGGCTTTTGAATGTCTCGCCCAGCGACTGGCTATACGCATCGGTAAGAATTACCCTCTGCTGGTCAACTACAAATTGCCTTTAATCGGTGCCAACTATGCCGCTGGCGCCCTGTACCTTAAACGTCGCCGTTTTGTGGCGCGCAGCGCGGAATAAGCTCATGGTGCTAGCAGAGCGCCGGCGGATCCAGATGACCGGCATAGTACAGGGGGTGGGATTCCGCCCCTGGATATATCGTCTTGCCATGCAACACAGGATCAGCGGCACTGTGCTGAACAGCAGTGCCGGTGTCATCATCGAATGTCAGGGCAGCAAGGCTCAGATCAGTGACTTTATCGCTTCACTTGACCATCACAGGCCACCCTTGGCGCGGCTGGATAGCATCACCATTGATGAGATTGAGCCTGTGCCGAGCGAAGCCGGCTTTGAAATCATTCAAAGCCGGCAGCAGGATACCATCAGCGTCAGTGTATCGGCCGATAAAGCCTGCTGCAGCGACTGCCTGGCAGACATGAATACCCCAAACAGCCGCTACTTCCGTTATCCCTTTACCAACTGCACCAATTGCGGCCCAAGATACAGTATTATCCGCACGCTGCCCTATGACCGCCCCGGCACAGCCATGGCGTCTTTTCCCATGTGCAGCGCCTGCGAAGCTGAGTATCGTGACCCGCTCAACCGTCGCTATCATGCCCAGCCGATCAGTTGCCCTGATTGTGGCCCGCAGCTGACATTGAAAACTCCGGATGGGACTTCTCGGGCCCGGGGATATGAGGCGCTACAACTGGCTGTCCAGGCCTTATTGAATGGAGAAATCGTTGCGGTTAAAGGGCTAGGCGGCTTTCATCTGATGGTGGATGCGCAAAGCCAGCAGGCGGTTACCCACCTTCGACAGCGCAAGCAGCGTAAAGGCAAACCGCTGGCGGTGATGGTGGCAGATATAGCTGCAGCCAAAGCGCTTGCCCACGGCAGCGATACTGAATGGCAGGTACTGACCAGCGCCGAGCGTCCCATTGTGCTGATGGACAAAGCCCCCGGCGCCGCACTGGCGGACAATATCGCTCCGGGGCTGGGTCGGGTTGGTCTGTTTCTGCCTTACACACCGCTGCATCATCTCTTGCTGGCACAGCTCAATCGTCCTTTGGTGGCTACCAGCGCCAACATTTCCGGTGAACCTATTATCACGGATGGCGTCAGCTTAACGGCCCGTTTGGGACAGGTTGTGGATTGGGTGCTGGATCATGACAGGTCTATCATCAACGGCTGTGATGACAGTGTGGTTCAGGTGATTGCCGGTGAGTTGCAGATCATCCGCTTGGCTCGGGGTTATGCGCCACTGAGTCTCCCCCTTAATCCGGCAACACCGGACAATACTGGGCATCCTATGGTGCTGGCCACCGGCCCCCAGCAAAAAAACACGCTGGCGCTGTGTACAGCTAATCAGATGATCCTGAGTCCTCATATCGGCGATCTATTTTCGCTGCAGGCTGAAGCCTATTTTCAACAGACACTGACGACCTTCGAGCGCCTTTATCAAATTCAGCCAGAGCGCATTTGCTGTGACCGCCACCCCGATTACGCCACCAGTCGCTGGGCTCTTAGCCACAGCGATAAGCCGCTGCAGGTACAGCATCATTTTGCCCATGTACTGGCTGTGATGGCGGCTAACGGTATTCACACTCAGGTGCTGGGGTTCAGTTTCGATGGCACCGGGCTTGGGGATGATGGCACCCTGTGGGGCGGCGAGCTGTTATTGTGTGACACACAGGGCTACCGGCGACTGGAGCATCTGTCGCCCTTTTCCCTGATTGGTATGGAGCAGGCGGTCAGGCAACCCTGGCGGCTGCTGCTATCGCTGTTGTTCAATCGCTTTCAGGTCGATGACATCAACAAGTTTCCCTTAAGCGTGCTGGCCAACAAGCCTGCCTCTGCTCTGCACAACCTGCATACCCTGTGGCGCAAACAGCAAAGCTGCATCAGCACCAGCAGCATTGGCCGCTTGTTTGATGCACTTGCCGCCCTGCTGGGACTGGTCGAAACCACCACATTCGAGGGTGAAGCCGGGATGAAGCTCGAAGCACTGGCCGATACAATACTGCAAAGCGGCGAGTCGCTGGCAAGCGATTGCCACTTCCACTTGCCTGTGCGTCAGGGTGACACTGAGCAGCCAGTCTGGGACTGTGAGTCACTGTTTGACCAGATGCTGCAGGCGACTTTAGCACTGCAGCTTACGGACAAGCGGCGCGGCCACATAGCACTTGGCTTTCACCTGGCGCTGGCGGCGCTGGTCACTCATAGAGCTGCACAATATCCGGATCTCCCCATAGCACTCACCGGCGGCGTGTTCCAAAACCGCCTGCTGTTGACGCTGTGCCGCCAGCAACTGATTGATGCAGGCAGAACCCTGCTATCCCCCGGACTGGTCCCCGTCAATGATGGCGGTATCGCGCTGGGGCAACTCTGGTATGGTATCCATCAGCCCGAAAATCATCCTACGGACGTGACACAGCAGCAAGGCGGGATGTCATCCAATACCTGTTTACAACAGTAGTAAAAAAAAGGAAAAAGTATGTGTAAAGACTGCGGTTGCTCCCTGCCAAGGGGAGCAGATCACCACTCTCATCACGAGGGTAATTATGATCATAATCACAGCCATGACCAGGGTCATCATCATGGACACAGTCACGGGCATGACGCCAATGTGATGAGCAATCCTCAGCTCAACGACAGCAAGACACTGTCTGTTATCCACAAAATTCTGGATAAGAATGACATTGAAGCCGCCCACAACCGGGAGCATTTTGAAGCCCATGGGGTGACGGCTTTTAACCTGATGAGCAGCCCTGGCAGCGGTAAGACCACCCTGCTTGAGCACCTCAAAGAGTACACAGATCTCAACTACGCCGTAGTGGAAGGCGATCTGGAAACCAGCCGGGATGCCGACCGTCTCAAGGCCAAAGGCATTGAAGCCTTCCAGATCCAGACCGGCAGCGCCTGCCACCTGGATGCCTTTATGGTACACAGCGCCCTGCACCATATCAGGCTAGATCCGCTGGACATCTGCTTTGTGGAAAATGTCGGCAATCTGGTCTGTCCCGCCAGCTATGATGTGGGCACCCACAAAAATATCGTGCTGGTGTCAGTACCCGAGGGTGACGACAAGGTCGAGAAATACCCTGTCATGTTCCGCCGCGCTGACCTGGTGCTTATCACCAAATGCGATCTGTTGCCCTATTTTGACTTCAGTGTGCAGGCAGCCCGTGAGCAGGTGAAAAAGCTTAATCCACAGGCTCTGGTAATGGAGCTGTCAGTAAAGGATGCCGCCTCTATGCAGGCCGTTGCCGACTGGATTGCCGCTAACCGAGGAGAAAACTGATGTGCCTGTCCATTCCATCCCTGGTGGTTGAAGTACATCACGATGAACAAGCCGTTACCGTGGATACCATGGGCGTGCGCCGCAAAGTCAGCTGTCATCTTATGGCGGAGCCGTTGGCGATCGGGGATTATGTACTCATCCACATCGGCTTTGTGATGAATAAAATTGATAAACAGGCCGCGTTAGAAAGTCTCGCCCTGTATCGCGAGATTGTCGACAAACTCGAAGGAGAAGCCTCTTGAGTCAGCTTGAACTCAAATCTCTCTATGATGGCTTTCGCGATCCGCAAACCATCAGGCATCTTGCCGATGCCATCCAGGCAGAGGCGCTTGAGTGCGCCGAGCCTATCTGCATCATGGAGATCTGCGGCGGCCATACCCACACCATCATGAAATATGGGCTGCCGCAGCTGTTGCCGGACAATATCGAATTTATTCATGGCCCGGGCTGCCCTGTGTGTATTATGCCTAAGGAGCGGATTGATCACGCTGCATTGCTAGCCTCACAAAGCGATATCATCCTGGTGACTCTGGGCGATATGATCCGGGTTCCCGGCTCAAACGGCAGTCTGGCGCAGCATAGAGCCGCCGGCAAAGACATTCGCCCTTTGTACGACCCGCTGGATGCGCTGACCATTGCCCGGGAAAACCCGGAAAAAACCCTGGTGTTTTTTGCCATCGGGTTTGAAACCTCTACTCCAATGACAGCCGTATTACTAGAACAAGCAGAGCAGCAAGGCATCAACAATCTGCTGTTTCATATTAATCATGTGCTGGTGCCCCCAGCCATTGACGCTGTGATGGCCGATCCCGCTGTGCGGGTAAATGCCTTCATTGGTCCAAGCCACGTCAGCGTGATTGCCGGCAGTGAAATCTACCGCAGCGCCGTTGAACAATACGGAACACCTGTGGTGGTTGCCGGTTTTGAGCCGGTGGATGTGATGGAGTCCATCCTGCGTATCGTACGGCAAAAGGCGCGGGGTAAGGCTGAGCTGGAAATCCAGTACAACCGGGCAGTAACACCTCATGGAAACCCCAAAGCCCAGGATCTGGTGGCGCGCTGTTTTGAGATCAGGGACAGTTTCCGCTGGCGCGGCCTTGGCCCCATTGCCCACTCGGCACTGAAACTCAAAGATGCCTTTGCCCACCGGGATGCCGAGATAAAATACGCCCATCTGCTGCCGACCAGGCAAATCAATGATCATAAGGCCTGCCAGTGTGGTGACATTCTGCGTGGTCTGGCCAAGCCCAGAGACTGTAAAATCTTTGACCGGGGCTGCAATCCGCTCAATCCGCTGGGCAGCTGTATGGTTAGCTCCGAAGGTGCCTGCAATGCTTACTATCGTTATGCCAGGGATCTGCCCAATACCGGCAACAAGAGGTAATCCAATGGAACAACAAGCTGACAAGGCTATCCAGCTTAGCCACGGTGGTGGCGGACAGGAGATGAACAATTTGATTAACTCATTGTTCTTCAAGGCCTTCGGTAACCCTTTACTGTGCCGTGAAGAAGACGCAGCAGCACTCACACTCTCCGGGCACTGCGCATTCACTACCGATGCCTTCACGGTTTCTCCGCTGTTTTTTGCCGGCGGCAATATTGGCAAACTGGCCATTGCCGGAACCGTGAACGATCTGGCCATGATGGCGGCCAAACCTGAATATCTGGCAGCCAGTTTCATTATCGAGGAAGGCTTTGCACTGACGAATTTGCACACCATAGTCGAGTCGATGGCCAGCGAGCTTGCCGTCAGTGGTGCCCGGATTGTGTGCGGTGACACCAAAGTTGTGCCCAGAGGCTGTGCCGATGGCCTGTTTATTACGACCACGGGGGTGGGCCATATTCAGCGTCACGGAATATCCTCCCACGCCCTGATACCGGGCGATGTGGTGCTTATCTCCCGTGATATCGGCCGCCACGGCGCTGCCATTTTGATGGGACGAGAAGGGCTGGAACTGGACTCAGATCTCAGATCCGACTGCGCCACCCTGTGGCCGGCAGTCAAGGCTCTGCTTGATGCCGGGCTGGATATTCATGCCATGCGCGATGCCACCCGCGGCGGCCTGGCGGCGGTACTTAACGAATGGAGTCAGGCCTCTGGCATGGGCATTGAGGTACAGGAGCAAGCCATTCCCGTTGCCGATCCGGTTCGTGGACTGTGCGAACTTTACGGGTTTGAGCCCTATGATCTGGCCAATGAAGGCAGCTTTGTTATCGCCCTACCGGCCAGTCAGGCGC
>JAJNAU010000006.1:19567-53836 GCA_021462625.1 Shewanella sp.
GTGCTGCAAAACCTGCCATCCTGCCCGGGTGCAGCCTTGATTGGCAGGGTAAGCAATGCCAATCCGGGGAAAGTGATCCTCACCTCGCCCTGGGGGTCAAGCCGTTATCTTGAGCTTCCCGTCGGTGAACTGCTGCCAAGGATTTGCTGATGCACGAATACTCGATAGTCTCATCACTGCTTGAGCAGTGTCAGCAATATGTTCTGGAAAACCGGGCAAAAGGCGTAGCGCGGGTGATTGTTAAGGTTGGTGAACTCAGCGGCGTAGAACCTGCGCTGCTGCAAACTGCCTTTGATACTTTTAAAGAGGAAGGAGCTTGCCACTGCGCAGAGCTTGAGCTTCAACTGCAACCACTGACGCTGTTTTGCTCTGATTGCAATCAGAACTCCGAACCGGGGAACCGGACTGTGGTCTGTCCCCAATGTGGCAGTTTCAACACCCGGGTCACCGACGGAGAAGATCTGTATCTGATGCAGTTGGAGCTGCTTACTTAACCTCAACTCTGGATAAGAAACAGCGTAATTTATTGATTTAACATAAATCTGTATTTAACTCTCTTGCTCGTCGGAGGTTTTGTTGTTCGCAAGGCGAATTTGCGCGTCAATAGCGGGGTTGTTGCAAGTAAATTCAACGCAGTCAGCTGCAAAAACAGCCACTAAATAGGCGTTCTGTTATCCCGAGCTGAGGTTACTTAAGCAGATGGAATATTCTAAAAAAATCCCGCTTTGCCGGGATTTTTAATCAACTGTAACTACATTATTGTTGGCGGCAGCTTAAACTTCAGGTGCTAACTGGCAGGAAACTGCCCCTGAGATCCCAGCCACTGAAGACTGAAATCGTAAAATGCGCGGCCCAGCGCTGAGTCATTACGCCCGGTGTGACGGATACGGCTGAAGGACCGGCTTAGTGCCAGATCATCCACTTTTACCTCGGCCAACTCGCCCCACCGCAGCTCCTGTGCCAGAGTCAAAGATGACAACACGCCCATCAGCTGTCCCTGTCTGACCGCCTGCTTCACCGCTTCACCACGACCAAAACTGAAATGAATATCAGGATGCAGCCCTTTGGTCATTACTGCACTGAGAAACACCTCCCGGGTACCTGAGCCGGATTCCCGCAGGACCCAGCGCTCTTTAGCCAGCGCTGACAGCCTGATTTGCTTACCCGCCAGAGGGTGAGCCGGCGAGCAGAAGATTGTCAGACTGTCACTGTGCCAGGCATCCACGCTGAGTCGCCGATCAAGGCAGATGCCTTCAATAAAGGCCATCTCGCTGCGCCCATCGGCTACCGAGTCGATAGCATCCTGAGTATTACAGATGGACAGCTCCACCTGTACTTTAGGCAAGGCCTCGGTAAAGGTCACCACTGCAGGCGCCAGCAGGTAATTGCCTATGGTGGAGCTGGCACTGATAGTCAACTTACCCACCAGTTGCTCACCATCACCTTTGAAGGCGTGCTCTATCTGATTGACCTGCTCCAGCACATCGGCTGCCAGCGGTAACAGCAATGCGCCCTGGGCGTTGAGATGTAACCGGTTGCCGCGCCGTTCAAACAGGCGGGTATCCAGTTGTTTTTCAAGTTCAGCCAGTGCCATCGAAGTTGCCGGCGCCGACTGGCTGACCAGCTCCGCCGCTTTGGCAACCTGACCGCTACGGGCAATGGCATCAAATACCATCAATTGTTTCAGGGTGATACGCATGTTCAGTCGTCTTTGCCGGTGACACTGGAGTGAGAACGTCCAACCCGACCGGCGGAGGGAATTGTCTGCCAGTGGGGTTTACGGACCTTGCGCTTCTCCCGCACGGGAGTCAGTGGACTGTCCAATTTGCGGGCCACCAGCAGGAAAACACTACCACTGCCAGGCAGCCAGGATTCCAGACCATGCTGCCACATCAGCCCTTTATAGACATCACCAAACAGCGGGTGATACACCAGACGTTCATCGCAGATCACCTGATAACCAAGCAGTGCCAGCCAGTCCTTCACCCGTGATGGCAAATAGAAATGACCACGCCAGGGTAAGGCGTGCTGATATTTGGGCAGCAGTTTACCCCAAATAGCCGGGCTTAACGGATTGAAACCACTGAGGATAAGTGTACCGCCGGAAATCAGCACCCGGTCAATTTCCCGCAGCAGTTGATAAGGATTGGTTTCAAATTCCAGCATAAAATTGGCCAGCACCACATCCACACTGGCATGTCTGAGCGGCAACTGGGTGGTATTGGCAACCACAGAGGCCCCGGCTGCATCATGCAGGCAGAACTGATGAGAAATACTGCAGGGACTGGTATCCATGGTGGCGCTCAGGGGGCCAAGCTTAAGCAGATGATAGCCAAACAGGCGTGGCCACCAGGGGCTCAGAGCCTGCTGCAGGCACATCTGAAGATGCTTGCCGTTGGCAAAGTCCTGCCAACAGAAAGGCCCTAACGTTATATGTTGATCGGGAGAACTGGACAATGACGACTCCATTGCTGCCAATCTGACTGGCAGATAATGTGTGAAAACCTCACTGACGTAAGGCCTCTATACCTATAAAACGAAAAGCATATACAGGCAAGTATTTAGGGGGGTAAACTCTCGCCAATGCTCATGTTTTTTAAAGGAAGCGCAAGATGTCGCTGATGATTACCGCCATTCCCGCGTTCGATGATAACTATATCTGGTGTCTCACCCGGGCACAGGGCAATCTGGCCTGGGTCGTGGACCCGGGCGAAGCCGAGCCAGTACTGACTTTCCTGCAGCAACACCAACTTCAGCTTGCAGGCGTACTTGTCACGCACCATCACAGCGACCATACCGGTGGTATCGAGCAGCTTAAAGCCCGGTTTGATCATCTGGCGGTGTGGGGACCGGACAATCCACAGATCCCCGGAATCACCCGCAGACTCAGTGACAACGAGCAAGTGACATTACCCGAACTGAATGCAGCAGTTCACGTTATTGAGGTTCCCGGCCATACGCTGGATCACCTGGCCTATCTGTGTGAAGGCAATCTACTGTGCGGCGATACACTGTTTTCCGGCGGATGCGGCCGGATGTTCGAAGGAACGCCCGAACAATTCACCCACTCTCTTGGCCGTCTGGCGGCTTTGCCACTACAGACACAGGTTTACTGCGCTCATGAGTACACCCAAAGTAACCTCAGATTTGCCCGGGCTGTCGATGGACAAAATCCGGCCATTGCCGCATATCAGCAGGAATGTGATGAACTGCGCCTGCAGGGATATCCAACCCTGCCCTCATCCATTGCCAAAGAATTATCCCTCAACCCGTTTTTACGCCTTGATGACCGCCATGTCCGGCAGGCGTTGACTCAGCACTGGGAACAGCAAGTTACCGATACTGTGGGGGCCTTCGCCCTGCTGCGCCGCTGGAAAGACAATTTCTGAGTTATCGGGTAGACTACCCGACCTTATATGAAAAGGTTTTTGCTGAATGGGCAATTGCGCCAGCTTCAGGTTAAAAAATAATCCTTAATAAACAAGATACTATAAAACAATACAGGATAGCTCTGGTAATGCGTTTATCTTTTATATTTTTGGCAGGGGGAATTGCTCTGCTAACTGGCTGCCAAAGTATAGACAGCGAGCAGGTCAAACAAACTGTGACTGCGCCACTGGTGACGCCCCCAGTGGTACCCGAAGCACCACTGCCCGCCCCCATCATCATTACTGATGTATGGGAGCGTATCCGCATGAACATGCAGATGCCCATTCCCGACGAGAAGTTGGTCAATCAATACCGAGACTGGTACATCCGCCACCCCGAGCATCTGGCCCGGGTATCTGAACGTGCCGAACCTTTCATGTATCTGATTGTTGAGGAGCTTGAAAGACGCAACATACCAATTGAACTAGCGCTATTGCCGATTGTGGAAAGTGCTTTTGATCCCTTCGCCTATTCCCACGGCGCGGCTTCCGGTTTGTGGCAGTTTACCTCGCCCATGGCCAGGCACTTTGGCCTGCAAATGAATTGGTGGTATGACGGACGCCGGGATGTGCCGGCAGCGACCAGTGCAGCGCTGGATATGCTTCAGTACCTGCATGGCAAAACCGATGGTAATTGGCTGCATGCCATCGCCGCATACAATACCGGTGAAGGCCGGGTATTAAATGCCGTTAAATACAATCAGCGTAAAGGGAAAAACACTGACTTCTGGTCCCTGGATCTACCCCGGGAAACCGAACGTTATGTACCACAACTGCTGGCGTTGGCCGAGGTCATAAAAAACGCTGACAATTACGGCATCACCCTGGCCCCGATTGGCAACAAGCCTAGTGTGGAAATCATCGATGTGGGCAGCCAAATCGATCTGTCCTTTGCCGCCGATTTGGCCGATATGCCACTGTCCTCACTGCACAAGCTCAACCCCGGCTACAACCGCTGGTCAACTTCGCCTGACGGCCCCCACAGACTGGTGGTGCCGGTCGATAAGGCACAGGGCTTTAAACTGGCACTGGCTGATACCGATTCCAGCGAGCGCCTGCATTGGCTGAGATACAAAATCAAATCGGGTGACAGCCTGGGATTGATCGCCCACAAGTATCACACCACCACTGATGTGATCCGCTCGGTCAACAACATTAAAGGAAATACCATAGTCACAGGCAAACATTTGCTTATCCCAGTGGCGGCAAAAAACCCTGAGTTATACTCCCTGTCATCAGATCAACGCCTGGCTCGCAAACAGGGGGTTAAACGAGCCAATTACAAGATTAACTATCAGGTCAAAAGTGGTGACTCCCTGTGGAACATCGCCCGCGCCAATAATGTCAAAGTCTCACAACTGGCAGCTTGGAATGGTATGGCACCAAAAGATCCGCTGAAGGTTGGACAGAAACTGGTGATCTGGACCAATAAGCTTGCCCAGAATCAAACTCAGTCTTCTGTAATGCGTACCGTTAATTACAAGGTGCACTCCGGGGATTCACTGGCGCGAATCGCAGACAAGTTCAATGTGACTGTCTCGGATTTACTGCGCTGGAATGGTCTGGACAGTAAAAAATATCTGCAGCCAGGCCAGATGCTCAAGCTCTATGTCGATGTAACCAAGATGAACGTATAACAGCGAGCCACAGCTGCTGTCATAAAAAACCGTGCAATAACCACAGTATTGAGTTTAGCTGCACACACAAATGCCCCCCGTTGCTGAACAACCAGCATTGGGGATCATTTCATATCAAGGATCTGGTTTTATTGCACCGGCAGTATCTGCGGCATCAACAGAGGCTTGGTTGATTCACTGTTATGGGCCATCAGTCTGGCCTGCCAGTAATCACCCTGGCGGGCGCGTTCCATGACCTTGGCGGGAATATCGAAATTCACTGTCATGGTCTTGCCGGATGCCAGCGTCAGATTACGCAGCGCTTGGGTAAACATCATATCGTCCGACCAGGCCCAGAGGCGTTCACCATTGGCAGCCATCAACCAGAGATCACCTGTCATTCCCGAGTTAAATTGCATAGGCACACCATAACTCTGTGGATTGGTGACCAACAGCTGTATGACAGTCAATCCCCGGGCCGAAGGCTTGTCACTCACCTGCAGGTATCCGGTGAGGGTCGTCTCCTTAACCATAACAGCTTTCTCTCCCACATGACTTTTCTGGCCTGACTTTGCCAATGCCTGATGCGCTCCAACGTCAACTTCCACCTGCCTTATCCTGGTTGACTCAGTCTGATCAGGCTGCTTGGCTGGTGGCTGAGCATCGTTCTGGGCATGACAACCGCCCAGTGCCAGTAATATCGTACCCAGTACACTCCCTATTCTTGTGGCAGACATTTAGAATCCTCCCAGCTTTCTCAGTAGTTTGTTTTTCAGCTTATCTTCCTGTTTCTTGAGCTCATTTTTCACCTTGTTGTTGAGCAGTGATTTAGTATTGAGCGCAAATTCAGGCTCAGCGAAGGTGCCGGTAATGGTAAGCGGAATCTCCGCCCCTTTAAGCGTGTCGTCTGCGCCCTGACCTTCCAGCGAGGCCACCAGTTTGGTCGTCAGGTTATAATCTATCGTCTGTTCCACAATGTTGACATCGCCCTGTCCCATCACCCGAATAAGCGGTGAGTGCATGTCCAGATCCGGATTATTGACCACACCGTTTTTCATCGAGAAATTACCGATCAGGCTGGTGAAGTCGGTTTTCAGCTCTTCATTACCGGTGGCATCGAAATTGCCCTTTAGCTTGGCTTCAGCGCTGCGGATCATCTGTGGAATGTTCACGCCGTACAACGAGCCGTCATTGATGGCAAATTTGCCATTGCCTGTCAGGTTACGCTTAAGGGTCTCAGGGATCAGGCTTCGACCACTGCCAGATACCGAGAAGTTAGCCTTGCCGGAGAGGAAGTCAACCTCGACCGCGTCTCTCAGCAATGGACGAATTTGCACGCCGCTGAGCGACTGCTCGAAACGATAACTGGCAACCGGATTACGGCCATCCAGACTGGCTGAGAGTTTGAGCTGGCCATCATACAGATTGGCGGACAGGTTTTTCACATCCAACACACCGTTTTTCAGTGCAATCGCCAACTGCCACTGGCTGGTCTTGAGTTTATCTAGGGTAATGGATTTGATGCTGACATTGGCCGTGACGTCTGCCGCCTTCATGCCCGATAGCTCCGGCTCTTGCACCTGGGCCTGCTGACCACTTCCTTTAGAGCCCGGTGACGCGTCCTGTTTGTCAGAGATCAGCCAGTCATTCAAGTTGATATCCCCCAGTGCCAGGGTCATATCCAGTGCCGGTACCGGCCGGTCGTATGCCGCCGTTAACTTACCGTTGCCCTCAATATTTCCCACCTTCAATTGAGCGAGCGCCAGACTGGCCTGTTGCCTCTTGAGGTCAACCTCAACATCGGCATTCACTGCCGAGCTCAGGCTGCCATTGGGAATTCCCTTGCCATTCAGCTTGGTATCCAGCGTCAGGCCTTTGAGGCTCAGTGCCCCGAAATCCTGGGTAAGCAGCAAACTGCCCTTACCCTTGGCGGTCAAATCCAAATCCAGCAACTTCGCACTGGCACTGAATGCCAGCTCGGCCGCCTTACCCAGAGAGAATTGTCCCAGGGTGAAACTGTCGAGACTGAACTCATGTGTGGTATTGGTTTGCTGATTGATGATATTGACTTTGGCGTTGCCGATATTCACACCGCCAACACTCAGACCGAACAGCCCCTGTGTATCTGACGTTCCAGAGCTTGCAGAAGCGGTTTGCGCCGCGGACTTATCATCACCACTTTGCGCCAACCTATCAAAACTGGTTCGACCATCTTTGGCAGTCACCAGATTAACCGTCAGTCCTTTGATTTCCAGCGCCTCAATATCGACCTGTTTACTCAGCAGCGGCATCAGCGCCACTTTAGCAAGGACATTGTCAACAGTCATCATCTGCGCAGGACTCATCCCTTGAGGGTTGGAAAAGCTGATCCCCCCCAGATGGATCCCCAGTGTGGGAAAAAAGCTCCAGTTCAAATCATCTTTGATTGTCAGGGTTCGACCGGTATGGGCCTTTATCTGCTCGATAATTTCGGGCTTAAAGTCATTGGGGTTAAAAAACAAGGTCAAATATAAGGCCAATACCAGTATCAAAGCAGCAAAGGCCAGCACCAGCCACTTAAGCACTTTCATAGCGTTTCCTTATGTCAGACAGGAAGGCTGAAAATCAGCCAGTTGACTGAGATCCAGCGCACGGTTGCTCACCAGTATGCCATTACTGTCGGCATAGAGGTGCATACCCGGCGAGACAGTTATCCCGCCCATCACTACATCAACCTGCGTCTCGCCATCACCTTTGCGATCCGTTTTGAATGGAATTGCGTCCAGTGCCTGCACACCAAGGTCAATGGTGGCCAGTGTACCTACATCACGCACGGCACCGTTAATCACAACCCCGGCCCAGCCATTGGCTGCCGCAGAGGCGGCAATTAAATCACCCAGTAAAGCCCGCCGGCAAGAGCCGCCACCGTCCACAAGCAATACCCGCCCAGCGCCTGGCGCGGCCAGCAATTCCTTGACTCTGGAATTATCCTCAAAGCACTTTACGGTCACGACTTCACCGTAAAATACCTGTCTGCCACCAAATTGTTTAAATGCCAGCGGCAGCAAGCTGCACTCCTGCGGCCACAAATCACAAATATCAGGTAATAAATCCAACATCTCTCACCTCCTTGTCGATGAGTTCTCAGCCTAATCATTTAAAATCCTGTGTTCAAGGCACACAAAGTAAGAAAAATCTCACAAAAAAAAAAAGTTGTTTAGTTTTTACAAGTGACTATAATCTGCGCCGAATGAAGGGTGGAGCAATTGATATTTTTACGTTTCACAACAAGCTCATTGCCCTGTTCTCAGGGCGGGGTTTTACTTAAGGCAGTACGATACTTGACCAAAACTTTTGCATTTAGGTAATTTTTCAGTTTCAATCTGTCGTTTTTTTTCCGAATTGGAGGCTAATACCTCGCAAGGTAAAAACAAACAAATCAGAATCCCGCCATTGTCCATTCCTGACCTTTTTATGGTCTTGCATTTTTCTCATAGTGAAATCAATATGACAAAAGAACTCGATTTACAAAATGCCCTGGCGGCATTAGAACAGTACGGATACGATAAAAAACACTCAACAGATTTAGAGCAAGCAAGAAATAAACAGCAGATGGCCAAATACATTGACTCGCTGGACTTCAGTCTGCGCCGTCTGGAACTGTTGCAGGAAGTGGTTACTGAAGCTGTGTGCAACAAAAAAAGATTACTGGCACAGAAAGAAAACATTCAAACCTACAAAACCAAAATTATAAATTTGTCCCGTGAATGGAATATGTCCTATCAAGATGTGATTGATCTGATGGCTAAAGTGGAAAAATAACAAATAATGATAAACGCCCTCAGTTTCAGGTCAGAACGGGATCCTGTTTGTACAAAATATGACCTTTTAGGTATCCTCCGTGAAGTATGATGATCTTAGAAAAGGCAGAACCCACAGATATTATGTAGAAGTGTCATAATTGGATGCTAGTTACACTAGTTTTCAGCGGGATTTCGTTCTGCCTTTGGACGTTTTATTAACCATTAAGTGCGGTTTACCCGAGTCAATCCCAACCACTGCCGCACTGATTTTCGCAATCCCAAGAGCACCAACAATATCAGTGCGTATATCGCAGGCTCTATCCACCCGGATTTCAGCGACCAATAAAAATGCAGCGGAATTAATATGGCACACAGATAAATAAGATTGTGCAGACGCTGCCAGCTATGGCCCATTTTTGCTCTCAATTTATTGACTGAGGTTATCGCCAACGCCAATAAAATAAGATAGCTGATAGCGCCAACTACAATATAAGGCCGATCTAATACTTCTCTGACTAATAATGAAAGGTCAAATAGCAGATCCAGCGCCAAATACGCCAGAATATGCAGGCTGGCGTAGCTGAAGCAATATAATCCCAGCAAGCGTCTGGTTTGCATCAAAAACCCCATTTTGGCGAAACGGGCCAGTGGAGAGACACACAAGGTAATCAACAGCAGATTAAGCGCACCGATGCCGGTAAAGTGAATAATGCGCTCAACCGGCTCAGCTCCCAGTTGTCCCGACAGCACGGCTAGACACAACCAACCCAGGGGCACCAGCGCCGCCAGATGCATCACGGCTTTCAACCACAGCAACCGGGTTCGGGTCATCGCCATCAGTAGTACTTCCTCAAATCCACGCCATGATATAAGTGAGCCACCTGCTCACCATAACCATTGAACATCTGGGTTGGGATCCGGGTTGCGGAAAACAGCCCGCCTGGACCAATCCGACGTTCGCTCGCCTGGGACCATCTGGGATGATCTACCTGTGGATTCACATTGCCCAGAAAGCCATATTCGTGAGGTGCCAATTGATTCCAGCTGGTCGGAGGCTGACTTTGGGTCACCCTGATTGTCACTACCGACTTGATACTCTTAAAGCCATATTTCCAGGGAACCACCAATCGTACCGGTGCACCATTTTGCGGCGGCAATGTCTTGCCATACAGGCCAACAGCAAGAAAGCTCAGTTCATTGCTGGCCTCTGCCAGAGTCAGGCCTTCAACATAGGGATAGTGGATACCGCCTCCCATCAGGCGGTTGCGCTGTCCGGGGAACTGCTCAGGATCAAACAAGGTCTCGAAGGCGACATACTTCCCTTCAGGTTTGACTCCGGCCTTTTTCAGCACCGCGGCCAGTGGAAAACCCACCCAGGGGATCACCATCGACCAGGCTTCAACACACCTTAGCCGATAGATACGCTCCTCAAGGGCAAACTTAAATAGGTCGTCATAGCTCAGGGTCAGTGGCCTCTCCACCTCTCCCTCTACCCTCAACATCCAGGGATCAACCTTAAACCCCTGGGCGTTGGCTGCCGGGTCACCCTTATCAGTACCAAACTCATAGAAGTTGTTGTGACCAGTCACCTTCTCATAAGGTGTCAAAGTCTCCTCGCTGCCCTTATAGTGAGCAGATTTGATATAAGTCAGCGGCCTGGTCACAAACTCACTTTGGGGGGGGTGCGAACCGAACAGATCAAATAATCCTGCTTGCACATAGCCCGGCATACTGGCACCTATGGCACCCAACCCAAGCGCTTTGATAATCTGCCGCCGGTCACGAAACACTTCCCGGGGCGTAGCCTCGTTTTCGCTCAGTTGCCAAGCGGCCTTTTTCATAATGCCTGTAGTAAATCTTCCCTTCATAAATCCTCGCACTCACAAGACTGTTATTTCTCTACCGTCAATCAGCCAAAAGTCTTTCTGAATTCTGGCAAAATACTGACCTGAACAAGGTTATCTGAAGATTAGTTGTACAAATAGCCCAGCGCCACTTGAAGAGCAGTGCTCAGCCGTGCCAAGCTTCAACAAATAACAATATTTTTAATCATTTTTGGGCCCAGGGATGCCAATAGACTTTACCCAGTTTTCCATTACCAATCTGCTTATCTTCAGCGCCGTCGCCTTAATGTTTCTGATGCTGGGCGCGCTGCTTAATCAAAAATTAACCCGCGCCCGCTGGCAGGCCGCCAGAGATCAGCTGAACCAACAACATACCACCGAGCAACTCTCATTGCAGCAGGAGTTGGAACATACGCAACAGCAGCAAGATCAACTCACAGACGAATTACATTTTTGCCGACAACGGCTGGAAAAACAATCGGTTGAACTTGGAAAACTGGCTGGGCGCAGCGAGCGCCTGGAACAGCTGGAAAACCAGCTCGATGAGGCCGGACGTAACGTCAGCCAGTTGCAACTGGCGCTCAGTCAGGAACAAGCCCGGGGTGAACAATTGGCTGTCAGGTTTCAGGCGGAAGAAAAAGCACTGCAGGATAAGATTGAACTGCTCGAATCCGCTGAATCCCGCCTGAAAACTCAATTTGAGCACCTTGCCCAGAAAATTTTTGAGGAGCGCAGCGAAAGTTTCCGCGCTCAGAATATGCATCAACTCGATGGTGTGCTTGGGCCGCTCAAACAGCAATTGGATGGTTTTCGCCAACAGATCAGTGAATCCAATCAACAGGCGCAGACCGAGCGCCACTCCCTCAAATTCCAGCTGGAGCAGCTGCAGGCCATGAATCTGAGGATGAGCCAAGATGCCATTAACCTCACCCAAGCGCTCAAGGGGGACAACAAGCAACTGGGTAATTGGGGCGAAGTGATTCTGGAGCGGGTACTACAGGAAAGTGGTCTGCGCGAAGGCCATGAATATCATACGCAAACCGACCTGAAAAATGATCAGGGCAAACGTTTTAAACCAGATGTGATAGTGCACCTGCCCCAGGATAAACATGTGGTAATCGATGCGAAAATGTCACTGGTGGCCTACGAGAGATACTTCAACAGTCAAGACGACCAGGAAAAAGCCCAGGCACTCAGAGAACATGTGATATCGGTACGCAGCCATATCAGAGGCCTTGGCCATAAGGACTATCAACACCTTCACGGTCTAAAAAGCCTCGACTATGTACTGATGTTTATCCCTATTGAGCCGGCGTTTTTGCTGGCCATTGAAGAAGATCCGCAACTGGTCAATCTTGCGCTGGAACAAAACATCATGTTGGTCAGTCCAACCAATTTGTTGGTGGCGCTGCGTACTATCAATAACATATGGCGTTATGAACACCAGAATCAAAATGCCCAGATTATCGCCAGACAGGCAGGGCGGATTTACGATAAGCTGTGTGGCTATGTGGAAGAGATGGACAAGCTCGGTCGCAGTCTGGACACAGCCCAGCGCAGTTACCAGAACGCGATGGGCAGGTTGTCCACCGGCAAAGGTAACCTTATTCGTCAAGCCCACCAGATGAAGCAACTGGGCGCCACCGCCAGTAAGCAGTTTGACACAAACCTGCTTGAGGGCGCTATCAGGGAAGATAATGAAGAGCATACTGGCAGTTGATGCCCAAGAGGATAGGTTAAACATGCGCAGGCAGTTGGTTGGCATTCTTGGAACGATAAGTCTGTATCTGATCGGCGTGACCGATATACGGGCAAATACCCTAAGCCCTTCACAGCAAACCTACCTGAACGCCAAACAGGCACTGGATGATGGCGATCGCGATAAATACCTGGCGCTGCGGGCTGCCTTGGGTGACTACCCGCTTAATATCTATCTGGATTATCACGATAAACAGGCCGACATTTATCGTCAGAGCGGCCCCCATGCAGCGGTGTCGCTGACCGCCTTTGCCCAGACACCACTGTACACGCCTTTGAAGCACAGATATCTACAGAAGGCAGGTGCTCAGTCGCGCTGGGAAGACTTTCTCGCCATCAGTCCACAACTTCCTAGAAATACCAAACTGCAATGTTATTTCTACCGTGCCAAGATGCAAACCGGCGACACCGAGCTTGCATGGAAAGGCGCGAGACAACTCTGGCTCTATGGCTATTCCCGCCCCAAGGCCTGTGACCCATTGTTTACCGCCTGGACCAAAGCCGGTCACCGCAGTCAGGAACTGATTTGGCAGCGTATGTTGCTGGCGTTTAATGCCGGTCAGCATTCATTGCTGCATTGGCTGTCTCGCAAAATCACCGGTCAGAAAGCTCAGGCAGAGGCGCTGTTGAAGCTCTACCGCGACCCGCGTAAGCTACGCCATACCTCAGATTATATGGCTAAAGGCGCCTCCTGGAGCGACCTTGTCGCCGCCGGGCTAACCAAGCTGTCACACAAAGATTTGCCACAGACTATCACCCTGTATGACAAATACCGCAAGGCCGGCCGTTTCAGTGACTATCAAATCAAAAAGCTCAGGCGCACTTTGGTTCGCCGGGCACTGCTCACTCAGGAAGAGTCGTTGGCGGGCTATGTTGACAGCCAGCTTGCCGCCATCGGCTCGGACGATCTGGTGGAAATGCGACTGCGCTGGGCGATCCGCAATGGTGATCAGCAGACAGTCAAACAAATACTGCCACTGCTGACCGATACAGGTAAGGCCACCGCTCGCTGGCGATACTGGCAAGCGATGGCCTTACCTGATCAGGCCAGTCGGGATGCGGCACTGTCAAAACTTGCCGGTGAGCGTAGCTTCTACGGTTTTCTGGCTGCCAATATGCTGAATAAGCCCATCGCACTGAACAGCAAAGAACCGAAAGCCCTTCCCGATATGCAGGCAAAGCTGAGTCAGGATCCAGCTTGGCTGCGGATCATTGAACTGCAGGCATTGGACAAGCCCTTTGACGTGCGGACCGAATGGAAACAACTGCTTATGCGTTCAGAACCCCAGGCGTGGGAGCAGTTGACCCTGATGGCTAGCGACCGCCAATGGCACGCCATGGGAGTGGAAGGCACCATTCATGGCAAACTGTGGGATCATGTCAGCCAGCGTTTCCCCTTCGCCCACGATGCCCAGTTTAAATCTGCAGCCAAAAGCTACAGGGTCAATGCCAATGAGCTCAGGGCCATCGCCCGGCGGGAAAGTGCCTTTTTCAGCCATGCCAGCTCAAGGGTCGGCGCCCGCGGCCTGATGCAATTAATGCCGGCCACAGCCAAACAAACCTCCCGCAAACACAAGCTGAATTACCGTAAAAAGGTCGATCTGTATGATGTGCCGCTGAATGTCACCCTCGGCAGCGCATATTACAGCGGCCTGCTTGAGCGCTTTGACAACAACAGGATACTCGCCACTGCGGCATACAACGCAGGTCCTCACCGGGTCACGGCCTGGCTTGAACGCACCAACAATCAGTTGGATGCCATCAGTTTTATCGAATCTATCCCATTCAGGGAAACCCGCGAATATGTGCAGGCGGTATTCAGTTATCGCCTTATTTACGAGCAACTGGCCAATAACACTGCACCGCCGCTGCTGTCAGATGCCGAGCAGGCACACAATTACTGAGCCTGCAAAGGTATAGCCCGGAAAGCATCCGGTCCGATAACCAAGACCAGATGCTTACTGCACTCCTTCATTTGCTTAAACCTGACTCCCCTGCGCAGCTGACAGACAGTTTTTTTGAAAAATACCCTATCTTGGTTCAAGATTTAATTTCAGCATCAGTAAGATAAATTGCTCAAACAGGCAATATCCGGCACTGCAGAAGAAAGGGCAAATTATTCTGACTCTGTTCATGCTGTTTACAGATCGCAAAGGGATGCTGCCGGGAAATGGTAGTTTAAGGGAATCTTATCAGACGAATGGCCGACTTCCGGGAGGGAAGATGTCAGAGCAAATCAAACGACTCATTGTCCAGCTAGAGCAAGTATTGCTCGGCAAACCCGAGCATATCAAGCTGGCCGTGACCTGCATTCTTGCCCGTGGCCATTTGTTGATTGAAGATCTGCCAGGTATGGGGAAAACCAGTTTATCCCAGGCGATAGCACAGAGTCTGGGGTTCAGTTATCAGCGTATTCAGTTCACCAGCGATCTGTTGCCTGCTGACATTCTTGGGGTCACCATCTTTGATAAACATCAGGGTCAGTTTGCCTTTCATCCGGGGCCAATTTTCCGGCAGATGGTACTGGCCGATGAGATTAACCGTGCCAGCCCAAAAACCCAGAGCGCCCTGCTCGAAGCGATGGCCGAACACCAGATCACGGTCGATGGCAGCACCTATCCCTTGCCCACTCCGTTTTTCGTTATCGCCACCCAAAACCCCATTGAACAATCCGGTACTTTCCCCTTACCTGAGTCTCAATTGGATCGTTTTCTGATGCGCATTTCAATCGGCTATCCCTCGATTGATGCCGAAATGGCGATGTTGAAAGGTGAAGGGCTGAGCAACTATCGCGATACTCTGCCCCAATGTTTATCACCGGCAGAATTGCTGAAACTGCAGGAGCAGGTCGATAAAATTTCGGTGTCGGATACGCTGCTTAACTACCTGTTGTCACTGGTGGAAACCTCAAGACAACAAAATGAAGGGTACGGGCTGTCGCCCCGCGCCAGTAAAGCGCTGCTGCAGGCCGCCAAGGCCTGGGCCCTCATCCAGGGCCGCAGTTATCTTATCCCCGAGGATGTGCAGGCGGTGTTTACACCGGTGGCGCAGCACAGGATGCGCTCGAGCAGCCAGGGACAGGGGCAGGCCATTTGCAGTCGTATTCTGAGCGAAGTAAACCCTATCCAATGATCAGCATCTGCCGCAGACAAATCAAAGGACTGTGGCAGCGCTGGCTGGACTACAAACTGCCACCGGCCAGACAGCATACGCTATCCCACAGCGGCATTTTCATTCTGCCCACCACCTTCGGAATCATCTGGCTGTTGTTGGTGGTACTGCTATTTTTGTTCGGCACCAACTTTCAGAACAACCTGATTATCGCCCTGTCGCTCATCATGGTCAGTATTTTCAATACCTGCCTTATCTTCGGTTACCGGAATCTGGCGGGATTGACGCTGAAATCCACCAAGCCTGCCCAGGTGTATGCCGGAGAGACACTTGCTATGCCGATGTTGCTAAATGCAAAGCTCGCTGGTTGGCAGATTGAACTGGCCTATCCCGGTAACCAACTGACTGAAGTGCCCAAAATCGCCGACAACCAGTTGCAGGTACTGGTTCCCATACGCCAGACCCGTCGGGGCATATTAACGCCGGGACGGCTGAAGGTCTCCTCCTGTTATCCCATGGGATTATGTCGCGCCTGGTCCCATCTGGACATGGCAGTTGCCCCGCTGGTGTTCGCAAGCCCGGTAAAACCCGAGCAGCCAAGACACTACATAGGGGAACAGCGGCAAAGGGACTTACAAAGCACAACCCGGGTTGCCGGCATCGATGAGTTCAGCGGACTCAGGAACTATATCCCAGGTGAGTCTCCCAAACAGATTGCCTGGAAACAGGTCGCCCAGGGCCGAGGAATGCTGATAAAACAGTTTGAGCAGCACAAGGGCAACGCCATTTGGCTCACCCTGCCGGATGAACAGGATCTGGAGCACCACTTGAGTGCACTGAGCTTTCTGGTGGATAGCCTCAGCCGTGACAAGCAAATTTTTGGTCTTTCGCTGGCAAATGTAACCCTCGCTCCGGGGGCAGGGGAAGCCCACCGTCTGGCCTGTCAGGAAGCGATTGCACTTTATCAAGGGGCACAATGATGAAAGCCTTTTCACGCCGCAGGCCTCACCCATCTGTAGCGCAGGAGATTATTCCCCGCATCACCTCATTTTGGCTGCTGGTAATCAACCTGCTCGTGCTTTCCCCGCTTTACGATGAAATGACGTCTTGGACACTGGCTATCTGTGCCATTTGTTTTATCTGGCGTATCGGTATATTTCTGGGAAAAGTTGCCCGTCCTCCACTATTGCTGCTCAGCGTATTGACCATTGCCGCCGCCGCAACACTGCTACTTATCACCGGCCAACTGGGCACCCTCAGTACACTTATCAATCTGCTCATTATCAGCTATGCCGTGAAATTCCTCGAAATGCGCCAGCGACGTGATGTCAAGGCGGTTATATTGGTGGGCTATTTTCTGATTGCCCTGACCTTTGTGAACAATCAAGCCATCCTCAGTACGCTGCACCTGCTGCTGGTTACTGCAGTCAATACCGCCGGGCTTATCAGCCTGTATCAGAGCAAGACCCGCCTGTTGGACCCACTGACAGGCGCGGCGACCGTCACACTGCTAAGCCTGCCTTTGGCGGCGCTGCTGTTTCTGGTGCTGCCGAGGTTTTCGCCGCTGTGGATGCTGCCGGATACCAATAAGGCCACCACGGGTCTGTCGGATACGGTTCGACCTGGGGATATCCGCAATCTCACCCGCAGCGCCCAACTTGCCTTTCGTGCCACCTTTTACGGAAATGTGCCACCCAATAAACAGCTTTACTGGCGAGCGCTGGTACTGGACAGCTACGATGGCAAAGAGTGGAGTCAGAACCCGTTGATAAAAGCACTGCAGGCCAATCCTCATACCCTATCCAATCAGCGGCACACCCCAAAAGGTACAGGGCTATCCTATCAGGTGATCGCCGAGCCAAGTGGCACCCATTGGCTGTTTGCACTGGATCTTGGCTACAGTGACAACCGTGGCGTGGTCAACCTTGCCGATGCCCGGCTGTTTGCCAAGCGCCAGGTTAAACAGCGGTTTGGCTATAATGTCACCAGTTATTTTGATGCTGTCCGCGACCTGCAACTCTCCCCTTCAGTGCGCCTGCTAAACCTGTATTTGCCACCGGACAGCAACCCCCGTACCCGGGAGTGGGGGCAGCAGCTAACTCAGCAATTTCCTCAGCCCGCCATGCGAGTGCAACATATAATGAGTCACTTTGCCAAACAACCCTATTTTTATACCCTTTCGCCGCCGGCAACCGGGGTGAATCAGATTGATGACTTCCTGTTCGACAATCGCGCCGGTTTTTGCGTTCACTACGCCAGTGCACTGGTGGTGCTGGCCCGCGCCAGTGGTTTACCCGCCCGCATGGTGGCCGGTTATCAGGGCGGTGAATACAATGACACCGCAGGTTATGTCAGCGTCTATCAGTACATGGCCCACGCCTGGGCAGAGATCTGGTTGCCGGAGAGGGGCTGGGTGAGCTTCGACCCAACCGCCATGGTCGCGCCACAAAGGGTGCTGGATGGATTTGATGCGCAGTTCTCTGCGGAAGAAAGCTATCTGCTGGACAATCCCCTCTCCAGCCTGAGACTGAAAAACTGGCCTTGGCTTGATCAGTGGCGCCTGTATCTGAGCAGTCTGGACTACTACTGGAGCGTCTGGGTGCTGGGTTTCAACAGTGAGAAACAAAATCGCCTACTCAAAGCACTGCTGGGCAGCGACTCTACCGAACGGATTGGGCTGTTTATACTCGGTGGCATTCTGGCGGTGCTGACACTGCTGGGCTGGTACACAGGCTTACTGCGCCTGCCCCGACGACGGGACAAGTTGCTGCGTCGTTACCAAAGATTATTGCAGGCACTCAAGCAGCTGGGAGTTGCACTATCCGATGGCGATGGTCCCAGAACCGTGGCCGCTAAGGTCTGCCAGTTTAATCCCCACTGGCAGGATGCCATCACCGGCATCACAGAAACGATGGAACACCTCATTTTTGACCCCATGCTGGATACCAATCAAACATCCGCGCTCAGAAACCAATGCCTAAGCCAAATTGAACGTCTACTTCTGCTGATCGCCCTGTATCGCTCTGCCCCTAATCTGATAAAGGAATTGCCGGGAAAAGCAGCGACATAACCAGACTGCCACCCAATCCCCCCCTCGCTTTATTGAACACGACAAATCAAACACATAGAATGGCATTCTGGTTCTTAATTCACGCCGTTCATGCTGCATCATATCCAGTCCAACCAAATGGAGCGCCTGTCGCACAAGCTGGCGCAGTTGCTCACATTCCCCAGCGATGCCCCGCTGCTCACCCAGGATCATATCCTGGTGCAAAGCCCGGGTATGTCGACCTGGCTGAGGCTGGAGATTGCCCGTCACAACGGCATCGCTGCGGCTCAACAATTCCCTTTACCCTCGAATTTTATCTGGCAACTATGCTACTTGCTGCTTAATGACGTCCCCAAAGAAAACCCCTTTACCAAGGCTGCCATGATCTGGAAACTGATGGCCATTCTGCCGGGACTTATCGAGCGTGAACATTTCGGGCCACTGCGCCACTACCTGGGCAGTGTGCAGCGCGATGACAGAGAGCTGAAACTGTACCAGCTGGCCGAACGTATCGCCGATATTTTCGACCAGTATCTGGTGTACCGACCTGACTGGATCCTCGGCTGGGAGCAGAATGAGCAACCGCTTGAGCTCGATGATTGCCAGTGCTGGCAACCCGAATTGTGGCGTGAACTGGTTAACTACAACCGCCAACTGGGTCAAAGTCATTACCACAGAGCAAATCTGCACCAGGCCCTGATTGAAGCGCTTGGCGATCCTGCCCATGATCTGTCCGCTCTGCCCCCCCGACTGTTTGTGTTTGGCATCAGCTCCATGGCCCCCCAAACCCTGGATGTACTCTATGCGCTGGCTGGCCGAATGGATGTATTTATGCTCAGCCTCAGCCCCTGTCGTCACTACTGGGGGGATATTGTCGATCCTCGGGGCCGCGCACGGATGGCGCTTAACTACAGTGAAAAAAAACAATTGCCCGAATACTGGGAGCTGACGCTGGATGTGGGTAACCCACTGCTGGCCAACAACGGTAAGATGGGACGGGAAATGCTGGATCTGGTGCTGGAACTGGCACCGGATCATTTGCAGTTGCATGAGTTTTATGCCGACCTTTCGCACGACACTCTGCTGCACTCTGTACAGAGCGATATTCTGGAAATGGAAACCCTGGGTGAATCGCTGGGTACCTCAGTAGACAGCTATCTGAATCTGGCACGCCGTAAGACACTCGACGGCAATGATGACTCCATCACCCTGCGCAGCTGCCACAGCCCACTGAGGGAAGTCGAAACCCTGCATGATCATCTGCTGCACCTGTTTAAACGCGACCCGCAACTGAGCCCCAGAGACATAGTGGTCATGTTGCCGGATGTCGCGGCTTATGCCCCGTATATTGATGCAGTGTTTTCCGCCCGCACTGGCAAGCATGCCATCCCTTACGCCATTGCCGATCGCGGTGCAGCGCAGGAGTCACCACTTATCAGCAGCTTTTTGAATCTGCTGACACTGGATCGCAGCCGCTTTGGTCTCAGTGAAGTGCTGTCCATTCTGGAAGTACCGGCTGTGATGGCCAGATTCAGCATTCAGGACGATGAGCTTGAGCAGCTTAGACTCTGGCTGCATCAGGCCGGCGTTCGCTGGGGCCGGGATCGGCACGCCAGTCAGGAGCAGGGGTTGCCGGCCTTTGACAAACACTCCTGGGCCTTTGGCATCCGCCGCATGATCCTGGGTTATGCCCTGGGTGACGATGCCCCCCTGTATCAGGGTGATTTACCGCTGGCCGGGATTGAAGGTCAGCCCGCTCAGGCACTGGGTAAGCTCTTGAACTTTGTCGAAGCGCTTGATGTGACGCGCGCCCAATTGTGTCAACAGGGCGACATTCATCTACGGGTCAGTCAACTGAGCGAGCTGCTCGATACCTTCTATCTGGCCCAGCCTCAGGATGATGGCGTGCGCGACGATCTTAACGAGATCCGTCAAGCCATCGACAAATTCAGTAACGAAACCCTGCAGTCCGGCTTCACCGAGCCGCTGCCGCTGAAGGTGCTCAGCCAGTGGTTTAGTGTAAGCCTCACCGAAAGCCGGGTGGGCCAACGTTATCTGGCCGGCAGCGTCAACTTCTGCACCCTGATGCCCATGCGCTCTATCCCCTTTAAGATTGTATGTCTGCTGGGGATGAACGACGGCGTCTACCCCAGAGTCCAGTATCCGGTGGGATTTGATTTGATGGCTCACCACAGCGCCCGTCGGGGCGATCGCTCCCGGCGGATGGACGACAGATACCTGTTCCTGGAGGCGCTGCTGTCGGCCCGCCAGCAGCTCTACATCAGCTATATCGGCCACAGTGAGCGGGACAACGCAGAACGTATTCCCTCCATGCTGGTGTCGGAATTACTGGAATACTGTCAGCTGTGTTTTTGCCCCGCAGACTTTGATCTGAGCGCACTGCCCGGCTCCGACATCCAAACCCAGGCCCGTTTGGGCGAGCAGGCGGCAACTCAGTTGCTTAATCAGCTGCTTATCCACCAGCCACTGCAACCCTTTGACCCCAGACTCTACTGCGACAATCAGGACAAACTGGCCCGCAGTTTCGCCCCCCAATGGTGCCCGACATCCACTGACACCAGCCTGAGCGGTGAAGGGGCCTTTGTCAGCGCGCCGCTGCAAAGCAGCGAGGGGCAGCCGCTTAGCAGCCAGGTAACTGACGAGCTGGAGTTGTCGTCGCTCATCCGCTTTTATCGCAGCCCGGCGCAGTATTTCTGTCAGCGCTCACTGAAAGTGGATCTGTCGCTGGAGCTTGAGTCCACCGAAGATGATGAACCCTTTGCGCTGAACTCTCTGGGCCGCTACCAGCTGCAGCTGATAATGATTCAGGATGCCCTGACGCAGGATGATGGCGAAGTCAGCGCTGCGCTGCTGGACAGAGTCCGGGCCGATGGCCAATTGCCGATGGCACCGTTTGACAACCTGCTGCTGACTCAGTACCGCAAGGATATCACTCCTGTGGTGGAGCGCGTTCGTTACATGCGAGGCTATGAGCCGCTTAAGGGTGTCCCCAAGCCAACCCCGGTGGACATAAACATCCCGTTTACCCATGCAGGCGTCTGTTTCAGCTTGGTCGGGCGTATTGATGAGGTGTATCCCAAAGGACTTATCGATATTCGTCCGGGAACCAGCAAACCCAAGGATTTGCTGCGGCTGTATCTGTGTCAACTCAGTCTGTGTGCCATGGGCATAAACAAGCCCGCATACCTGCTGGATATGGGGCATTTTCATGCAGTTTCCCCCATCACCAGAGATGAAGCCAACGCCAGATTGCAGCATTTGTGTCAGCTGTATTTTACAGGCCAGGCGCAGCCATTGCCCTTTATGGCCAAAACCTCGCTTGCCTGGCTGGATGCAAAATATGATGCGGACAACCAGGAGAAATCCTCCGAAGAGCTGATCGAGTCGCTGGAGTCAGTCTGGATTGACGATGCCGGTTACGGCGATGGCGCCGACCCCTTCAACGCCCGGGTATTTCGCTTCCCCGAGGATTTCCTTGGTGAGCATGAACTGGACTTTGGGCCACTGGCACAGAGCATTCTAAACCCCCTGAAAAGCCTGTATCACACAGATAATCTGAGCAAGCTGGCTGATTATGTTGAAGGAGGCCAGTCATGAGCAGCATTACCCCTACCGCCGAAAAGACCATCGAGTTAGTTCACGCCAACAAAGTACAGCCCCTGGATCCACTGACTCTGCCGCTTAACGGACGACGGCTGATTGAAGCCAGTGCCGGCACCGGTAAAACCTACACTATCTCAGGTCTGTATCTGCGCTTGTTGCTGGGACAGCAGAACATGCCTGCCCTGACCTGTGAGCAAATTCTAGTGGTGACCTTCACCAATGCCGCCACCGAAGAGCTGCGCGACCGTATTCGTCGGCGGATTCGTTTGTGTTTCCAGCGTTTTATTGGCCTGCCTGTACAAGATGACTTTATTGAGAAGTTGTACAGCGCCTGCCCTGAGACTGAACATCCGTTGGCGCTCAAGCGGCTGGATCTGGCGCTCAAGTCCCTAGATGAGGCCGCCATTTTCACTATTCACGGCTTTTGTCAGCGAATTTTGTCTGACATGGCCTTTGAATCTGCGCTCTTGTTTGAGTCGGAATTTACCCTGGATGACAGCCAGTATCTCGCCCAGAGCGTTCGCGACTACTGGCGTGCCAGTTGTTATCCCTTGAGTGAAACTCTGGCAGGCGCCATTGCCGCCAACTTTGCCACTCCGGACGTTCTGGGCAGGCAGTTGCGGCCCTTGCTGGGAGCCAGTCAGGCACAGGCCAGTCGCACACCGGCCTCCTTCGATACCCTCAAAGAGCAGCTGAGTACCGGGATCAGCCGTCTGAAGCTGAGTTGGAGCAATGGCCGGGATAAACTTGAAACCCTGTTGCATAGCCTGCCGCTCAACGGTACCAGTTATGGCAAACAGTCCGATGGCTATCCTAAGTTGACCGCCATGCTGCAGCGCATGGACAACTGGGCGAAATACCACTCAGGTCTGCCGGATGCCAAGCTGCTGGCCGGGTTATCACTGTCGGCACTGAAACTCAAAAAAGGTGGCGTGCTGCCCACCACCCAGCAAGCGCCGCTGCTGGCGCAGATTGAGTCCCTCAATCAGACACTGGTCGATCTGTTGCCAGCCTTCCTGTTTGAAGCCCGCGCCCGCATTGACCAGAGATTCCATGAGCTTAAGGCCGAGCGCAATCTGCTCAGCCCGGACGATCTGCTGCTGACACTGGCCCGCGCGGTCGGCGTGCAGCTGACCGAAAAGCAGGGGGAAGCGCTGGGAGATCAGCTGCGTGCCGGCATTGCAAAGCGCTTTCCGGTGGCACTTATCGATGAATTTCAGGATACTGATCCGCTGCAATACGGCATCTTTTCCAGTATCTATCCGGCCACAGCCGCCCCTGTGACTATGCCAGCTACGGCAGAGTATCAGCCCGCAACAGGCAAAGCTGACACAGCCAAGCCAGAAACCGCCAAACCAGGCGCGGCGGCTAATACCCTACTGATGATCGGCGATCCCAAACAGGCCATTTATGCCTTTCGCGGTGCCGATATTTTCACTTACATCAGTGCCCGGCAAGGCACTGCCCATCACTACAATCTGGGCACCAATTTCCGTTCGGCCAGTGAGATGGTCGCAGCAGTCAATGCCCTGTTTACGCACAGCCCTGACCCCTTTATCAGTCAGGAGATCCCCTTCGAGCCAGTGTTGGCCGCCGATAATGGCGGCAAAACTCTGAATGAACCCAATTCTGATAACCGGGCATTGAATATTCGTCTGCTGACAGAGGACTCGGTCAAAGGCCTGAACAAGACCCGCGCCCGCAAACTGCTGGCCGCCGATGCAGCCGAAGAAATCGTCCGCTTGCTCAATGCCGCTGGCGACGCAACATGCCAGCTGGCGGATAAAAACCGAACGCTTAAAGCTAGGGACATTGCGGTGCTAGTGCGCGATCGCAATGAAGCAGGCGTGATGCAGCAGGCGCTCAAGGCCCGCGGCGTCGGCGCGGTATTTCTCAGCCGCGACAGTGTGCTGGGCACAGCTCAGGCCAAAGAGATGCTGCTCATCCTGCGGGCGCTGGCCAATCCCAGAGATGAGCGCACCATCCGCTCGGCGCTGGCTTGTCGGTTGTTGGGGTTCGATGCCCATGCTATTCATCAGTTCAATCAGTCCGAAGATCTCCGCAGTGAAATCCTCGATACCTTTATGCAGCTGCATGAACACTGGAACCGCCGCGGTGTGATGCCGGCATTGCTGATGCTGGCCGACCGTTATCAACTGCTGCACCGATTGGCCAATACAGTAGATGCTGATCGACGGCTGACGGATTTTCGTCATCTGGCAGAGCTGCTGCAGCAAAAATCCACTGAGCTGGATGGCACCAGCGCATTGGTTAACTGGTATGAGCAGGAACTGACCCTCAACAACGGCGCAGAAGAGCAGCAGCTGCGACTGGACAGCGAGCAAAACCTGGTGCAAATCGTCACTATTCATAAGAGTAAAGGGCTTGAGTATCCGGTATGCTTTATCCCCTTTGTCAGCCTGGCCAGAGACAACAGTCGCCGTCCTTCACCTATGCTGTATCACTGCCACAACCGCCTGGTGTGGGATCTCGATGCCAGCGATGAAGCCTGGGAATTGGCCAAGCGCGAAACCCTGGCCGAGGATCTGCGCCTGCTATATGTGGCGCTGACCCGGCCCGTGTACCGTTGTTATCTGTCCATTGCCAACCACTGCCGCATGAACAAAAGTGGCATCAATAGTTATCTGCATGAAACCGCTATTGGCTATCTGCTCGGGATCAACGACAAGAGCTGCTATTTCGCAGATCTGCTTCAGGCAACGGAAAGATTGTGCCAGCTCAATGCAACGGCGATGGCGGTGCAGCAGGTGAGCGACGAGTCCACAGTGACGCCTCTTGGCAGCGCGCAAAATCAAACTATCGTTGACTACGCCCCGCTTGAGCCAGCGCCGCGCCGCGTCACCGCCTGGCGGGTAGGCAGCTATTCAGGATTGGTCAAGCACCTGCCCCATGAGCAGACCGCTCCCGGTGCCGGCGATGAACAGCTTACCGAAGAGGTCGTTACTGCCGAGGAGCTCGTCCCAGTAACCGACCGCTTCAGCTTCGATCGCGGTGCCAATGCCGGCTCCTTCATGCACCTGGTGCTGGAAAAGATTGACTTTACCCAAGCAGCCAGCGAGTTGCCTTTGGTGTTGCCATCCGCCATGGCGCAATACGGCATTGCCGAGCACTGGCTGGATATCCTCAATGACTGGTACCTGGATCTGCTGCAGGCGCCTTTGCCCTGCTCACATATACAGATTCAGCAAAATGCGCCGGATGCGCCGCTCAGACTGGCCGAACTCAAGGCCTCGCAAAAACTGGTGGAGATGGAGTTTTATCTGCCGCTGGGTGACAACCACGCAGAGCAGGCTGCTGCCTCCCATGGCGAAGCCGTCACTGGCATGAGCTCCAGAGACGTGGCGCTGAGCGACATTGCCCTGAGCAAACTGCTTCAGCGTTACGGCTATAGCGGCGAACTGAAATTCGAGGCCTTCCAGGGCATGCTCAAGGGCTTTATCGACTTAACCTTTGAATATCAGGGGCAATACTTTATTGCCGACTATAAATCCAACCACCTGGGGGACGAATTCGATGCCTATACCCAGGTCAACATGAGCCGCGCCATTGCCGCCCACAGGTATGATTTACAGTACATTATTTACACCCTGGCTCTGCACCGTCTGCTGCAAAACCGCCTAGCGAACTATGACTATGACCGGCATATTGGCGGCTGTTTTTATCTGTTTTTGCGGGGTATGACCGCCGCGCATCCGGGCAGTGGCGTGTATTTCGACAAACCCAAGCAGGCCTTGATCCTGGAGCTGGATGCCCTGCTGCGCGGCCACAGCAATGACCATCTGGGCAATAATCCGACGAGTGACGAGCAAAGGGAGCTGAATTTATGATCCATACCACAATGCCCCTTGAGTCACTGCTCAAACAGCTGGAGCAGGAACGCCTGCTGACACCACTGGACCGTCATTTTGCGCTGCAGATGGCGCACATACATCAACTGGCGGATGATTTGTTTGTGGTGATCTGCGCGCTGCTCAGCCGCCAACTTTCAGCCCAGCATGCCTGCCTGCCCATCGACAACATAACACTGGACAATCCCTTTGGTGAGCGCACTCCCAGCATCAGCATCAAGGCGGATATTCAGATGCTGAGCAACGCCATTGCCCGCTTTGCCGCCGTCGGCCAGGATGGTGACAACACGCCGCTTATCCTGGATGGTAACCGCCTGTATCTCAAGCGTTACTTTGATTTTGAAAAGCGGGTCGCCAATCGCCTTATGCAGGCAGCCGCGCAGCGCTATACCATCAAACCTGATACCGCCCTGGCACTGCAATATCTATTTGCCGACAATGGCGAGCACGCCATCGATTGGCAGAAGGTCGCCACTGCCACCTCCGTATGCAATCAATTTGCGGTGATCACCGGCGGCCCGGGCACAGGCAAGACTACCACAGTGACCAAGCTGCTGATGTTACTGTGCCTGAGCGCAGACATGACCATACGGCTGGTGGCCCCGACAGGCAAAGCTGCTGCACGTCTGAGTGAATCCATCAAGGCGTCCAAGCAGCGCCTGCGCACTGAACTGGCACCTTACGCAGACAAACTGGATTTGCGCGCCATTGATGCCATTCCGGAAGAAGCCGCCACCCTGCACCGGCTGCTTGGCGTTATCCCGGGCTCCCCTCAGTTTCGCCATCACAGCGCGAATCCGCTGCACCTGGATCTGCTGATTGTCGATGAAGCCTCTATGGTGGATCTGCCTATGATGGATAGGCTGCTCAATGCCCTGCCGACTCATGCCAGATTGATCTTGCTTGGGGATCAGGATCAGCTCGCTTCGGTGGAAGCCGGCGCCGTGCTGGCGGATATCTGCGCGGGTTTGAAAACTCCGGATGACTGGCAGATGCGCTATGATGAGGCCTTTGCCACGGCCCTTGGTCGCCTCACCCGCACCGACCTGATGCCCTTTGTCAGTCCTCATCCCGGCATAGGCAACAACCTGTGTATGCTGCGCCTCAGCCACAGATTTAAAGACGATGCCGGCATAGGCGTATTAGCCAAAGCGGTTAATCAGTGTGATAAAGCCGCCATTCGCGCCGCCTGGGGAGGCGGATTTGCCGAGCTTGAATGGATTGACCATGGACAGCAACGTCAGGGGCTGAAGCAGTTACTCAGGCAGGCTTGCGAATCCTTCCGGGATTACCTTGAGGTGGTTCACCGGCCGGATTTCAGTCCAGAGGCCATTATTGAGCGCTATAATCAGTACCGCATCCTGTGCGCCACTCGCGCCGGCGAGTCTGGGGTAGAAGGGATCAATGCCCGTGTGACCGAAGCGCTGAAACAGGCGGGCCTGATTAACCCTGCCAGCGAGTTTTATCCCGGTCGACCTGTGATCATTCAGAATAACGATTACAACCTTGGGCTGTTCAATGGCGACATTGGCATCATTTTTCCCTGCCATGAAAGCCGTCGTTTGATGGCGCACTTTATTCAGGCCGATGGCTCAGTGCTCAAGGTGTTGCCGGCTCGCCTGCCGGGCCATGAAACCTGCTTTGCCATGACAGTGCATAAGTCTCAGGGCAGTGAGTTCGCTTCGGTCGCTTTGGTACTGCCGCCCACCCCAAGTCCGGCCCAGTGGCAACTGTTAACCAAGGAGTTGGTGTATACCGCGATTACCCGGGCCAAAAGCCACTTCAGCTGTCTTGGCAGCCACAGGGTATTTGAAGGTGCCAGCATGCAGCGCACCCAGAGAGCATCCGGACTGGCAGAGCGGCTGTGGTCAGACTCAGATTAACAATGAAAACAGACGAAAAGACGCAATCAGTGCCCCAGCGCTGCTTATTATCTGGCAGTTGCGTCAATTGCTGAGAATTACAGCAGGCACACCTTGCCTGCACAGGTAACCCCCTAGACTGGCGCGATTTGCATTACAAAGCCGTCACGACATACTGGAGAAATAATGACTCAATACAATCTGCTTTTGCTTTGTGGCGGTGGTGGCAGTGAACACGCTATCTCGCTGATGTCGGCAAGCTACCTGAAAACCAATCTCATGTCGCTGCCACAATTCAATGTGCTGTGGCTGGAATTGTTGGCTGATGGCCGCTATCGCCTTGAAGATGGCAGTTTTGCCCGCCTTGAGGCAGACAAACAAGTGGTGTTTGACGATGGGCGTCCTGCCTGGAGTGTGGACTATGTCATGCCCTGTATTCATGGCTACCCGGGGGAAACCGGCGACATTCAGCCCTGGTTTGATCTGATTAAACTGCCTTATTTTGGCTGTAACGGCGAAGCCAGCGTCAACTGCTTCAACAAGATCACCGCCAAGATGTGGTTCAGTGCGCTGGGGATCCCCAATACCCCTTACCTGTTTCTGGATGAGCCGGGTGAACTGGCCAATGCCCGCACCCTTAAAGCGCTGGAGGAATGGGGCTCTGTCTTTATCAAGGCCGCCTCTCAGGGCTCCTCTGTGGGCTGCTACAAGGTCGATAAGGCCGAAGATATTGGCCGCGTGCTGGCCGAGGCATTTACCTTCAGTCCTTATGTGATAGTGGAGAAAACCATTATCGCCCGTGAACTGGAAGTGGCTGCTTACGAATATAATGATGAAATAGTTGCCAGCTTCCCCGGCGAAATCGTCTGCGCCAACAACACCTTTTATAGCTTTACAGAGAAGTACGACAGCAACAGCCAGACCATCACCCATGTGCGCGCACCGGATCTGCCAGCAGAGTTTGCTGAGCAGATCCGCACCTATGCCATCAAGGCATTCAAGGGCATGAAACTGCGTCACCTAGCGCGGATTGATTTCTTTCTGACTCAGGATAATGAGATCCTACTCAATGAAATCAATACCTTCCCAGGTATGACGCCAATTTCCATGTTCCCCAAAATGCTGATTGACAACGGTCACGATTTCGGCCGCATGCTGGAGCAGAACATCATGGCGCAGCTGCAAACCAGTCAGGCCTGACGGCGGTATTAATGCAAATGTCAGCCTTGGTTTAATCTGGCTGACACCTGCATTTTTCAGTGCTTGTGCTCATCATCATTGGCTACATCCCGCATAAAATAGATAAGCGATAAAATGTCCCTGGCACAACGATGAACGCGGGGCTGAGTGTGATCAATCCGGACGAACATTTGCTTTCCGGCACGTGGACATTCGGGTGTAGTGAGTTTCATCCGCGCCATAGCCCTGGAGAGATGTTGGCTTAATTCTTCTTCATGCAGCCAACTTGCCCCCGACCTGACTTTATACTCCACTGATCTCAACGCAGGAAAAGGGAAACTTTGATGAATACCAAGCCTCTCCTTGTGATTAACCTGTTAAGCACACTCGGTCTCAGCGCCTGTGCAACCGGCCCCAACCCTTACGGTGATACCTACAGTGTGGCCGATGCCCAACAAATTCAGACCCTGGAAACAGGAACCATAGTCAAACTGATCCCGGTATCCCTGGAAGGGGAAAATGCCTCGACTGTGGGCACCATCGCCGGTGGTGCCATCGGCGCTTTGCTTGGCTCCCATGTCGGGGGTGGAACCGGCTCTGATATAGCCGCCATAGGTGGCGGTCTGCTGGGCGGTATTGTCGGCAATGAAGCCGGAAAAGCAGCAGGCAAACGTCAGGGCGTGAATATCGTGATCCGATTGGATAACGGACAAACCATCGCAGTCGTGCAACAGGTGAATCAGCACATTCTGTTCCAGGTTGGTGAACGGGTGGAGATTTACCAGCTCAATGGCAGCGCCAGAGTAGTCCCCGCGGATGAATATGAGGGCAATACTACGCAGTAGCCTGTCCGCTGAAAAAGTAGCGTGAATGGAAGCAAAAAGTCGCCCGTTTGTGGGCGGCTTTGATAAACAATAACCTCAGTTAAGTGGTTTCAGCGGTTGCTGGCTGTAATACAGAGCAACATCTTTGATATCCGCTTCAGTCAGCCCCATCGCCTGAGCGTGCATAATGGAGTTTACCCGCTTACCGGCTTTAAATTCGACCAGTTGTTTGACCAGGTAGGCGGCCTTCTGGCCATTCAGCGACGGATACAGTTTCATCACCTTGAGCATACCCTCACCATGACAGGCTATGCAGCGGTTTTGGGCCAGCTTCTGACCTTTGCCGACATCGGCCTGATGACTGAGAATGCCAACTGGAATATCAGCATTCAACTTATCCAGCGCCTGGTTGAACTGATCATGTTCCATCGCCTGTGCTGCACTTGAAAGCAGCAGACTTGCCAATAAACAGGCAGAAAGTTTCAATTTCATCTTGTTACCTCGCCTTATTTGGATGGCATTGGCGGCTGCTGTTCAGCCGACAGTGGCAGCCGACGGAACTTGCTCATATCGACCTTTTTCTCAGCATAATAAGTGGAGAGGTAATCCAGCACCGGATCCCAAGTATCGGAAAGATCCCATAACCCCTGGCTATCTACCATCCACTGAATAGTGTCACGCCAGACTTTACGGTCACCGGCATTTTGCGTAATGATGCGACTGGTGTGGCAGGCACTGCACTGATAATTCACCATTTCCCAGCCTGGCGCCATAATCAGGCCAGACACAGGATCAACAGGATACTCTGCACCAGCCGACACACCAGAGAGGGACATCATCAGACAGGCAAACATCCATGTTGCAACCCTGTTCATCAGACAACCCTCACAGCAATACGCTGACAACCGTTGAACAGATAGCCTTTGGGGTTCCATTGGGGTTGCACAACCGGTTGAGTGACACCCTGATCATCGGTCGCCCGGGCCCAGATTTCATAGTAACCGGCCATTGGCAGATCAAGATCGATCTCCCACTGCTGCCAAGCGGTTTTGTTTACAGGCTTGCTCAGTTTAGCCTTGTGCCAGGTTGCACCATAGTCATAGCTAACTTGCAGCTCGGTCACGTCACGCATACCAGCCCAGGCGTGACCACGGACATTCAACGTCTTACCCAGTTTGACTTCAGTGCCGGTCTGAGGATGGGTGATCAGCGACTTAACTATCATCTCCTCGATGATCTTAAAGTCCTCATTGGCAACCTTTTCACCCGGGGCAACCGGATACCTAGGTACCTGATACGCAGGAGATTCCATCTTCTTGCCATCATGCACCTTGTTGCGGATGCTGATGCCGGTGGCTGACTTTTGGGATACAGAGGCCGGGCGTCCACCGAATACGATACGCAATGGGTAGCCGTGCATGTAAGGGATGTCTTCGCCATTCATCGCCCAAGCAATCAGTGCATCGTCATTCAATGCAGCACTGATAGGCACACCACGGGAGATGGCTTCACCCTTGCCACTCAAATGCACGTCAATGCCGTGGTGACCTGTATACACAGCGTCATCCTTCACGTCACAATCTTTCAGTACATCCCGCACCAGCACGCCGGTCCACTCAGAACAGAACACCGCGGCATTGGTCCACTGGTTGCCTTTGGTACTGGGGAAAAACTCACTGCGGCTGTTGCCCCCACATTCGAGAGTGAGTTTCAGCTTATGGGTCTTGAACTTGGATTTCAGCTCGTCAATGGTGTACGTCTTTGGCGTCTTACAGGACTCGCCATCAACCTTAAAGGTCCACGTCTTGGGATCGATATTGTCAAACTCAGGCTGTTTTCCATTCCAGCGAATAAAGGCCACATCCGCAGGGGTGGTTGCCGGGTCCAGCATATACACTGGTGGCTGAGCATTGATAGGGTTGGTGTTGAGGATTTCAAAATACGAGGGCAGCTCAGCTGCGCTTTTCCAGGTCAGCGCGGCCACATCCAAAGGTGCAACGCCCGCCGGACGATTGGCAGCATATACCCAGTTAATCGGCAGCATAGCCGCTACAGAGGATGCAACAGCCCCCTTCAAAAATACACGTCTGTCGATCGCCATAGTTATTGCCCCTTCCCTTCGCTGAAATATTTGGCCATGTTCTGCATATCTTGTTCTGATAATAATGCGGCCACTTTGGTCATGGTTATGTTCGTCCGCTGACCGGACTTAAATGCGTTTAACTGAGCGCTCAAATACTCCGCATTCTGATATTTTAAGTTAGGAATTGAGCTGAATTGGCTTTCACCTGTGTCTCCGTGACAAGCCTTGCACATATTCAACAGATTTTGAAAATCCGTTTGTTGAGCAAGGACCGGCTTGGAAGTACAGAAAAACACAGCGGACAACATAAACGTCCAGTGTCTTATGCTTGTTTTCATATAAAAAAAGACCTTAATTCAGGTAGTAATCAGGCCGGCAACTGTTACCGAATTAGCATTGCCTTAACATTGATATCAGCTCGCTGGCGTTTCCCCTGCTCCCCTACACGACGAAAAATACACGCCAATAACATACACCTTCTGGTGTTAAACCGGCGGACTCATTGATACAACTTGAAACGACAGGTACCAATTACCACCAACATAAGCGACGACATGCATCCACCTTCGCTATCTTAAGTAACAACCACACTAGCAAGATCATTGTCCAACATAAAGCGCAAAATCACTCGGAACACCTGCTGGATCACGCCAACAAAGCATATAACACTTCTATCTCAGCCCAATGGGCAGCGTAGGCTTGCAGCAACAAGGCGAAGGACTTGTTTGCACCTTCACAGTAGCAAAGATTTTTCTTGCCAGTTTGTGCAGCCCCAGCAGTGCCGGTAATTCATGATGGCAGTTCGGTCAGGGATCGTTTTATCAAGCCAAAAGTGCGCGAATTGGCCCGTGAAGGCGATCTCATAGAGCCCATCTAGCATGCCTTTATCCCTTAAGTTGTCACACTGCAGCAAACAGCAAGCAGTGAATGCGCAGCATGGTGCCAAGGCAGAGGAGTATCCCTTCGCCCAAGGGATAGCTGTTTACGGAGTTGGCGGTTTTGAGCCGCGTTTGCCGGAAAACTTGCTGCCTGCAAAGGTCAATTGCTGGCTCATTGGCTTACTCATCCATGGTTCCGCTCAGGGCATCAAAATCGCCTATCCCGGCTGGTTCACAGCTTCCTTAAATACCGAAAAGTGAGGCGAACACTGGTCAACACAACTGGTCAACACAAGTGGATAAATATTTCCATTCAAACATGCTGCAATATCTACACATCTGTATTACCGTAGTGAGGTATTCTGCCGGAAACAGTTAAAGCAGCATACTATCCGGCTCATACCGCTGTTTGCAGCATATTCCCATCACTCGTTGATCCGAATAATAAATAGCGAAACCGTGTGTAAACAAAAGTATGATGAGAGGAAAGGTAATGATGAACAAAACCCTGCTAGCCACGGCTGTTGCCGTTCTCTTTACAGCGCCTTCGGTTTCAGCCATTGAACTGTACAAAGATGCCGCCACTGATGCCACGCTGGGTGGTTATCTTGGTATCCGTGTCCTGAACAAGGGCAGTACCACAAAGATGGTCAATGGCAGCTCGAGAATCAATTTCAACTTCAGCCGTCAGCTGAATAATGGCTGGACCGCCTTCAGTACTCTGGAATGGGGTATTGAGCCTTTCGGTAATACGGAATTTGTGTATAACAATGACAGTTTTATCGCGTCTGAGACCAGCGATCTGTTTTACAACCGTCTGGCGTATGCCGGGCTGAAGCACGACACATACGGCAGTCTGTCATTCGGTAAACAGTGGAGTTCCTGGTACAACAACGTAGTCGGTGGCACGGATAATGCCTACGTTTGGGGGGGCGCCGCGGGCGGCGCATTCAGCTTGAATGGCTCGGGTAACCTGGATGGTTCCGGCCGGGCCGATAATGCAATTCAATATAACCTCAGCCTGGGCAGATTCAGTCTGTCACTGCAAACCCAGGTGCAGGACAACTCCGTTTCACTACTAACCGAGTCAGAGGAAATAGCCCATAAGGTGGTTTTCAATAATACCTATGGTGGCGCACTCTCCTACGCCATAACCGACAAACTGCGTGTCGCCATTGGCGGCAACTTTGGTAAGTTAGACCTTTATGATGAAGTAGATAAAGAGTTTAAATTCGCCAGAGATGTCAATGACGAGATTTTCGGCGGCAGTATCACCTGGGGGAATTTCTCGGATAAGGGATGGTATTTTTCCGCCAACTACAACCGCAACAAGCACCATGACTCAGATGTTAAGGGACGCTT
>JAJNAU010000007.1:0-12623 GCA_021462625.1 Shewanella sp.
GATTTGCCCATGTAGCCTGCCTCGTATTGATGCTTACGAGATCAGATCACTGAGTTAGACAATAGTTCCCTCGATTTAGGCAACAACGCCCTTGCAGAGTACACACGGGACTTATTCGCACCTTCCTTAGGGCCTATTGCACTGTTATCGCGAGCTACTTGTCTCTCATCTGCGGTAACTTGTGGAAATATTTCCCGCTTAAACTGGGTACCCTTTACTCGCTAAGACTGAGTTGTATAAATCCACCGGAAGGAGCCCTGGGATCTTCAGTAAGGCCAATAAAGTGGTCATTTAATAATTGCTGTTTAAGATTCGCGTTATGGCTGACAATACACATGGATTCGGCTGATTCAAGGTTTCGAGACTGACAGCTTGGTTTTCCCCAACCCAGTATGCCCAGCTGCAATGCATCATGCATGGTAAGCGGCATCAGCCCCTCCTGGTTGCGAACATAGCATCTGAGCCCCTGTCCCGCTTGTGCGACTGCAACTGTGCGATGTTCAAGATCCAACACCAGATAAATCATATCAGCGGTCAAATCCAGCCCTGACTTCACTAACCTTCCATTGAGATAACACAACAGGTTGTAGGGCTCAGTGATCATATCACTGGTCCCACTTCTGAAGGATTTAAGCTTTTGATTGATAAAGCTGCGGAGCAATACTGAAGCAAACGCAGAGCGACTGTCTTCAGGATTAAAATGCGCCATATAGATCATTGCGTATCGACTGCCGATAAGTGCTGTATCTATGTAGTAACTACTTACTTCCTGCGGTTTGAAAAGAGTGTACGCAAATCGGACATTTCCTAAAAGCTGCACTGCATCGGCCGGGAATAATTGGCTCTGTATCTGGCCTCCGACGAAAGGATCCTGCACTAACTGAGCCAGGTTAGCTTCAAGTTCCTGATGCGACAATCTGTCTAAATCCGTTGCCAAAGGCGCCGACATTTGTTGCTTCATACACTGATGTATTGCCAGCTCAATGGCAAGCAGATCAGAGACAGGCTTGACCAGATAGTCATTGGCCCCAATTCTTAAGGCCTCAACAACATCGGCCATCACATTGTTACCGGAGATGACAATAGAGGGGGTACCTGGCCGTATCTTCAACATCTGTTTGAGCATGTCCAGACCGCCAAGATTAGGCATAGAGAGATCTGCAAGGATCACATCAAAATCAGCCTGACGGAATTTGTCTATACCGTCCAAACCGTCGCAGGCTTCAGTGATGATAGCTCCGCGACTCAGTAAAAAATCGGCGACCAATTTTCTGAAAACCGGGTCATCCTCTACCAACAAAACAGAAACCTCGGGTAAAGCCATATCTGGTCCTTCTGGCTGGTTCACCTTCCCCTAAATCCAGGTCAGTCCAGCTCGTCTAAGTATTCATCAAGCAGATCGTCATTATCCTGTGTCACAGGGACGTTGCCGTCATAAACCTTATAATCCATATGTTGAAAATAGGCATTCTTTACAAAGGTATAGGGATCAAGAGAGTTGTCAATCAGGCGTTCCTGATCAATTGCATCTGCCCTGGCATGTAAGCTCTTGATACCCCACTTTAATGCCGACTGAATAAAGGTTAATTCCGACAGCGGAAAGTATAAATCATCTACCCAATCAGATGCGATTTCACGGGTAACGTAAGGACCGAGCACCGGTGCCATGATATAGGGGCCGTCAGGGACGCCATAATGCCCTAAAACCTCGTTGAAATCATCCTGTTTGCGCTCCATCCCCATCATATCGGCAACATCAATCAAACCGGCCAATCCCAGTGTAGTATTAACTACAAATCGGCCTCCCGCATTCGCAGCCCAACCCCATTTAGCCTGTAAGGTGTTATTAATAAGGGTTGAGGGCTCCTCCAGATTGTAAACGAAGTTAATCAACCCCAGCTTTACCGGATTGGGTACATAATCCCTGTAGGTGTGAGCCACAGGTTTATAGATGTACCTGTCCAGATAGTCGTAATTAAAATCCCATATAGCACGGTTAACCCCCTCCAGTGGGTCTCTGGGATCGTCGTAGACCACTTTGATATCCGATTGGCCATCTGTGTTCTGCTGCTCCTGCGCCGAAAATGCATCGAAACTCAAAGCTGCACATAACACCATTAATACTGACTGATACTTCATAATTCGCTCTTGCTGTGACCGGGCTCAACCTGTCGCTCAGGTATTCCGGCAGGGATATCATTAAGTCTGTTATCGTTATATTGGGGAAATACAACAGAGGCCTGAGCTGCAGTGGGAGATTCGCTGAATACTGGTTGGCAAATCCGTCAACCATATAAAAGTATTCCGTACTGGTGAACACTCAATCCAACAGCTAACTGAATTGCCTGTGCCTCGCCCCCGTGGCATGTTTACACCTTCCATCAGTGAATAAAGGATACTGGCTGTGCAGACAGAATCAATTTTTATTTGTGAACAATGGTGTTGAATTAGTCGAATATGAACAAATATCAGGATGCTTTTCGATGCAAACGCAACAACAACTCAGCTTCAGCTCTCGGCAACTCACATTCGGCGACTAATTCGTCAATACCGGCGCCGAGAGAGACCATTTTTGCTGCGCGGGTATAGAGACGCGCACCGGGGTCCTGCTCTGCACGTTCTTCCAATTTAACTTGTTGTTGCTTAAACAACTTTTCAAGTTCAAGCACCCTACGTCCAACCCCAATGATGCCGCTGCGTAATTCTTTCAACTCCTGCCGTAGCTGGTCATTTTGCTTATCCGCATCCTTGAACAATACAGTCAACGCATCAACCCTGCCATTCAGTTTAGAGATATGTCTATGACACCAGATCGCAATGCCGCTTCCAACAACCAAGGCTGTCGATAACGCAACCAACAATTCAAGATAGTCCTGCATGATAATTCGCCTGAGTGAGTAAGGGCAACGTCAGAAACCTGCCACTAAAGAATACCATCAACGCTTTGATGCAAGCCCAATACCAACAATCCCATGTATGCCTAAAGCCTGTAGCTTTCCTCCCAACGGATAGAGCTATACCGACAAAACGTCACTCGCTTACGATCATTACAAAAGCTGATGATGCATAAGCCCACTGTCGGGTTTTTAGAGGGTGCAAATAAGTCCCGCGCGTGCTCTACGGAGGTTTACATCCCACTCTTTGCAGATTTAAATCTCTTCCAGTTCAGCCCATTCTTCATCGGTCAACAACTTATCCAGATCAACCAAAATCAGCAGCTCTTCACCACGATTGGAAACCCCCTGGATAAACTTGGCACTCTCATCAGTTCCCACATTCGGCGTGTTGTCGATTTCACTACTTCGCAGGTAAACGACTTCAGCAACACTGTCCACCAGAATACCAATCACCTGCTTCTCGGCTTCAATAATGACGATGCGAGTAGAATCGTTGATATCCACTGAAGTCAGACCAAACCGTGAACGGGTATCGATCACGGTAACGACATTACCCCGGAGGTTAATAATCCCCAGTACATAGTATGGTGCGCCAGGTACCGGAGCAATTTCGGTATACCTCAGCACTTCCTGAACCTGCATTACATTGATGCCGTATGTTTCATTATCTAAATGAAACGTCACCCACTGTAAGACAGCGTCTTCCTTGGTTGCCGCTGCGTCTACACTACTTGTTTCAGTCATAATTACCTCAGCCTATAGGCTCCTGATACCCTAACCCTTCATCCAGCGTGGTAATCAGAGCATCCACATTCAAAATGCCACACATCTGCTCTTTGACGACTCCCGCCAACCAGGGATGCTTCCTTGATTTGGTACGCCAATTAACCTGCGACTTGTCGATTCTGGTCGCGTTTAACAGGGATTCACAGGCCAACCCCCAGTTGCTCTTTGACAATTGTACAACATATCGATAGTTTTTCGATTCAACATCATTTTTATCTGTATGTTCACGCATCACCCAAGCATAAGTATCGACAACATTAACCAGCTCCCCCCTGTGTGTCTGCAACCCCAGGTACCATTCTGGCCTACCGAAAATATGATTTACTTGCTCCCGTCGAATAATGCCGCCAAGACTAACCAAAGGCACAGCAAGTGTAAGCCCAGCAATGGAGAAAAACAGTGCCTGAAATTCATCTTCGAGTTTCTCGGCCAAAGGCGTCAGTATTTTTGGGGACACAGCTCCGGTTTGGGTTGCCGGATCCGAACTGGTTTGTTCTGCCGAGAACTCTTGTTGCCTAGCGATTTTAAGAGCCTCACCCTCCAATGTATCGGCTTCTGTTATAACCTCCGCCAAACGTCGCACAGGTTCAGATTTTAGTCTGGTGACAGCGGCAAGCTCCTGCGTCACTGTCACCTCTTTTGCCCGAGCAAGTAATGCAATATTTTTCGGAACATCAGCCTTTCGTGTCTTCAATCCTGGCTCTGCCTCCGGTGCCAAAATATGTTCCAGCAAGGCGCGATCTACTCTGGGCTTTTCCAGCGTGGCAGTGGTCATCACCAGTGCAACATCCTCAGCCAGATGCTTGTTATGTGGCTCTGACTTGCCAGGCTTGGGTTCCTGATCAGGAAGTTCAGTCGTGAATGAACATTCTTTTTCTGCTGACCTAGATTCACTGGCCTCAGAAACGTCAGGCTCTCGTAGCAACACACTGAAATAATCGGAAACAGTGCTATCAACTGCCCCTGACATGACCAAAGTCTCCGGCAAGCAGGTAGTCTAATAATTTGCCGTAGGCCTTTACACCACGACTGGATGGCGCATATTGTGGCGCCGGCAAATGGGCCATACTGGCGTCTCTGAGTTTGGTATCAACCGGTATCACATCAGGCCAAAGATTAGCGCCATAGTCTTCTTCCAGTTTCTGCAGCGCGGCAGGTGAGGCTTTGGTTCTTCGGTCATATATGGTCGGAACAATGGAGTAGCTGTAACGGGTATGTTTAGAGCGCCCCATCAACTCCATGGTTTTCAACATACGGTTGAGACCTTTAGTGGCGAGAAACTCAGTCTGTACCGGGATGACAATATGTTGACTGGCAGCCATCGCATTAACCATGAGTACTCCCAACACCGGAGGGCAATCAATTAACGCAACATCAAAATCAGCTTCCACCTGTTTGAGGATATTGCGCAGAATAAGGCCCATTCCTTGCTGGTGCCCCGACGCCTTATCCAGCGTTGCCAATGCCATGGTTGCCGGCAACAACTGCACATTATCCACTGGTGTAGCAACAAGATGCTCAATAACCCTGTCTCTGGACAGAGTTGTGTATTGCAGGAAAAGGTCATACAGCGACTCAGGCACCTCCTCCGAGTCAATACCCAGATAATATCCAAGAGACGCGTGGGGGTCGGCATCTACCATTAACACCTTTTGGCCTCGTTTGGCCAAAGTACCGGCCAGACTGGCAACTGTCGTGGTTTTTCCAACCCCACCTTTTTGGTTCGCTATGGTCCAGACCTTCAAGTTATACCCTAATATTTTGTTTTAATTATCTTCGCGCGTTGTTACCCGAATGCCACCGTGCGGCAATCGAATGACTTTTATCCCCTGAGCATCAACAGACTCTAGTGTGATCACTGCGGATGCTGCCCTACTATCAACAACCAGAGGTTGTCTGCTATCAGCACGGTTATCAGGCTGCTGGCCAGGCTCCGCCTGGGGCAGTTGCTGCAGCGCCGGCAATTGAGCATCAATTTCTACATTCAGTCGCTCACCCTGGCGCGCCATGTTGATAACCTCTTCCACCCGTTGAGGATTGGCTCCCAGCCAGTCAGACAACTGCTGAGCCTGTTCGTTGGGTACCATCAACATAACCTGGGATGACTTGAGTGAAGTAACTTCAGCCTGAAGCCTAGCATTGGTATCCCAGAGTTTTATCAACATAAAGCCGGTCCAACTCAGGCCGCCGATACACACTGCCAGCATCAGCGCCAGGATCAGTGACAAACGGGAAAACTTAGCCATTTCCTGACTCTTTTAAAATGGCATCAGCCAGTTGCTCTATTCCCAAAACATGGGAAGCAAGTCCGGCGTTGACTATTGCCTGAGGCATACCATAAACAACACAACTGGCTTCATCCTGCGCCCATATGGTAGCACCGAGTTTACTTAGCATCCTCGCCCCTTCTCGGCCATCCGCCCCCATGCCTGTGAGCACCACAGCAAGAATGTCGCCTCCAAAAACCTTGGATGCTGACGCAAATGTGATGTCAACGCTGGGTTTGTAATTCATATCGGCCTTACCGGGGAGAATTTTAATTCTGCCAAATGAGCCGCCTTTCTCCAGCATCATCTGCATTCCACCGGGAGCAAGATAGGCACAGCCAGGTTGCAACATCTCGCCGTTTTCAGCTTCCTTAACCCGAATGTTGCAAAGACTGTCCAGACGGGTAGCAAAAGCCGGCGTAAAGGCCGCTGGCATATGCTGGATAAGCATTATTGGCAAGGGATAGGTCACTGGAAATTGGATCAGGATTTTTTGCAGAGCTACAGGGCCACCCGTAGATGTGCCAATAACAAGCGCACGATAACGCTTGCCACTGGCACTGTTGTATGGTTTTGTTGGCACGGTCGGTGATGTCGGCACAACGGGCCAAATGGAAGGCCCAGCCAGCGGTTCCCGGCGCACCGGCGCACTGCTTGATAACCCTCCTGTGGGACGACGCCGGGCAATTCCCCTAATTCGGTTTTGTAGTAAGGCAGCGGCTTCCTCTTTATTGGTTGCTATGTTTTCAAACCGCTTTGGCATAAAATCAACTGCGCCAGCCTCCAAAGCCTCCAGCGTGGATTTGGCCCCATCATGGGTCAGTGATGAGAACATAAGGATCGGTACTGGAGTATTCGCCATAATACGGCGAACAGCAGTGATTCCATCCATAACGGGCATTTCCACATCCATGGTGATGACGTCAGGCCGCAACCTGGCGGCCATCAAAATCGCCTCTTCCCCATTTGTTGCGGTTCCGACCACTTCCAATCCAGTATCCTGATTTACAATTTCAGACACTCGTCTTCTGAAAAAGCTGGAATCATCAACAACGAGCACTTTAATCGCCATTTAAGTCCTTAGGCTATCGTTATTTTTCTTGGCGTAATGCTTTATCAGGCTGGGAATATCCAGAATCAAAGCAATGCCACCATCAGAAGTAATAGTTGCACCAGCCATTCCTGGCGTGCCCTGAAGTAATTTCCCCAACGGTTTAATTACCACTTCTTCCTGACCAATCAACGAATCCACAACGAATCCCACCAGCACATGGGCAAGTTGAACAATAACCACATGACCAAAAGCCTTGTCACCGTGTGTGAACTTGCTGTTTTGATTCAGCCAGCTTTCAAGGTAAAACAGTGGAACCGCCTTTTCCCTGACATTGACCGTACGTTGACCATCTACCACATTGGTTTTGGTCAAATCCAGGTGAAAAATTTCATTCACATTGGAGAGCGGCAGTGCAAATACCCGATTGGCCACCTCCACCATCAGCGTCGGCATAATGGCCAGAGTCAGCGGAACTTTAATCTCAAGTACCGTGCCTTTGCCCTTGGTGGAAAATATATTTACCGTACCGTTGAGTTGGGTGATACGGGTTTTCACCACATCCATTCCAACGCCGCGGCCGGAAATATCGGATATTTCGGTTTTGGTTGAGAAACCCGGTGCGAAAATCAGGTTGTAAGCTTCAGCATCCGACATACGTGATGCTGAGTCTTCGTCCAAAACGCCACGGCTGATGGCAATTTCTTTCAGCTTATCCGGATCCATCCCGTCGCCATCATCTTCAATTTTCAGCAGGATATGATCACCTTCCTGACAGGCAGACAGCGTAATGGTGCCGCTTCTTGGCTTCCCATTTTTTTCCCGCACGTCAGGCAGTTCAATGCCATGATCCACAGAGTTTCGCACCAAGTGAACCAAAGGATCGGCCAGCGCTTCAACCAGGTTCTTGTCAAGGTCGGTTTCCTCACCCACCGTCACAAGCTTAATGTCTTTACTCAAACTGCGGGCCATATCCCGCACCACTCTGGGGAATCGACCGAACACCTTTTTGATGGGTTGCATTCGGGTTTTCATCACGGCGCCCTGCAGATCACCGGTGACCAAATCCAGATTGGCCAGCGCTTTGCTCATCTCCTCATCATCCCGGCTAATGCCCAGGCTAATCAATCGGTTACGCACAAGCACCAGCTCTCCTACCATATTCATAATCTGGTCAAGGCGCGCTGTGTCCACACGAACCGTAGTCTCTCCTTGTGGTACAGCTTTGGCTGCTGGCTCCTTATCTTTTGCCGCTGCTACAGGAGGCTTTTTTGGCGCTGGCGTCTGTGCTGCCGGAGCAGATTTTGGGGATGCAACAACCGCTTTCGGGGCAGCTTTGGCTACCTCGGCAGGAGCCGTATCGGTCTTACTGGGGCACCCACCTTCACCGTGCAGTTCATCCAGCAATTTTTCAAACTCATCATCGGTGATATCTTCTCGGCTGGCCTCAGCTTTAGCCGGTTCGTCAGGGACTTCACTTTCAAATTTATCAGCGCTGTGTAACTCATCCAGTAATGCCTCAAATTCGTCATCGGTAATATCATCACTGTCAGAAACCGACGAAGCCTCAGTGCTGGCCCCGGCAGTCTCGCCAGGGCCCTTACCCTCGCCATGCAATGCATCCAACATCGCTTCGAACTCATCCTCATCAATCTCATCACTTGACCCCTGAGCATCGGAGGCAGACGAAAGCTCAGGCTCGGGTTCAGGGGCAAATAAGCCATCATCATCAACCACAACTTCAGCTGCCGCGGGCTGACTCGGGGTTACCGACTCACCACCACCTTCTGCAGGAAGCAGGGCGCCGCTGGCCAACAACGTCAAATTAGCCATCAGCTCCTCAGAAGCGGGCTCCTGATCCTGGCAGGATTGAGTCTGGTCATATTGGGTATTAATGGTATCGACAGCCTGCAGAATGATATCCATCAACTCAGGCGTCACTGCTCGCTTGCCATTACGCAGCAAATCGAAGGTGTTTTCCGATTCGTGACACACCGCCACCATGGGATTCAACCCAAGGAATCCGGCACCACCTTTTACTGTGTGAAAACCACGGAAAATCGCATTGAGCAACTCCGTATCATCCGGATTGTTCTCAAGGGATACCAACTGCTCTTGAAGCAACTCCAGAATCTCGCCGGTTTCAACCAGAAAATCCTGAAGGATCTCTTCATCCACATCAAAGGCCACTCACTTGACTCCTAAGCTTAGAACCCGAAACTTGATAACAGATCGTCGACCTCATCCTAGCCAGCGACAACATCTTCTCTCAATTCGGCGTTCATTATCGATCCTTCAGCTTCTATACCTGTCAGCTGCACGGGTTCAGATACCACATGCAATATCACCAAATACCGTCAGTAAAAATACAAAATGGATTCCAACATCTTTGACCAACTGAACCACTTGACGGATTATCTGCCCGATCAGATCCTGAAAGTCCTGTGCCAACAAAATCTCATTGAGTAATTCTTTGACACGTGTCGAGTCCTGCTCTGTGCATCCGATAAATTGCTGCACATCACGACAGAGGCTCTTGAATTCGTTGATGTCCAACTCACGACGCATCAATTTGTCCCGGGATGGCTGAACCTGATTTACATTCACGGTCAGTGTCTTAGCCAGCGGCAGGCATTACTCCGCTGCATCCATAGTTTTGTTGGCGGCGTTTGTCATATCAATGACAAAGTTAAAGCGCTCTTTAGCATCAAGCTATTCCAACTGTGCCAGATCCTGCAGTTTGCTATCGATTTAAAAGGCAACCAATTGCTGAGCATCCTCAAGGCGAATCAGCCCGAACTTCCTGCTCCATCCAAGGGCCATCTTAGTTCAAGCGTTCGAAGATCTTATCCAGCTTTGCTTCCAGCGTAGTGGCCGTAAACGGCTTGACTACATAGCCATTCACACCGGCCTGAGCCGCTGCAATAATCTGCTCACGCTTGGCTTCAGCGGTCACCATAAGCACCGGCAGGTGTTTAAGATTATTATCGGCGCGAATGGCCTTAAGCAGATCGATCCCCTGCATGCCGGGCATGTTCCAATCTGTCACCACGAAATCAAAATCGCCTTTTTGCAGCATCGGCAATGCTGTTGAGCCATCATCGGCTTCCTGCGTGTTATTGAACCCAAGGTCGCTCAACAAGTTTTTGATGATACGTCTCATGGTTGAAAAGTCATCAACAATGAGAATTTTCATTTTCTTGTCCAAGGTTTCCTCCGATGAGCCTTAGTAATGCCTGACTATTAAGATTATGTTTGCGTCCAATGCTTGAGCTTGGACTTGAGTCTTAACAATGCCTGACTCAGGATCTGGCTGACTCGCGACTCACTGACCTCAAGTATGGCACCAATTTCTTTCAGATTGAGTGCTTCGTCGTAATACAAGGACAACACCAGCGCATCACGCTCAGGCAACTGTCTAATCGCGTTAGCCATTGCAGCCTGGAACTGAGACTGAGCTACCACCTCGTACGCGCCTTCATCTTCAGCGTCATTATGGGTCAGGTAGTCAGTCGTCCCTCCTAAATCTTCTATCCCTATGATTTTCCCAACGGATACATCAGCAAGAACACGATGGTACTCATTCAGCGACATATCAAGTCGACCAGCTATTTCAGTATCTTTGGCATCCCGGCCAAACTCCTGCTCCAGTTCATCCATCGCCTGCGCAATCATTCGCTGGTACTTGTGAACCGAGCGTGGGACCCAGTCTCCACGCCGTATCTCATCCAACATGGCACCGCGAATTCGAATACCGGCAAAGGTCTCGAACTTAGCGCCTTTGCTGCCATCAAATTTACCAGCTGCTTCCAGCAGGCCGATCATGCCGGCCTGCAGCAGGTCGTCCAGCTGAACCGAGGCGGGAAGTCTAGCTAAGAGATGGTGCGCAATTCTTTTGACCAGCGGCGCATACTGCTCGATGATAGCGGTTTTATTGTCAAAGCAACTGTACGCTGCGGCTTTATTCACTCGCCCTGTCCCCTTGATGTTCCGGACGCTGCACCAACTGCTCTACGAAAAACTCCAGATGCCCTCCGGGCTGCTGGGGTACAGGCCAACTGATGACTTTGTTTGCCAACCCATGATAGGCAATCGCTGATGGTGATTTTGGAAAAGCTTCTATCACTAATTTTTGCTTACGTACTGATTTGCGCAAGTTTTCATCAAATGGAATTGTAGCCACCAGCTCCAATGCGACATCAAGAAAGCGGTCGGTAACCATACTGAGTTTAGCAAACAATTCCATTCCTTCGCGCAAACTTCGTACCATATTGGCAACAATTTTGAAACGAAACACGCCATGTTCGCGACTGAGAATTTTAATCAGCGCATAGGCATCGGTAATGGAGGTCGGCTCATCACACACTACGACCATGACATCCTGCGAGGCTCGAGCAAAACTCAGCACCATGTCAGAAATCCCCGCCGCCGTATCGATGATGAGGACATCAAACTGAGTCTGCATCTCACTAAAAGCGCGGATCAGTCCTGCGTGTTGTGCAGAGGTCAATTCCACCATGCCCTGAGTACCGGAGGTCGCAGGCACAATGCCGATCCCCTTGGGTCCCCGCACGACAATATCATCCAGTTCCGCTTCTCCGGATAAGACATGTGACAGATTTCGCTCGGCTCTTAAGCCCAACATGACATCTACGTTCGCCAAACCGAGATCCGCGTCTAAAACCAGTACACGTTTTCCTTTTTCTGCCAATGCAACCGCAGTATTAATTGAGACGCTGGTTTTGCCGACGCCCCCCTTACCACCGGTCACTGCGATTACTTTTACTTTTTTGTTATGTGGTTGATTCATATTACGTAAACCGTTTGCTTGATCCCGGGTCATTTATCTACTCAAATGCATAGGCCGACTCTGCTGAGCGGCCAGATTGTGGCACAAAATCCTTTTTATCCCTGTGTCCCAGCACCGACAGAGCCTGCTGTGCCAGCTTTAAGGTGTCTGCAACACTGAGATCCTCAGGAACACGTTGCCCGTCCGTTACATAATTCAAAGGCAACCCATTCTGAATCAATATACTCAGAGCACCTGCCAGGGAAACGGATTCATCCAGTTTTGTCAGTATTGCACCGGAAAGAGGAATTCGCTTGAAATGTTTCACTGCATCCTGCATGACGTTGCGCTGCGCCGTCGCTGCCATTACCAGATAACTTCGGATAGGCAAACGCTTATTGGCGACCAAATTGTCTAATTGTTGATACAAGCGCAGATCTCTCTGCCCCATACCAGCGGTGTCAATCAGCACCAGTTTGCGGTTGCGGAATTGGTAAAGCACCTGCTCAAGTTCATTAAAATCATGAGCCTGCTTAACTGGACATCCCATTATTTTGCCATAGGTTGCCAACTGCTCATAGGCACCGATACGGTAATGATCCGTCGTGATCAGTGCAACCTGATCGGCACCATGATAAGCGGCAAAACGCGCTGCAATCTTAGCTAATGTCGTTGTCTTACCGACGCCAGTGGGGCCAACCAACGCGATAACGCCCTCCTGCCTGACTATGTCATCACCTCGATTATCGAGCATATTAGCCAAACTCTGGGGCAAAGCACGCACCAACTCATTCGGAGGATAATGCTGGCTCAGTGCCGATAACTTCGCAGCC
>JAJNAU010000007.1:12633-18621 GCA_021462625.1 Shewanella sp.
AGAAAAGTCGGCCTGCAGTAAATGTTGCTCCAGCATTGCACCAACAGGATCCTGACGCTGCCGCTGATCTGACATCAGGCTGGAAAGCTGGTGAGTCAGCAGCGCCCTGAGCGCAGACATTTCCTCACGCAATTCTTCAACCCCGGTACTGGATGCTTGTGGGGGAGCAGCTTTAGGGGATAATTGAGTTTGATCGGCTTTTGACGCTTCCTCCAAACCTCGGGCCCAGGCGGGTAACTCAGGCTCAGCAGTTGGCTGGCGGCTTTGACGTTGCTCACTGAGGAGTTGCTGCTGCCGTTCAAGCAGTGTCTGCAGCGAATCAGGCGGTACATTTGGGGCCGCGGTCGGAGCCTGACTGCGCGCTCTGACCACATTGGACCGACCGAGGGAAACACGATCATCAGCAACGTCTGCCATCACGCCTGCGGTTCTTGGCTTGGGGTCGTCATAATCGACTGCCGCGACAATTTCGATGCCACCGGCAACTTTTTTGTTTGACATAATAACCGCATCCGACCCCAGAGTATCTTTGACATGAGCCAGTGCAGTTCTCATGTCTTTGGCAAAAAATCGTTTAATTTTCATTTGCTACCCCTCTATTGACCGACAGCGGACACTATTCTGATTTGTTTCTCATCAGGCACTTCCTGATAGGAGATCACCCGCATATTGGGAATGGTGTACTTAACAAACCGCGACAGCGTGGAGCGCAACATACCCGAAGTCAGCAGAATCGCCGGTTGCCCCACCATTTCCTGACGCGACGAAGCATCAGCCAGGGATTGTTGCATACGCTCAGCCAGTCCGGGTTCGATATTCGGACCTTCACCGCCGGTTGCCTGCATGGATTGGTGCAACATCTGTTCCAGCTCTGGCGCCAATGTTATGACGGGGATTTCCAGCTCAGGACCTGAGATCTCCTGAACAATCATTCGCTTGAGCGCTATCCGAACTGCGGCGGTCAGGACTTCGGTATCATTGCTGCGTGGGCCATACTCCAGCAAAGTCTGCACTATAGTGCGCAGATCCCGAATGGATACCCCTTCATTCAGCAGGTTTTGCATCACCTTAACGACATTGCCCAGACTCATTACTTCAGGAATAAAACCATCGATTAACTTAGGTGAGTGTTTGCCTAGAATATCCAGCAACTGTTGAACCTCTTCGTAACCCAGCAACTTGGCTGCGTTGTTGGTCAACAACTGGCTGATGTGGGTCGCCAGCACAGTGGATGTATCCACCACTGTGTAACCCAGTGATTGAGCATGTTCTCGCTGCGCGGGGTCGATCCACACGGCCTCTAGGCCAAACGCAGGATCTCTGGTGACCACACCATCCAACTTGCCAAAGACCTGTCCCGGATTGATCGCAAGTTCGCAATCGTGACGCACTTCTGCCTCACCAACTACAACCCCCATCAGTGAAATTCGGTAAGCATTGGGGGCCAAATCCAGGTTGTCCCGAATGTGTACCGCTGGCACCAAAAAGCCCAACTCCTGCGACAGCTTCTTGCGAACCCCCTTAATGCGCCCGAGCAGCTCTCCGCCCTGAGCCTTATCCACCAATGGGATAAGCCGATATCCCACTTCTAGCCCTATGGTGTCCACATGGTGAACATCATCCCAACTGAGCTCCCGTGGCTGACTCTGAGAAGGATCCACCTGTCCCTGTTTCACTTTTTCGAGTTCTTCCCGCTTTTTCTGCTCGGCCCGACTTCTGATAAACCAGGCGCCATAGGCAGTCAATAAAGCAAAGGAGATAAACACCAGATGAGGCATACCGGGCACCAGGCCCATAACCAGCACAACACCGGACGCAATCGCCAACGCCTTCGGGCTGTCAAACATCTGACTCATTACCATCTGCCCCATATCGCCGGTCTCATTCTGGCGGGTAACCATCAAAGCTGCGGCAATGGAGAGTAACAATCCCGGTATCTGGGCCACCAGACCATCACCTATGGTCAGCAGAGTGTAAATTTCGGCTGCACTGCTGAAATCCAGATCATGCTGCAGCATGCCAATGATAAAGCCACCTAAGATATTGATAATCAAAATCAGAATAGCGGCAATAGCGTCCCCTTTAACAAACTTGGAAGCACCGTCCATCGCGCCGTAGAAATCCGCTTCCCGGGTCACCTCCTCCCGTCGTTGACGAGCTTGCTCCTGATTGATAATGCCGGCATTCAGATCAGCATCGATGGCCATCTGCTTACCCGGCATGGCATCCAGCGTAAAGCGGGCGCTGACTTCAGAAATACGCCCGGCACCTTTGGTAATTACGGCAAAGTTGATGATGACAAGGATCAGAAATACCACCAGACCGACAGCATAATTCCCCCCGATAACCACCGAGCCAAATGCTTCGATGACCGCCCCGGCAGCATCACCCCCGTCATGTCCGTCAAGCAGTACCACCCGGGTGGAGGCGACGTTCAGCGCAAGCCTGAGCAAAGTCGCAACGAGCAAGACAGTCGGAAACGCAGCGAAATCCAATGGCCTTTGGGTGTAGATGGAGACCAGCAACACCACCAGCGCCAGAGAGATGTTGAAAGAAAACAGAATATCCAGCAAAAATGCCGGCATGGGCAGCACCACCATGGCCAGTGCTGCCAGCACCAGCGCCGGTGTGCCTATCCCCTTCAAGTGTCTGGGTCTGACCCCTTTAACCCGCCCCAGTGTCGCTCTTACATCCATCTGCTGTTCCGACTGATATTTGACATCAACAGCGGAAAAGCAAATAGCGCACCAAGTTTAAAAACAGCCATTGTTCAGGGCGGTTAAAGGTATTAAAAAACGGAGTGGTAGAGGGTGCCTTGGTAGTCTAAAAAGCATCTGCATAAAAAATTAAACTTATAGATCAACCCTCTCTGGAGGATAGTTGTCAGTGTTAATATTTTAATTCGTCCGGAATTGGTTGATTTATTGGGATTGAGGTGGGTCTGCGTCCTTTGCCCTGCTGGAACTGCCTGAGCTGGAAGACATATGCAAGCACCTGAGCTACAGCGGTAAATAACCCTTCTGGCACCTGCTGGTCAATTTTGGTACTGTGATAAATTGCCCGTGCCAATGGCGGGGCAGAGACAATGGGGATCTCATATTCCCGGGCGATCTCCCTTATTTTAAAAGCAACCCCATCCACACCTTTGGCAACCACATAAGGTGCCGGCGATTTGCTCACATCATATTTTACTGCCACCGCATAATGCTCAGGATTCACTACTACCACATCAGCACTGGGGATATTGCTCATCATGCGTCTTTGTGCCATCTCGCGCTGCATTTGCCTCACCCGCCCTTTGACTTCAGGCGTACCTTCGGTGTCCTTGTATTCGTCTTTCACTTCCTGTTTGCTCATCTTCAACTGTTTGCTGTGATTCCAAATCTGAAATGGAACATCGATGAGAACAATCAGCAGGATTGACGAACACAACAGCAGAAACAACCACAACAGCAGATCCAGCGCATGGTGCATATTGCCGGGCATATACTCACTGGAGAGGGACAGGATTTCATTAAAGTAAAGAGACAAGAGCACGTATGCCGTTATCGCAACCACAGAGAATTTCGCCAGCCCCTTTGTCAGCTCAACCAGCGCCTGCACGCCAAACATCCGCTTAAAGCCGTTGATTGGACTCATCTTCGAGGCTTTGGGCATAAAGGCGTGGGTGGAAAAGGTGATGCCGCCCAAAAGTACATTCCCGGCGAAAGAAACCAGCGCCAGAATCCCTACAAGCACCAACACCGGATAAGCCAGCTCGCTGAAAATCATCTGCCAGATATTAAACATCTGATTGATATCAAATACCTGTTCCCGGGTTTGGGTTAACAGTTGCGTCATCACCCGATGGAATGCCTGGGCCAGAGACGGACCGGTAATCATAAATCCGACAGCAGCCGATAACAACACCGCAGCGGTACCCAGTTCCTTGGATCTGGCCACCTGCCCTTTGGAACGCGCATCCTGCAATCGTTTGGGGGTGGCCTCTTCAGTTCTTTCCTGACTGGTGTCATGCTCTGCCATCAGGGTCCTCCATTGACCTTACATGGCAGATTCACCAGATCGCACAGCAACACCTGAGCGCTGTCCCATATTTGCTCAAAGTGTGCCATCACAGGTGACAGCGTCAGCCATAGAATAATCAAACCACTTATCATGGTCACCGGAAAGCCGATAGCGAAAATATTCAGCTGCGGTGCCGCCCGGGTCATCACCCCAAAGGACAGGTTAATCATAAGCAGTGCCACAATAGAGGACATCGCCATGGTTAGTGACGAGGCAAACATGGTGCTGCCCCACAGTGCCAGCGAGCGATAGTTCTCCACACTTATTCCTTCCATTGACACGGGCAGAGTGTCAAAACTGTCAACCAGCATACGAATAAGCAGCAAATGGCCATCCACGGCCAGAAAAATCATGGTGGTAAGCAGCAAAAACAGATTGCCCACCGCGGGAACCTGCTGGCCGGATGAGGGGTCAACCATGGAAGAAAAACCGAGACTGGTTTGCATCCCGATAATTTGTCCGGTCAACACAAAGGCTTGTACCAAAAGTATGGTCACCAGCCCCATGGCGGTTCCTATCAGGATCTGCTGAGCTATCACAAACACGGCTTCCAGCGAGAACAGTGGGATCCCCGGCATGGGAGGCAGTACAGGCGCAATGGCTACGGTTATTGTCACGCCTGCCAACAGGCGAATTCGGGCTGGCGTGGTTGCCGCGCCGAAGATCACCATCACCATCAACATGGAAGATACCCTGACAAATGGCCACAGATAGGCCACCAGCGCATCGTTGATGGTATTCATCAGGATATCCAAGATCAGCCCACCACAGAGGGGATGAGATGCACCATCTCCATAAAGAAGTCCATCAACTTCTGAATAAGCCAGTGGCCAAGGAACATCAGCGCCAGCAGAGTCACCAGCAAACGGGGCAGAAAACTGAGGGTCTGTTCATTGATGGAGGTAGCCGCCTGAAACACGGCAACCACCAGACCTACCAGCAGGCCGGGGACCACAATCGCAGAGACGATGACCACGATAACAGCCAGCGCCTCACGGAAAATATCGACCAGTGCTTCAGGTGTCATGAGCCAAGTCCAAAACTGTTGGCCAGCGTGCCCATGACCAGCGTCCAGCCATCAACCAGCACAAACAGCATGATTTTAAAAGGCAGCGATACAATCATGGGAGACAACATCATCATCCCCATGGCCATCAGAATACTAGCCACCACCAGATCGATAACCAGAAACGGAATAAACAGCATAAAGCCAATCTGAAATGCCGTTTTCAGTTCACTGGTGATAAAAGCCGGCACAAGCACACTTATGGGTGCCTGCTCAGGCTCTGCGATATTGTCGTAACCAGCGATATCGATAAAGGTTTTCAGATCTGTCACCCGAGTTTGGGCCAACATAAAAGCCTTCAGGGGCCCTTTACCCTTCTCATAAGCCTGTTGCAGCGTCAGTTTTTCTTCCATATAAGGCTTCACACCGGCATCGTAAATCTGGGTGAAGATCGGCGACATAATAAACAGGGTCATGAACAGACTTAGTCCAATAAGCACTTGATTAGATGGAGTTTGCTGTAAACCAATGGCCTGCCTGAGAATAGACAGGGTCACTATGATGCGGGTAAAGGAGGTCAACATAATGACCATGGCCGGAATAAAACTCAGCGCAGTCATCAGCAGCAGGATCTGCATGGTCACCGAATACTGGGTGTCTCCATCCGGTGTCTGGGTCACGGTCACTGCAGGTAAAATGCCATTATCGGCAAAAACCTGGGGGCTCAGGCCCAGTAATAACATCCCTGCCAGCCATGCAATTCTATTCATCATTATTCGCCTTTCACCTGCCTGAGTTGCTCGGCGAAACTCACCACCTTGACTTCAAGAGGTTCTTCCAGCTTATCAATCAGGTTAATTTGATGAGGCGTAACTCCCAGCAAATACTGTTGCTTACCGACTTCCACCAGCACCAGT
>JAJNAU010000007.1:18631-46076 GCA_021462625.1 Shewanella sp.
CCTTCTGCCCAAGCGGCGTTACCGCCAGCGTTTTCAGCTGACCGTGGGACGAAGGCACCAGATTGAAACGCTTAACCACAAACGCCAGCACAAAAATCAGCAGCAGAACCAGAATAAGACCACCAACCATGCTGGCCATGGTTGACAGATTAGACGCAGGAGCGGCACTTTCGGCGGTTCCCGCGGCCGCCATCAGAATTGTCATCGACATGTAGATTATTTCAGTTTCTTAATTCGTTCGGTCTGGCTAATAACATCGGTCAGACGAATACCAAATTTGTCGTTGACCACCACCACTTCGCCATGGGCAATCAGGATACCATTGACCATAACATCCAAAGGTTCGCCGGCGACCCGTTCCAGCTCCACTACTGAGCCCTGGTTGAGTTGCAGCAGGTTACGTATGCTGATCAAACTGCGTCCCACTTCCATGGAAATAGTGACCGGAATATCCAGAATCGCATCCAGTTTGGATTGTTCTTCTTCCGACAGATTAGTCGACTCATCTTTAAGCTCATCCAACTCAACAGCTTTAGCCTCTTCTTCAGTCTGTTCAGCCATGGCCTCAGCCCAATCATCTCCGACATCTTCTTCACTCATACAACCACCTTATAACTCTTCAATATTTCTGAACTTACCCTTGCGGGTAATCAACTGCAATTCGGTTTTTACCGTTTCAGGACGGGCTATTTTTTCGTAGATCTTAAGTGCAAGATTGTCGCCGGAGCGACCTAGTTTACAGCGGAAACTGGGCAGTTCTTCTACATCCATGCTGATGTATTCAGGCATCTCAATGGGAATAATATCGCCAGCCCTCATTTCCATCACATCACGCAGGTTAATGGTCTGTTGTACTATCTTGGCCTCAACCCCGACTTCCACATCCTTAATCTCTTCCCGCAACGCTTTGGCCCAGCGGATATCGGTATCCTGAGTATCACTCTGAACACCGGCATCCAACAGCTCACGAATAGGCTCAATCATCGAGTAAGGCATAGTGATGTGGAAGTCACCGCCACCACCGTCTACCTCGATATGGAAGGAGCAGATCACCACCACCTCTGAGGGGCTGACAATGTTGGCCATTGCCGGATTCACTTCTGAATCCAGATACTCAAACTCAGCATCCATCACAGGCGCCCAGGCATTTTTATAATCTTCAAATATGACTTTCAGCAGCAGCTGCACAATCCGCCGCTCAGTAGGTGTAAATTCCCGCCCTTCAATCTTGGCATAAAAACGGCCGTCCCCACCGAAGAAGTTGTCCACCAGAATAAACACCAGTCTGGCTTCCATAGTGATCAACGCCGTCCCTTTAAGTGGACTGAAACGCACCATATTCAAACTGGTCGGCACAAACAGCGTATGAACATATTCACCGAACTTGAGCATCTGCACACCGTTGATGGAGACTTCTGCCGCCCGGCGCATCATGTTGAACATGCTGATGCGCAAGTGCCTGGTAAATCGTTCATTCACCAGCTCCAGCGTCGGCATCCGACCACGGATGATTCGGTCCTGAGAGGAAAAATCAAAGGGTTGCGCAGAACCACTCGCACCGTTATCCGGCGAATCTTCCTCGACGCCATCCACTCCGTGAAGCAGTGCGTCAATTTCGTCTTGGCTTAATAAATCGCTCACACTAATGCCTCTGGTGACTGATTACTGCATGACAAACCCGGTGAACAGTACCTTTTCCACCACTTTCCTACCGGCGACTGGGTTAAGGGTATTCTGAACGTTCAACAGGGCTTTTTGTCTCAGGTCATCCTTGCCAGCCTGAGTCTTTAACTTTTCAACATCTGCGGTATTGAAAGTGGTCAACAACGAATCTTCAATCAGCGGAATATGTTTCTTCGCCAGCATCCCGTTATCATCTCCCCGGACCATCAGTTGCACTTTTATTTCCACCAAACGGCTTTGCTTGCCACCCGTCAGATTGAACAGGAATGGTCTGGGCATGCCGACATACCTGGCTTCAGCGGAGTGACTTTCCTCTATCTCCATCGCCGGAGCAGCAGCCTGCGCATCCTCCTCTGTAGGCTCCTCACCACCCATCATGAAAAAGACAGCCGCGCCACCGACCAGTAACACAACGACAACACCGATTATCAAAAACAGCTTGCCCTTGCCCTTGGGTTTTGCCGTTTCTTCCAGCTCTAGGTCTTCAGCCATATTTGCGTCCTTGTGTAATTAAAAGTCCTGAAAATATCGTTACTTATATTTCGCAACTTTCAGTATAGGTTACTTACTCAGGCGTAATAATCTATCGCTGTACCGCCACCGAGTTGCTGATTTGTTACTGTAGCTGGAGCATCTGCTGTAGTTTCGTCCATTTCGCTGCCAAGCCCCTGATAGCCGCCACTCTCATCATAGGATTGCTCGCCACCTGAACTCTGCTGCTGGGAAACCTGATCATCGGCCAGTTCCATCCCCTGGGCCTGTAACATTTCCCGAAGCCGCGGCATAGTCTGCTCGAGCATATCCCGGGTTTGCTGCTGTATGGCATGAAACTGAACCTGAGTCTGTTCACCATTAACCTGTATCCGTACCAGCATCTTTCCCAGTTCAGGCGGATCCAAACGGATCTCAGCCTGACCAATGCCCTTACTGACCATATGTACCAACTGTTGCTGCATTAATGGCGCAAATTTCTGAATCAACTGTTGCTGCTGAGCCTGACCGTCGATTTCCTGGCGAACCGATAACTGAAACTGGGGGGCTTCACTGCGGTGGATGGGCGTCTGACCATTCTGATTGTGAGCCAATTGAGCCACTCTCTCATCGGGCGTATCCGCCACATCAGCGGCGTTCAGCAGGGTTAATTCAGATTGCTGCAACATTTTTGCCGCTTGCGACAGGCTTACCTGTTCACCTTCGGCCTCCAGCTCAGGCGTCAACGAAACTATGCCCTCAGGCAATGCCGATACCTTAACTTGCTGATTACTGGTTGCAGAAAGGGACAGTTTGACCTCTGAAGCAGCAGGAACGCCGCTGGCTTTAACCGCCGATGTGGCAGTTTGTTCAGCAGCGTCAGTAAGTGACTCCCCAGCAATTGCCGTGGAGCCCGGCATATCGTTCTGCCCTTCCAGTCTGGCAACCTGCACCAGGGCAGTTAACTGAGCAAACACATTGTTGAGCGTTTTTTGCTGAGCATCACTCAGGCTTTGCGGCGCTGTACCAAGAAGTTCGCCAAGTTTTTGCAGATCCAGTTGAGCATCTGCTGTGGTCAATTGGCTCAACATAGCTTCGATATCTGTCACAGGCGTCTTGCCGGCACTGACTTCACCCAGGATACCCGCTAACTTTTGTGCGCCGGGCATATCCTGTATCAAGGTCAATAATGACTCCAGCTCGGCAGCCAGATCTAACTGACCATTCACAGCATCCCCAGTGGAGACCTGCCCATCAACAGAAAACCACATGTTAACGGCGGTAAAGGCATCGCCATTAATATCCAAAGCGGCAAATACTTCCCCTTCAGGCGGCAAATCTGCGCCCCCCCCTTTACCCACCCACTGCCGGGCCAACTGGATTTGCGAAAACAACAGATCAAGCGCGGGGCTATCCTGCTCATTGGTTATATCCACTGGAATAAGCAAAGACTGTGCATTGGCATCACCGGAAGAGTCAACTGAAGCATCCGATCCACCTTCAGCGGTTGATTGAGAATGCTGGGACTCTGGTTTCAGTTCAGGTTCCAACTCAGCTTCATCCATCCCCTTTGAATCGCCTTTGCCTGACGTCTTTAACGCAGCATTTCCTGCTGTCTTCGGTTCGCCGGGAGCCTTGACTGACTCATTCTGCTGGTGAGCCTCTGGCGAAGAAGTTGCCATACTGCGTCCCGCTGGTTTATCCGCCTGCCGGTCGCCACCATCACGCTGAAACTGATCCTGGGCGTGGGATAACAGATCGGCAAAGCCTTCATCCCCCCTGCTCTCCTGGCCGGCGTTTTGGGCGCTGACTGGTGCACCGAGAAGGACTGAACTGAGTTGCTGCATCTTGACCTCCGTCAAATCTGCCTGGCGGCCGTCATTCCACTGGCAGTCATCATAGACAAGATGAATTAAGCAAATGCTGCGCCAAGTATTGGCAAAGTCTCAAATTCTGAGAGGAATAGGATGGGATTTAATGCTGTACCTGTTACCGCGCCTGTCGGCGATTACATTGCTGCATGGTAAACTCGTCAGACAGCTTTTGCTCAAGCCGGGTCTGTTTCATTTCGGCAGTCCGGGCTTTCTTCTCCAGCAGTTGCTCCACCGACTTACGTTTGCGCTGCTGCTCTAGCCAATGCTGCTGACGATGAGCCCACACCTCCTCTGCCTGGGATACCGCTCTTATCTGTTGACTGATCGCATCATCAATCTGTTTGATAAATTTATGAAACTGCTGATAGAAGGTAATACTGACCTGTCCGTTGGACTTATCCTTAAGTTGCTGCATATAGTCAAGTCGGTATTGATTCAGCGCCTGCAACTGCGACTCTTGCTTTTGCAGTTCACTCTGGGCGGCTCTGAGCTGCAGACCAGCCTGCTCCTCAGATTCCTGCGCAAGCGAAAATACCGTCAGCAGTGGATCTTTGGTCATTTCCGCCACCTGCTTTCTGAGTCACCACTCATCTGAGTCCCCCGTACCACGATGTTCAGCTTAAATTATTCCTGGCACTGAGCTGCCAGTTGAGTCAACATCAGCTGACTGCGCTCCAGAGAAACTGACTCTTTCATGCTCTGACGTAAAAAGGCATTCATAGCGGGCTGCAGACGAATCGCGTTATCAATTCTGGGATCAGCTCCCTGACTGTACGCACCAATGGAGATTAGATCTCGGTTTTGCTGGTAAAGCGAATAGGTTTGTTTCACCCGATAAATGGCGTCAAGATGCTCACCTGACACTACCATGGGTGCCACGCGACTGATGGAGGCTTCAATGTCTATCGCCGGATAATGTCCGGTGTCAGCCAGGGTACGGGACAGCACGATATGCCCATCAAGAATCGCTCTGGCCGCATCGGCAATAGGATCCTGCAGATCATCACCTTCGGTAAGCACAGTGTAAAACGCCGTGATAGAACCTTCCCCTTCGCCGCCATTGCCGGCGCGCTCGACAAGCCGCGGCAAACGGGCAAACACAGATGGAGGATAACCTTTGGTCGCTGGCGGCTCTCCCACCGCCAGTGCCACCTCCCGTTGCGCCTGGGCATAACGGGTCAGGCTGTCCATTAGTAGCAGCACATTATATCCCATGTGACGGAAATACTCGGCGATGCGGGTTGCCGTTTCGCAGGCACGAAGCCGCATCAGTGGTGAGGTATCCGCAGGAGCCGCTACAACAACAGCCCGCTCACGCCCCTGCTCACCAAGGATTTCCTCAATAAATTCTTTTACTTCGCGACCACGCTCGCCGACCAACCCAACCACGACTATGTCGGCCGCAGTGCCCCGGGTCATCATCCCGAGCAGCACACTCTTGCCCACGCCTGAGCCGGCAAATAACCCCATACGTTGCCCCTTACCAACGGTCAGCATAGCGTTGATCGCCCGCACGCCGACATCCAGCGGTTGTGAAATAGCGGTTCGGGTCAGGGGATTGATAGCCTGACTGTGAGCCGGTGCCATCTCGGTGTTTTTCAGTGAACCTTTGCAATCCAGCGGCTGACCACTGCCATCCAACACCCGTCCAAGCAACCCCATACCTACCGGCAAGCGGCTTTTTTCCCCCAATGGTGTCACCCGGGCGCCGGGTAGCACACCCTGAAGTTCATCCACCGGCATGAGATACACAAGTTCGTCATCAAACCCCACCACCTCGGCGATCATCTCCCCCCTGATGGTTTCGATGGCACACAGACTGCCAATCGGAACACGACAACCACAGGCCTCCAGCGTTAACCCGACCACCCTTACCAACTGGCCACTGGCGATTGGTCGGGAAGGAGGTTGCTGCATATGCTCGCGCAGCCTATTAAGTAATTGGCTCTTGCGGCTGTCCATCGTCATTTTTCGGCTCATCCGAGTTAGCCGAATCTGCATCAGCAGGCTCGGTTGCAGGTATAACGGTATCGGTCGAAAGATCTTCCTCTGGGTCGGATGCCTCATCTGGTTTAGCTGTCTGCTCGTGGGAAGCTTCGATCTCGTTGAGTTTGGCCTGATATTCGCGCTGTAACTCCTCAAGTTCGCTGCGCGGTGCCAGCAGTACCTGCTCCAGGCGCTCTGCCAATCGCAAATCCACTGTCGAGCGTTGGGTACTGACAATGCAATCCCCCTCATGCATCGCAGGATCCTGCTCTATGTCCCATCCCTGACGCTCCAGTTGGCTATGGCTGTATGCTTCACATATGCGGCGGGCATCTTCCGGATGTACCCGAATAAGCACCTGTTGCTGTTTGACCGGCAAAGCGTCAACGCCCTGACGCAACGCCACCAGAACCTGATCGGGATGAATTTTCAACTCGGCCATGACCACAGACTTGGCCAGCATCATAGTCAACTTGATCAGCTCCATTTCTACTTCTGTATCCATCAGTTCCAACGGCGCCTGCAGTTGTTTCATAGCAGATTCCAGCTTGGTCAGTACTTCGGTACTGCGCTGCATCCCTTCGTCAAATCCCTGTTGCTGTCCCTGTTCAAAGCCTTCTGTAAAGCCCTGCTCAAGACCTTCATTGCGACCCTGCTCAAGCCCCTCGGTATAACCGCGCTGTTGTCCTTCGGCAAAGCCTTCCTGTTCAGCTTCAGCCCGGATATGCTCAAGTTCTGCCATGGTCGGCGGCATCACATCCTGGGTCTCCTCATCCTGAAGTCGCCCGGTACGCTCTGCATAGCCGAACATATCCGATTTAGGCGCACTGTCGGCACGACCGACATTGGGTAATGACCAAGACTCAAATGCCCTAGTATCATCACCGCTCAGATACCCCCGGCTGGATTTCAGTAAATCAGGATCAGAGGAACTCATCGCCACCACCACCGCTTAACATGATCTCACCGGCATCTGCCAGTCGACGGGCCACACCCAGAATCTCTTTCTGTGCCAGTTCGACGTCGCTGATACGTATTGGCCCCATAGCTTCCATATCATCACGCAGCAGTTCGGCGGCCCGCTTGGACATGTTGCCCAAGATCTTGTCCTTGAGCCCTTCATCAGCGCCCTTGAGCGATCTCATCAACACATCCTGCTGTACTTCACGAAGCAGCGCCTGAATGCCCCGGTCATCCACATCAATGAGGTTATCAAAGACGAACATCAGATCCTGGATCTGTTGTGCCATCTCTTCATCGGCCTCACGCATGGTTTCCATAATCTGAGATTCGATAGCCGTATCCAGGAAGTTCATAATATTGGCAGCCGCCTTGAGTCCGCCCATTCTGGCAGCCTGCGCGCTGCCCTGAATGGCAAACTGCTTCTCCATAATGTCATTCAATTCCTGCAATGCCGCAGGCTGAACCTCTTCGAGATTGGCGATTCGCATCAGCAAATCCAGTCGGGTATTTTCAGGGAATTGAGAGAAGATCTCTGCCGCCTGATCTGGCTCCAGATAAGACAACACGATAGTCTGGATCTGTGGGTGTTCATTAGCGATGATGGTCGCTACTTGGCGAGCGTCCATCCACTTAAGGGATTCCAGCCCCTTGGCACCACTGCTCATCACAATCTGATCGATCAGATTGTCGGCTTTGTCTTCACCCAATGCTGCAGTCAGCGCCTTACGCACGAACTCTTCACTGTTGAAGCCTATGGTAGAGTACTTCTGAATATCATCCAGAAAAAATCTGTGTACGGCGATCACTTTTTCATGACCAAAATCCCGCATTGCCGCCATGACTTTACCCACCTCCTGCACCTCTTTGGGTTCGAGGTGTTTCATGATAGAGGCCGCATCAGACTCACTCAGGCTGAGCAGTAAAATCGCCGCTTTCTCGATACCGCTGAGATCCTCGACATTAAAGCCGTTCTCAACGTTCTCGCTCTTCTCCTTTACTTTATCATTCATTCTTCTGCAACCAGTTTTTGATTACCTGGGTGGACAACTCTGGTTCATTCGCCACCAGAGCACGAATGGCCTTAATCATGTCATCGTCTTTGTGAAGGTTCGGAATAGTAATTGAACCATCATCCGCATAGGAGTACTCTAAATCTGACTGCTTCAACATACCCAGCGTATCGGCAGCATACTGATCTTCGATCTCCGCCAGTTCATTACCTAATCCCGGCTCATCAGGTGTCTTGTCCGTATTGGTATAAATAAGACGCTTCAGCATAGGGCGAACTACCGCGAGGATCAGCACCAAAATCACCAAGGTGCCCACTACCAGCTTAACGGCTCGCCAGAACCAGGGCTGCTCCCAAATTTCAGGCGCTGGCTCGACTTCAACCAGTTGATCCATAAAGGGTACTGTCACTACTTCGATGGTATCGCCCCGCTGCGCACTGAAACCAATGGCGCCTTCAATAAGGCGGCGAATGTTAGCCAGCTCTTCCTCTGTCCGTGGTACCCGGGTGACTTCTCCGCTGTCCGACACATCGCCTGGCTTGAAGTCAACCGCCACAGACACACTCACGCGGCGCACATTACCCACCTGCTGACGGGTATGACTTATTACAGTATCCAGTTCAAAATTACGGGTCGCTTCTTTGTGGCTGGTCCCGGAACTTTCGCTGCTGCTATGATCAGGAGCCGCAGTCTGCGGAATGTTGGACTCCATTGGCGGCTGATTGGTCAAGGCGCCGGGAATACCATCCATAGTCTTGCCATTGGAGTTGCTCTCCATTGTCATTTCGCTGCGCAGCGCCGGCAGTTCAGGATTAAAACGCTTGGCGGTTTCCTCCACGGCGGTGAAGTCGAGATTGACATCAACCTGAGAGGTAAAGTTTTCCGGCCCGAGAATAGGAATAAGAATAGACTCTACTTTGCCGCGGTACTCAGCTTCCTTTTGCTGCACTAGCTCAAGCTCTCTTCGGGCCCTGGCGGAAATACCACTTTGACTGCCGGAGTTGAGCAAACGCCCGTTGGCATCGGTAACTGTGACCCGGGTTGGATCAAGCCCCTCTACTGCAGAAGCCACGATATCCACCACGGCGTCCACTTCGCCCTGTTCAAGGCCTGCGCGGCGGGTGGTCAGTACCACAGTCGCGCTGGGCTGACTGCGGTGGCGGGCAAACACATTTTCTTTGGGCAGAGCAAGAATCACCTTGGCGCGATTGATACTATTGAGCTGCTCAATGGCCCGGGCAAGATTCTGCTCCTGACTGGCTTTCAAGCGCGCCCGCTCCATCCGCTGACTGACACCGAATCCAGAGTCTTTGCTCAGGTAATCCTGAGCGTTGGAAATGGCATCAACCCCTTCACGGGACAGCAGCATTTTCACATCCTGGTACTTCTCTTCAGGTACCTTAATGACGTCCACATCAATTTCGTATGGGATTCTGGCTTTGTCCAGCGCATCCAGCACCTCAACCATCTGCTGGGTACTCATTTTTCCCAATGGCCGGTATTCGGGCTCCTGTGCCCAGAACATGATAAATACTGCCATGGCAAGACAAATCGCCAGCGCTAGGATCATAGTGATCTGCTTAAGCACGTCCGCACCGCCCATCGATGCCATAACACCCGACTTGTTTTCCTGAATGGCGTCGCCATCAGCGCCGCCCGATACCACCATGTCAGTACTCACGGTTCACTCCATAATGCCGGGATTAAACCGGCATGCTCATGATTTCTTTATAGGCCTCAACGAATTTGTTGCGGACCTGAACAGTCGCCTCAAATGCCACACTGGCCTTTTCGCGGGCGATCACCGTATCTGACAATGTTACCCGGGTATCTCCCATTTCCAGCCGGGTCGCCAACTGCGACGCATTGGACTGAAGGTCGGTTACTGTGCCCAGTGCCTGGGATAACAAAGCACTGAACTCGACACCGCTGGTATTGTTGATCTGTTGACTAATCTGAGGCTCAAGCCCCTGAGATGGCGCAATTTCACCCTTAAGGCGCTGCATTTCCATCATGAGTGAATTGGTTCCAATCTGCATCCCGGACTCCTTGCGTCGATTTGTTGACAAGTCGTTTTCATTACCCGGTAGATGCAATTAGTTTGCCAAAGTAAAAAAGCAGACCAACAGGTCTGCTTTTCATGGAATAAAACCGCAATATCAGCGGATATCAGGCGGGCAATTCGATGCCCATATCACGCATTCTGGCCATCTTGTATCTCAGCGTTCTGGCGCTGATCCCAAGCTTTTCGGCAACCTGTTTACGACTGCCATTACACTGAGCCAGGGTCTCCAGAATGATAACGTGCTCCTGTGCCTGCAATTCGCTGCCCAGAGTTTCCACCGCTTCGTCACAGACAGAGGATTCCGGAGCTGGACAGGAGTCATTGGCAGTAAACGCCAGGGGCACATCCTGCAAATCCAGGATAATGTCATCGTCCCGGACTAGCCCCCCCTGAGCCAGAATCAACGCTCTTTGCATTACGTTGTCCAGTTCCCGCACATTGCCGGGCCAGCTGTGCGCCAGCAACTTGTGTCTGGCGTTGTCTTCAAGCACAGGCGCCTGAGCGATTCCCTGCTGACCACTGTGCTTACCCAGCAGATAGGTCGCCAGAGGTAAAATGTCTTTGGGGCGTTGATGCAGCGCCGGCCATGCCAACGGAAACACGTTGATACGGTAATAGAGATCTTCCCTGAAGCCGCCTTCAGCTGCCATTTGCTTCAGATCACGGTTGGAGGTCGCAAGTACCCGCACATCCAGTTTTATTGTTTTGCGTCCACCCAGACGTTCGACCTCCCGTTCCTGCAGTACCCTCAGCAACTTGGCCTGCAATCCCAGGTCCATCTCAGAGATTTCATCCAGCAGCAAAGTTCCGCCCTGTGCCTGCTCAAACTTACCCGGGCAGGCCTGATAAGCGCCGGTAAAGGCCCCTTTCTCGTAACCGAACAGGGTCGCTTCCAGCATATTTTCAGGAATAGCCGCACAGTTGATGGCCACAAATGGCGCCTCTTTGCGTCCAGAGTGACGGTGAATATACTGGGCCAGCACTTCTTTACCACTGCCACTGGGACCGGTGATCATGACCGATGCATCGGATGCCGCGACCCGCTGCGCCAGCGCCAGCAATGCCAGGCTCTTATCATCGGCAGCCACAGGATCTTTATTGTCACTGCGGTCCGGCAGATAGCGACTGACCTGATTAAGCAAAACTTCCGGTGCAAAAGGCTTGGCCAGATAATCCACAGCTCCGAGTTTAATGGCATTAACCGCGTTGTGAACCGTGGCATAGGCCGTCATCAATAAAACCGGGATCTTCGGAAAATTCTGCTGCAGATAGTTGAGCAGACCCATGCCATCCACACCCGGCATCTGCACATCTGTGATGACCATATCCAACCGGTTCGCCTTCAGTGCCACAATCGCTTCTTCGCCATTACTGCAGGTGACACACTCATATTGAGCCAACAGCAAAGTGTCCTGCAGGGCTTCACGCAGGGCGTGATCGTCCTCGACCAATAATATTCGTGCTTCCATCAAATAGCCTCCTTGCCTTGGAGAACCTGTTGTGTGTCGGAATGTACCGGCAGCATGACCGTGGCTGTACATCCCTTACCCGGCTGACAGCTGAGCTGCAGTGAGCCGCCATGATTACGCACCACAGACTGAACAACCGCTAGACCAAGCCCGGTACCCTGTGCCTTGGTGGTAAAGAATGGCTCCAGTACCTGCTGCTGCAAATCAGCATCCAGTCCCTTGCCGTTATCTATTACCTGAAGCAGCAATTGCCCTTGCTGTTCATCAGTCAGCAGAGTCACCTCGGTAGCCCCGGCTTCCAGACTGTTCATCACCAGATTGCCAATGGCACTGGCAAGCGCGTTGGCATTGCCCAGTAACATCGCACTGGTGTGCTCTTGGCGGATAATACGGGCAGACTGTCGCTGTACTATAGGTTCACAGTTGGCCATCACTGCATCCAGCACACTACTCAGGCTGAGGCTTTCTGCCATACCTTCCTGACGTCCCTTGGCCATCAGCAGCATGTCATTCACCTGACACTCAAGTTCACTGAGTCGATCGAGCAATTTTTGCTGGAATTTTTGGCGGGAGTCGGCACTCAAAGAGGGACTACCGAGGTTGGCGGCATAAAGCAGCGCGGCAGACAGCGGGGTGCGGATCTGATGAGCCAGACTCGCCACCATCTTACCGAGTGCTGACAGGCGCTGCAGATGAGACAGGTTCTTTTGCAGCAAGCGGGTTTCGGTCAGGTCCGTCAGAACAATCAATTGCCCCGGCTCAGGATCCAGGGGCGTCATAGCCAGTTTGACCCGTCGACCGTTACGCAATGACACTTCGTGACCATCATCCTCTTTAGGCGCGAAGGAGCGATTGATAATGCTGAGCCAGCGTTCGCCTTCCAACGGTTCTCCAAGCAACTCAATTGCCACGGGATTTACTTCAGATACCACACCGTCGCCGTTGAGCAATATCACCCCGGATGGCATAGCCTGCAGGATATGCTCCAGTCTGGACGACATATTGGCCGCCTCTTGCATTGGAACCCATTGTATTCCGGTATGTTCCAGGGTGGTAAAAGCCGCCAATGAGTTTACTGACATAAAAAACCCCGTCAAAAAAACATTTCTAACGGGGCTATGCATTGAATATGCCAATAAAATTTACAACTTATTTTATTGTTTAATTGAAGTTATTCCTTTCCCATGCCGTACTTGCGCATTTTCTCAACCAGTGTTGTCCGACGGATGCCCAGCATTTCGGCAGCCCGGGCCACCACATTGTCCTGCTGCTCCAGCGCCTGACGGATCATGTCAATTTCCAGCTCAGCCAACATATCCTTGAGGTTCACGCCTTCAGGCGGCAAGTCACTGGGGAACCTGGCATCAGGAATTTCAACCGGCTCTTTATCGTTGAAGATAGAGGCCAGCGCATCACGCTCCATTTGAGCTTCACTGACTTCAACGCAATATTCAGGTACGTCGATATGACGGTATTTGATAGGCAGATCGTTGACATCCACCAGCCCACCCGGATACAGAATTGCCAAACGTTCAACCAGATTGGACAGCTCGCGCACGTTACCCGTCCAGCCATGTTCTTTGAGAGAGTCGATGGCGCGCTGGGTAAAACGCACCTTACCGCGGCCTTCATTGTAGACCCGACTGACCAACTCCTGCAGCAGCAGTGGAATATCCTCGGCCCGATCGAGCAGCGAAGGCATTTCTACTGGGAATACGTTGAGACGATAGAAGAGATCCTCCCGGAATTCATTACTCTCTATCATTTTTTCCAAATCTCTGTGTGTTGCAGCAACCACCCGCACATCGGCTTTCAGAGTTTTGCAGCCCCCCACTCGCTCATAAACTCTTTCCTGCAACACCCGCAGTAACTTAACCTGCATCTGCAATGGCATGTCCCCGATTTCATCGAGGAACAGGGTACCGCCTTCGGCCAGTTCGAAACGACCTTTACGGGAACTGATAGCACCAGTAAATGAGCCCTTTTCATGCCCAAACAGTTCACTTTCAAGCAGCTCCGGAGGAATGGCCCCGCAATTGACAGGAATAAACGGACCATCCCTGCGAGTAGACAGATAATGGATATTTCTGGCTACGACCTCTTTCCCTGTTCCGGATTGGCCTAATACCAAAACAGTAGCGTCGGAGCCAGCAACCTGATTGATTAAGTGCCGAACTTTAGCAATGCCCTCACTGCGGCCAACCAAACTACGGAACAGCTTGGTTTGATTGCCACTGGTAGGCACTTCCAGCCGCTTGGCCTGGCCAAAGACCTGACAGAAATGCAGCAACTCTGTCAGCTGGGGATAGTTTAATGGCTCTTCAATGGTACCCAGCATATTTCCGGCTGTCGCACCCTGAGATGTCCCCAGCAACAAGATGGGTTGCCAAGGGAATTTCGCTGCTATGGTTTTGGCATCATCGAAGGAAACGATATCCAGCGAAATCACTAATGCACGAAACCGAGTCGTATTCAATCTGGAAGCAATATCATCCATGGACAGGTTTTCAACCTGCTCACCTAAAAACTCAAAAATCCAATTCAGGCGAGTTAACCGCTCTGACGGCTTTGAGACAATTAAGATTTGTTGTTCTGTTTGCATCATTCAGTAGGCCGTAACGCTCTGTTATTGGGCATGATTGGCATTTATTGTTAATGTTAGTTGCTCAGACACCTATTTTGGTGGGGCACAGCTTCCCGCTCCGGTATTTAACCAGGGCATATTGTTAGATCGATGCCCTGGACGCAAGTTTCTGTGCATTCAACTTGCTGAACAACCTAATGATAGTTCAAATCAGCCTCATGCAGGGTCTTAAACGTCAATAAATCGTCAAATGCCAAAAAGGCGCAAACTGCGCCTTTTACCGGGGATTGTTACGGTTATACTACTTCGCTGGGTGCGCTGATATGATGCTGTTCTTCCGGGATAGCATCCCAGCCTTCTTTGATGTTGCACAATATTTCTATGACATCATCAATTGCCTGAACATCATTATAGAGATTCGCTTCAGAAATTCGTCTGAGCATAAAATCGTACAGAACACTCAGGTTATTTGATATTTCACCGCCGGCATCCATATTTAGACTGTTGTTCAAGCCGTTAATAATGCCGATGGCCTTGCCAATCAATATCCCTTTATTGGAGACATCGCCCTGCTCGATGGCATAACGACTCTGAGCCAGACGATCCAACGCCCCGGCAAACATCATCTGGATAACCCGATGAGGTGATGCCACATCGATTTCACTCTCCAGGGAAACCTTACGGTATGATCTCAGTGATCCTCTCATAACTCACCTACCTATCTGCATCTATCGCTTTGTAAACATTGACCTGACGTTTACTTTTACTACCAAGATACAGAAGTGACTGGCGATGGGCACGAAGCTCGGCTCCGTCACGGGCAAACGAGCGGGTAAGCTCCAGTTGCTGCTGTAAATACTGCCGATCAGTGAAACCATCATCTGCCAGCAATTCATCGAGTAAAAGTTGACGCTTGTTTACCAGCTCTTGCAAATCTAATACCAACACATCAGTTGACGCTTCTTCTGCGGTATTCGAGGCGAGTTGAGAAAACAGTTCGGCCAACGCTGCATTCAGTTTATCCAATTCCTGCATCCTGTCCCCTGCGGTTAAATCATGCCGGGCAAAGAGTTAAGCCTGTCGGCTAAGCCCTGACTTTGCTGATTGAGTTGCGCAACAACCAGATCCATGGCATTGAACTGCTTGAGCAGCCTGGCTTCCAATTGTTCCATCTTACGGGTAAATGCTGCACGTTGGTCATCCAATCGCTGCTGCTCTGACGTGAACGAATTATTGCGGGTGTCGATGACTCCGCCCACCTTGACATACTCCTCAACCATAGTATCAAGTCGGTTGGCAATGCCTGAGTTTTCAGTGGCGAAAAGGCTTTCCAATTTACTCATATCATTGCTTATGGCTTCAGTCAGCTTGCTATCATCAACCGATATTTTGCCGTATCTGTCGACACTGATGCCTACACCGTACAGAGCAATAGTACCGCCACTGCCATCATCAACCCGTTCACTGACAATATTTCTCAGTTGAGACTCCAGCGACCTAACCATCGAGTCTCCCTGTAGGGCTGCAGCTTCTTTTTTTCCTGCATCGTAGGAAGACAGCTTGTCAATGGAGCTGATCAGATCGTTATAGGCGGTGACAAAGGCATTAACATTCTCCTTCACTGCATCATTGTCCTGCTCTATGGTCAGGGTGTGGGTTTTGTTGATATCAGCATCGTTAAGTATTAGGGTGACACCGGCAATGCCGCCCTGCACCGTATTGCTCTGGGAGGTCAGCTTTTGGTTATCTATATAAATAATAGAGTCCCGAGCAGGTTGTAGAGTTTCCAGGTTTGCACCGCCAAACATATCCGCCAGCCCGCTGCCGCTGTTGTCTGTCGGCGTCACACTGATTTGATTGTCAGTTCCGCTGGCATTGCTGCTGAATACCAATCGGCTACCGGCATCACTCTTGATGACAGTTGCCGTCACACCGACATTATCTGATGCATTGTTGATATTGGCTGTGATGGTGGCCAAATCATCCGTGCTGCCAACCGGCACAGAAAAACTCTCACCATTAACGGTAAAAGCCAGTGACCCTTCCCCCACGGGTGCGCTGGCATCGGCGACGTTTGTCCCACCGACTTTGTGGGACTGTGCCAATTGTTCAATTTTAATGCTGTATGTGCCTTTCTGAGCAGATTTGGTGGCTTCGGCAGTGAAGAAGGTCAAATCGCCGGTTGAGACCTTGCGCTGGTTGAGGTTATCACCATTGCTCAGTTTCGCCAACGCATCCTGAAAGGTTGACAACTGACTTTTAAGGGTGCCAATGGCCGAAACTTTGGAGTCGATGATTTGTTCCGTGCTGTCGAACAGCGCCTCTTTGGGAACCTTTTCAGCATCCACCAACGCTTTCACAATGCCTGAAATATCCAGCCCGGAACCAATACCTGTTGCCGTCAGTGCCATAACAACCTCAATACAGGGAAAACGTTGGCGTTATGCCTCCGTCTTCATCAAAAGCCCTGTGACCTCAGTCAATTTCGCTGCCAGATCCAGTGCTTCTTCACTGGGGATCTGACGTATTATTTCTCCTGAGTCCACATCCATTACACTCACCACATTTGCACCTGAGCTGTCATCGACGCGAAATGCCAACCCTTTGCGCATCATGGACATCATATCTGACATATTAACTGCCAGTTCCTTGAGTTGCTTTTCCGTGGGCTGGGCTTTCGCCTCTTCTTTTGTTGCAGCATCTTCTACATCGGTCGTGCCACGTGGATCAAGCTCAGAGGGCACCTGTTGCAATTGCTTAACCTGGGTACCACTGAGTTCTGGTTTAACCAGTGTTGACGCCGTTGTTGATTGAATATCCATAGTCGTTCTCATCTCTGATTGCCTCGCTTGCTTTATTATCCGAAGCAGGAAGGAAGATCCGTCCCCGAACCTCCCTCCTCACCTCAGATAGTCGCTGCCAACGTCTAACTTAGAGCAGGGAGAGAGCTATCTGTGGCATCTGGTTCGCCTGGGCCAACATGGCTGCACCTGTCTGCTGCAGCACCTGGCTCTTGGTCATGATGGAAGTTTCTTTCGCAAAGTCCACATCCACAATACGGCTCTTGGCATCAGCCACGTTGGCCTGGGTCTTGAAACTGTTAGCGATATTATAGCCCAAACGGTTCTGTATAGCCCCCAACTCGCCGCGCTGACTATCGATAGTCGAGATGGCTTCATCGACTTTACTGAGAGCAGTGTCTCGACCGCCAGAAGACAGTAATGTCAACGCATTGACTGACAAAGAGGCGGCATCGGTTTGCCCCACCCTGAGGGTCACATCCTGCCCTCCCAGGTGACCTACCTGGAATTTCTTACCGGCAGAGAAATCCCCGGTCATCAGCTTGGTGCTACCGAAGGCAGTATTAGCGCCGATAGCGGTAATTTCCGACGCCAGCTGATCCATTTCATCCTGCAGCGCCTGCAGATCTGCAGTGCCGTTGGCCCCGTTTTCAGCCTGAACTGCCAAATCACGCATACGCTGCAGCATGTTGGTTTGTTCCTGCATCGCACCTTCAGAAATCTGGGCGATGGAGATGGCATCGTTCGCATTTCGTATACCGACTTCCAAACCACGTACCTGACTGTTCAGGCGGTTCGAAATGGCCAGACCGGCCGCATCGTCCTTAGCACTGTTAATTCGCAGACCACTAGACAGACGCTCCATGGACGTAACCAGCTTGGTGTTTGACATGCTCAGGTTCTTTTGCGCCTTCAGTGAGGTCACATTGGTATTAACTGTAATCGCCATAATTCTATCCTCTTGAATAACCTGGCTTTAAAACATGCCTGTCTCTCATTGCAAGCCAGGCGGGTCTTCTTCATTACAGTTACTTTAACGGCCTCATCTGAACGAACTTTAGGTTTTTTCCAAAAAATTCCAGACTCGTGGTGAGTCAATTTTATTTAGCTGAAAATATAGATAAAACAAAGCCTGAGAATGTTTACTTGCTGCGGTTTATGCCATATGCATGACATTACCCCAATAGCGTCAGCGCAATTTGCGGTAACTGGTTGGCCTGGGCCAACATCGCCGAACCTGTCTGCGACAGCACCTGCTTCTTGGTCATGGCAGAAGTTTCTTTGGCGAAGTCCGCATCCACAATACGGCTCCTGGCATCAGCCACGTTGGCCTGGGTATTGCCATTGTTAGCGATATTGTGGCTTAAACGATTCTGTATAGCCCCCAACTCGGCGCGCTGAGTATCGATGGTATTAATAGCCTGATCGATTCTACCGATGGCAGAGTCCCGACCGGCAGAAGTCATTACAGTCAACGAATCGACTGACAAAGTGCTGGCATCGGTTGTCTTCACCGTGATGGTCACATCCTGCCCTTCCTCGTGACCGACCTGGAATCTCTTACCGGCAGAGAAGCCCCCGGTCATCAGCTTGGTGTTACCGAAGGCAGTATTACTGCCGATAGCGGTAATTTCCAACATCAGCAGTGCTATTTCATCCTGCATCGCCTGCAGGTCTGCAGTGCTGTTGGCACCGTTTTCTGCCTGAATAGACAGATCACGCATACGCTGCAGTATGTTAGTTTGTTCCTGCATCGCACCTTCAGCAATCTGTGCAATGGAGATCGCATCGTTGGCGTTACGTATACCTACCTCCAGACCACGAACCTGTGAGTTCAGACGGTTGGAGATCGCCAGCCCAGCAGCATCATCACGGGCACTATTAATCCGCAAGCCACTGGACAAGCGTTCCATAGAGACTGCCAAGTCCCTGTTGGTCGTACTCAGGTTTTTTTGAGCCTGCATGGATGTCACGTTAGTATTAACGTTAATAGCCATATTCAGTTCCTCTTCCTAGTTGTACTGCCAAGGCTTGGAGCTTGGCTAAATTCTCAATCAAATTTTCACCAGTGCTGTTCCTAGAGATTAGAGATAATCAAACAAGGACAGACTGCTCACTTTGCCAAACACACTCGATACTGCATTCAAAGCCAACTGCTGCTTCTCGAACTCGGTAACAGCCGAGGCATAATCCAGGTCTTCCAGAAGAGAAAGAGCACTGGCATTAGCCAGCTTTTCTTCCTCGTGCCTGGCGCCATAACTGTCAAAGCTCTTCAGACTGTTTCCAGCCTCACCTCTGACAATACTGATCTGGTTAAGACCACTGTTACTGTTATTCAACAACTGTGCCAATTTTGATTTGCCGGCAGGAGTGTTTATCTCTTCCGACTCCAGCAGCGCAATGGCATCACGAAAATTATCCAGCAAACTGACCTCCGCCTGTGGCGTCAACGTCACGCTGTCACCGGCTTTGGGTGTACCGCTGAGATTCACCTCTAATCCGTTGAAACTCACCGGATTGGCCGCATCAAAGTTATTGACTGTCGTCACCAGAGCATTGCTGGCATCCCTGACTTCCAGATTAACGCCACCGGCACCGTTATCGATAAAGTTAAAGCGGTAGTCTTGCTCTATGTGGCTAGCGGAGTGAGTAATTTTTGCGCTTTCGACCTTAAACTCCCCGGTCTGTCCAGCCAAATAACTGGCGGAATAATCACCCGTTGGATTGGAGAATATAAAGGCCTTATCTCCGGGGAAATTGGTTGCCACCACCACGCCGTTGGCGACCGCCGTATCCCGCACGCCTTGATCTCCCCGATACACATAGTTACCGGACGCATCAATTTCGAATGGCTGGGTGTCAATCTTGAAACCGGCAAATAGATAATTGCCCGCCTCATCCCTGCTGTTGGCAATATTCAGCAGCTCCTCGAGGGTACCGCGCATCTCATCGGCAATTATTTGCCGCGCTAAATCACTCAGGCTGCCGTTCACGCCACTGAGGATCTGATCACGCAAGGACATTGCCATTTCTTCTGCCGCACCGAGTTTGGTTTCCGCCAACGCTAATCTGTGATTGGCATAGTCGATATTGCGCAGATATTGTTCCAACAAGGCATTCTGCTGATTCAGATTGTCAATACCATTGGCAGCGACAGGATCGTCAGCAGAGGTATTTACCTTCTTGCCACTGGACAGTTGCTCCATCACTTTGGCCGAGCCACTTTGCTGCTTAAGAATGCTGTTGATGTTCTGGTTAAACATTTGACCCGTGGATATACGCATAACTTAGCTCCTAGCGCACAGAAGTGAGCAGGCTGTCAAAAATCTGCTGCGACACCGTCATGATGCGTGTTGCCGCCTGATAAGACTGTTGAAAACGCATCAGATTGGCGGCCTCTTCATCCAGGTTAACGCCCGAGAAACTCTGTACCCGGGTCATCGCCTGCACATAAACTGTCTCGGCGGCTTCCATGGTGATCTCAGCGGATTTTGCCTTGTGCCCCACATTTTGTTTGGTGGTTTCATACAGATCGGCAAAACTCGACTCGCCGTTGTTCATCAGTTTGGCTTCGTTGAGCTTGGCCATCTGCAATGCATTCGTGTTATCACCTGGCTTGATGCTCAGATCGAAGGTAAAGCGCTCAGTTGAGGTACCATTGGCGGTCACCTCAAAGGTAAAACCGTAGGCACTGATACCCGGTGGGGTATAGACCGCTGCCGGTCCCAGTGAATTGCCATCGGCATCAAACACTTCAAACTGGTTGGTAGCGGTATCTATTTCGAAAGTCAGTTCACTGCCGGTGATCGGGAAGTTGATGGCATTGCGATTATCAATACTGGTCACCTTCAGGCTGACATCTCCGGCATTCCCGGCATCCGCTGTCATACCGGGGACAGCAGCGGCAATACCTTTGGGGTCGGCCATTACCACCTCGAGCCCTGCCGCAGCGCCCGCAGTTGGGCGGATAACAAATTTGTCGCCATCGGCCAAAGCACCTGAGTCGATATTCAGGGTAAAACCATCGGCGCCTGTCAGCGTGGTGCCAGACAACGTCAGATCCTTAACGCTGCCAGTCTGGATATCTTTAAGCTCATAGGTGGTTGGCGCGATAAAGGTCAGTTCATATTCTGTACCCTTGAGTTTGCCGGTATCGGTTATCTGCGCAGACAGTGCTGCAGTACCCGTATTGGAAGAGATGGCGCCAACCCTGCCAAAACTGGCAAGTGGGTCATTGATATCATTGAAAATATTGCTGCCGACCTCACCATTAAGGTCCAGCCCCTGTTTTTGCAGTTCATTAAATGCGTCAGCAATCCCAAGCGCCAATTGGCCAATCTCATTAACAGCCGGTTTAAGGGTCTGTTCACGGTACTGGAACAGCGCCCCCAACTCTCCCCCAACCCTGCTACCATCGAAGGCCACTATCTTGCCACCCACTTCGACAGATAACCTTGGCTCCTGGGGGAAGGGATCGCCGGGCAACATACTGATCGCCATCATCTCCTGCCCGGACACCAGCATGGTGGAGCCCCCCAGCATCACGCTTTTAACACCGCCGTCCTGAGGGATTACATTGATCTGCACATAGCCACTGAGCTCCTTAAGTAAGCTGTCCTGCTCATCAAGCAGTTGCATATTGTCTTCGCCGGACTTTATCAACTCCCCGTTGAGGTGAGCCAATTCATTGGCGATATCATTGACCCGCTTGGTCACCCCATCGATTTGGTCGTTGGTGTACTTCATCTGACCATCCAGACCGGTCTGGATTTGGTTGATGGCGCTGGCCAGCTGACCGGCGGAATTTAATACCCCACCACGGATCCCTAGATCATCAGGTTGATCCACCAGATTGCCCAGTTCCCTGAACAGATCGATCAATCCCTGAGGTACCGTCTTGCCAATCTGAGAGAGCAGTGCATCGAGCTCGGTCAGCTTGCTGTGGCTGGTTTCGGCATGACTCAGCGCCGACTGCCCGAGGCGAAGTTCGCGGGTAGCAAAATCGTTATAGATACGCTTGACATCGCTGACATAACTGCCGGTGCCATAGAAATTGCCACCAAAGTTCTGCGGCAACAGGGTTGATTGCTGAGCAACCTGACGGTGGTAACCTTCGGTATTGACATTGGTAATATTGTTACCCGTCACCCCGATTTGCGATTGCGAGGCCAGAATGCCGGTTCTGGCAATATTCAGTAAATCCACGCTCATTCAGTTATTCTCCCGCCCTGTTATTGAGCCCCACGACACCGGGCGCCAGCCACTCAACAACCTTGCCCATCACCCGCATCACTTTGTCAGCATAGCCGGGGTCAGTGGCATATCCGGCCTGCTGCAACCCCTGCATAAAGGCCGCTGGATCCCTGGCGACGGCCCGGGCCTCGCTATATCTGTCGCTGCTGCGGATAAATTCAACAAAATCTTCAAAGCTGCTGGCCAATGAGTCATATACCCGGAAATCTGCTTGCTGACGCGCCGCCACGCCCTGCTCAAACTCCAGCGTGGAGACTCTGGCTTTGTCTCCTTCCCAGCGATTATCAGCCTTGATGTTAAACAGATTATTACTGGGGCTACCGTCAGCGCACCGCACCATCTTCTGCCCCCATCCGGTTTCCAGCGCAGCCTGTGCCAGCAGTACCTCGGGTTCAGTACCTAATTGACGGGCCGCCTTATCAGCCAGGGGAAATAAGCGCTCTACAAATTCCTGAGGCGAAGAAAAATCCGCCACCACAGGCAGCGCTTGGTGCGGTGGCAACAACTTGCCTCCCTCGGAGGGTTCTGAATTGATGGCAGCACTGACAGCGCTGCTGACTGAGTGAGCTTTATCGAAATGCTGACGATTTCCACGCAATCCACTGGCAGGCATGATATTTGAGGTTTCCGGCGCTAATTGCTGCACCATCAGATCGACCAGCCCCAACGTACCTTGGGCACCCAACTCCACGGACATCTGCTGATCCCGCATCTGCTCATAAAACTGGGTGTACTGGGTGTTGAAGGGACTGTCAGCCCTAAAGGCTTCGTTGGCATCCCGCATGCTCTGCATCAGCATCTGCACGAAGATACCTTCAAACTGAGCCGCGACCTCTTTCAGCGCCGCTTTGTCGTCCTGCTGTGCCCGGGCCCTGAGATTATCCAGGGCCGCAAGGTCAAGATACTGAGCTGAGTTTGCAAGCTTATCCATGGCCATTGCCGGTAATCAGATGATAATAAGCTCACCATGCAAAGCCCCTGCCACTTTCAACGCCTCAAGAATGGCAAGTACATCTGAAGGCGCAGCCCCCACCAGATTAACAGCCCGAACCAACTCATCCAGCGTGGTGCCCGGGTTAAACAGAAACATACGGAGATTGTTCTGCTCAACCCCTATGGTACTTTCCGGCGTTACCACTGTGTCGCCGCCGCCCAGTGGATTGCCCTGAGACACGTTCAGTGACTCGGCTATGGTCACAGTCATACCACCATGGGTCACAGCAGCTGGCAGCAGACGTACATTTCCCCCCACCACTATGGTGCCGGTACGGGAGTTGACTACGACCTTAGCCGCCTCCTCGGCAATATCCACGGTAATGTTTTCCAGTGTGGCGAGAAATGACACCCGCGAAGATGCATCCCGTGGAGCGTTCACCTGAACAGAGGAGGCATCAACCGCACGGGCCATATCTGGCCCCAGCAGATTATTGATAGCCGATGCCATATTTCTGGCGGTCGTAAAATCGGCACGATGCAGGTTAAAAGTCAGGAAGTCGCCACTGGTAAAGGGGGTTGCGACACTGCGCTCAACAATGGCACCGTTAGGAATACGCCCCACTGTCGGGGTGTTCTGGATTACCTGCGAGCCATCCAGCCCCTGGGCGCTGAAACCGCTGACGACCAGGCTGCCCTGAGCAATCGCATAGACATTGCCATCCACCCCTTTTAGAAAGGTCCGCAACAAAGTGCCGCCCCGCAGACTCTTCGCCTCCCCCAGGCTTGAGACAGTGATGTCCAGCGTCTGCCCCGGTTTGATAAAAGCCGGCATATCGGCATTCACCGCCACCACGGCAACATTTTTGACCTTGGGCCGGAAGTTGTCCGGCAGGTTGATGCCGAAATTTTTCAACATGGTCTTGAAGGTCTGTTCTGTATAGCGGGTCTTCTCACCGGTTCCCGGCAAGCCCACTACCAAACCGTAGCCTATCAGCTGGTTAGTTCGAACCCCCTGAATATTGGCGATATCTTTAATCCGCTGGGCATCTGATGGCAGAGAGAGCAACATCAGCGCCACTGCTACCAGGGCATGCCATTTCATCTCAGACCTCCTTAAAACGGCCACCAGTCACTGAAGAAGAACTTACTCAACCAGCCGACTTCCTGGGCTTCGGCAAACGTCCCTGAGCCGCTGTACTGAATACGGGCATTGGCGACCCGGGTCGACTCAATGGTGTTATCAGGACGAATATCCTGAGCACGCACCAACCCGGTCAGGCGAATAAACTCATCACCATTGTTGATGGTTATCCACTTCTCACCACGGATCACCAGGTTACCGTTTGCCAGCACCTGCATCACACTGGCGGAGATATTGCCCGAAAGGCTGTTGCTCTGATCTGCTGCCGACTCACGACTGGTGTTCATGCTGTCTTTGTAGCCTAAATCCAGCGGCACGCCTTTAATGGTCACATTGCCGCCCAGGGCGTAGACAGGATCAAGGGTGAGATCTGAGCCTTTGCTGATGTCATTGTTGGCACTCTTGGACGCCTGGGTCGACTCACTCAGCACCACTGTGATGATGTCGCCCACCTTGTGAGCACGCATATCGGAATAGAGACCCGTAGCCTGACTTTCCTGGTAGATAGAGCCGGTCACTTCTACCTTGGTGGCAGATTGCTCAGGATACACAGGCGCATAATAAGGATCATCAGGGATCGGTTTCCGGGAGGTGCTGGCACACCCTGAAGCCAACAACAATGCCAGAGAAACACAAGCCAGCCTAATCATATGTCACCCGCCTCAGAGCTGCTGATTAACGTAGTTGAGCATCTGATCCACGGCCGAGATCACCTTGGAGTTCATCTCGTATATCCGCTGACTTTCAATCAAATTTACCAGTTCTTCCGTCACATTGACGTTGGAGGTTTCCAGCGCTCCCTGGCGTATTGCGCCCAACCCATCAAGCGAAGCCGTACCCTGAATAGGCGCGCCACTGGCACCGGTTTCCAGGTACATATTCTGCCCTATGGGATCCAGGCCTGAGGGATTGATAAAGTCAGATACACTGAGCTGCCCCACCACCTGATCCTCTGCAGCACCGGGGATCTTCACCGAAATTTCACCTTCGGTGGATACCGTAACAGCAGTAGCATCTTCGGGAATCGTCACAGATGGCTGGATCACATAACCTGAGCCTGGTGTCACTATCTGACCTGTGTCATCCAGTGTGAACTGGCCGTTGCGGGTGTAGGCCGTGGTGCCATCAGGCATTGCCACCTCGAAAAAGCCCGGACCTTCAATCATTAGATCTAGATAGTTATCCGTGGTCAACATATTGCCCTGTGTAAACATCTTCTGGGTCGCCACCACCTTGGTACCGGCGCCAATGTTCAGGCCATTGGGCAACTTGGTATTAGCAGCACTGACGCCACCGGCCTGGTTAACTGTCTGATACAGAAGGTCTTCAAAAACCGCCCGGGTTTTCTTGTACCCTATGGTGCTGGCGTTCGCCACATTGTTTGAAATCACCGAAATATCAGTTTGCTGGGCGTCTAAGCCGGTTTTACTGATCCAGAGTGCGGGATGCATAATTCAATCTCCTGCTTAACTGATACGCAATAACGCGTCCGACGTGCGGCTGGTTTCGTCCGCGGTCTTCATCATTTTGATCTGCATTTCAAACTGGCGTTGCATGTCGATCATGGCCACCATTTCATGTACGGCGTTGACATTACTTCCTTCCACCGCACCACTGAGTACGCTGACAGTCGGATCGGCCGGAGCATTCTGACCGTTCATTTGGCGGAACAGACCATCAGCGTAACGCATCAGGTTGGAGTCCCCCGGATTGACCAGTTTGATTTGTGCCACTTCCTCAATCACCTCGGCGGTCGCGCCCTGAGGACGCACTGAGATAGTACCGTCTTTGGAAATTTCGACCTTCTCGATGGGCAAAGGCAGTAAAATCGGCCCACCATCGCCCATGACCGGATTGCCTCTGTCATTGCGCAGCACACCGGTAGCGTCAAAACTCAGACTGCCGGAGCGGGTATAAGCCTCACCACCATCTTCGGCCTGCACGGCAATCCATCCGTCACCATCGATGGCTATGTCCATGTCCCGACCGGTACTTTTGATGGGGCCGGCAGTGAAATCTGCCGCTGGATTTTCCGTCAGCGCAAACACCCGTGTAGGTAACCCCTCACCGAATGCCTGCATGGTACGGGCCTGCTCCATATCAGCCTTGAAACCATCAGTGTTGGCATTGGCCAGATTGTTCGCTCTGACCGCCAGCGAGTGCATATTCTGCTTGGCACCCGTCATGGAGATAAAGAGAAACTTGTCCATTGACCGCTCCGTCAAAGAATTTACTTAACAAACTGCTAAGCAATCTTTATGCCAATCGAAATTTAAATGTAACCATTTGAATTTAAAAAAAAGGAAAGTGCAGCAACAGAAAAAGCGGCAGCCTTTTGCCGCACATAGGCAAAAGGCTGTAAAAGGGCGTCGTAAAGCCGCCCGGGAGATAATCAGCGGATCTGCAGAATTGTCTGCTGCAGGGTATTATTCACTTCCAGAGTACGGGAGTTAGCCTGGAAATTACGTTGAGCTGAAATCAAATCCACCAGCTCAGTAGTCAAATCCACATTGGATTGCTCCAGTGTCGACGAGCGGATATCACCGAAGCTACCGCTGCCGGCTTCACCGGTCTGAGCCTGTCCGGAAGACAGACTTTCCCTCCAGGAGGTGTTACCTACCTGGATCAGCCCCTGCTCGTTGGTAAACCGGACCAGCGCCACCCGAGCCCATGGCACAACGGCGCCGTTACTGTAGGATGCGGTAATCAAACCATCGGCACTAATATCTAGATTGGTCAGATTGCCAACACTAGCACCGTCCTGATTCAGGCTAATCACTTCAAAAGATGAGGCATATTGGGTCGGCGAATTGAAATTGATGGTCAGGGTCTGAGTACCGTCAGCACCGGCTTTCAGAGCAGCGGCACCATTGATCCCCAGCTCTTCAGTGGTGATAACCGCCGGATCTGAGCCAATAAAAGTACCGGTATCGTTATAACGCATAACCGCGCCGATCCAGCCACCCACAGTGGCAGTGTTGTTGGTTTCAGGGGTACCATCGCCATCTGTATCGGTCTGAAAACTGCCACCGGCACCAGCCACATTCACTGGATTACCGTCTACCGCGTAAAAAGTCACCCAGTTACTTTCACCTGTGTAAGCCGCATTTTCCGGGCGGATGTAATAGCTGGTCAGCACATGCTGCTCACCCAGTGAGTCGAAAAAGGTCAGCGAGGTAGAATTGTTGAAGGGATCCGAGTTATCCGGA
>JAJNAU010000007.1:46086-52249 GCA_021462625.1 Shewanella sp.
GATCGAAATCCGCCAGCACTTTGGTGGTGTCTCCGGCGTTGAGGTTAATCTGAATGCCCACTTCTTCGGTTTGCCGCGGGCTACCGGTGGAATCCGGAATTTGCACCGCCTCGGTAGTAGACAGGCTCAAAGAGGTGGAAGTACCCTCTTCATCCACCGGGAAGGTCTGCAGGAAGTTACCGGCGGTGTCCACCAGAAAATTGTTGGAGTCAATCTTGAACGCACCGGCACGGGTATAAGAATAATCTGGATTATTCATGTCAGCAGAGACAACAAAGAAGCCACCGCCAGTGATAGCCATATCCAGCGGGTTGTTGGTAAACTGCAAACTGCCCTGATTGAACTGCTGTGCCACCTGTATCGTATTCACACCACCGCCCACGGCCGTTCCCGCCTTGGAGAAGATCAAGTTGGCGTATACATCGCCAAACTCGGCACGGGATTCCTTGAATCCAACGGTATTCACGTTGGCAATATTGTTGGCTGTGGTATTCAGATCTTTCTGTGTTGCCGTAATACCACTCAAAGCAATGTTAAAGGACATAATTCACCTCTTGGATCCAGATGGAGGCGTCAGCACGCCTCGCCTATTGTGTGCATCAGCTTTCCGCTACCGCCAATACATCCGATAATTTCACACCACCGATTCCCCGTAGATTAAGTACGGCGCCCGTGACAGCCGTCCCCAGTGACACACTAGTCACGTGTGCATAAGTGGATACCGCCAGCTCTTGGGACTCACCATCAACCTGGCCGCTGGCCTTGAAGGTGTAGTTTCCCTGAGGTAAGGGCTCACCCTTGTTGTTAAGACCATCCCAGTTAAAGTCGATATTGCCGCCTTGACTGCCATCGACCTTGAAGGTGGTGATCAACTGGCCCTTGTCATCCTCGACCCGCACAGTGATTTCATCGATCGGCTTGGGTGAGGTGACTACACCTTTAATATTCTGCTCTTCAGCACTGACATGGCCGGTGCCGGAGGGAACCAGCACCTTCTGTCCCACCAGTCCCGATGCCTGCAGTGCCTGACTAGAGGTCATGGTGCTGTTGAGATTCAGAATTTCCTGATTGAGTTTGGAAATACCATCCACAGTCGAGAACGACGCCATCTGAGCGATCATCTGGTCGTTTTCCACCGGCTTGAACGGATCCTGCGTGGACAACTGCTGAGTCAGCAGCGCAAAGAAGTCCGCTTGGGTCAGTTCCTGGCCTTTCTGCTCCGGCACGGTTTTGTCATCCTGCAGGCGCATGGGGTCCAGCACAGGATTACTCTGGCTGACCTGGTTACTTGCGCTGCCCACTGTATTGCTCTGTACCGAGGATGAGCTGCTTTGGTTACTCAGGGACGATGATGTGCCACTGAGGGGATTGATGAGGCTCAAAACTTACCTCCTGCTATACCCTGTTATTTGCCTATATTCAGAGTTTGCTGCAGCATCGACTTGGCGGCTTCAGCGACCTGAACATTCATCTGATAAGAGCGGGAGGCGGAAATCATATCGGCCATCTGCTCCATCACATTGATATTGGGTTTGTAGATAAAGCCGTCTTTATCGGCCATGGGATGCTGAGGAGCAAACTCCTTTTGCAGCGGTGAATCGCTCTGTACAATCCCTTTTACCTGAACACCGACAGCCTCATGCTGCTGATGGCTGGCCCTGGCAAGCTCGGCTTCAAATACCGGGTAACGTGCCCGATAGGTCCTTTCCATACTGCTGGATACCGCATCGGCGTTGGCAATATTACTGGCAGTGGTATTGAGACGAACCGACTGCGCCGACATGCCGCTGCCTGATACATTGAAGATATTGAACAGACTCATGGATTAACCCCCTTTCAATGCCTTTTTCAGACCGGCAAATTTACGATCCAAAAATCCCAGAGACATCTGATATTCCATGGCATTTTCCATAAAAGCCATTTTCTCCTGCTGGATATCCACTGTGTTGCCATCACCGGTATCCGGCTGATTGGGAATACGGTATTTGACATGCTGCTCACTCAGCACCTTCAGGTCGAAGTGCTTTTCATGGCTATGGGTCATGGCGATACCACCCTGACGGGTTTTGGCCTCCAGCAGGGCTGCTGAAAAGTCCACATCCCGGGCTTTGTAATGAGGGGTGTCGTTGTTGGCGATGTTGCTAGAAATCACCTCTGCACGCTGAGAACGAATTCCCAGAGTGTACTGATGAATGCCAAGTGCTTTATCAAACGAGAGTGCCATACATTTGCCTCCTCAGACCTTGGTTTCTTCAGAAGCAATTCACGTGCCAAATAATAAAGGGCTGCGATTTGCAGCCCCCTTATGTTCTTCGCCGTTGGCTGCAAAGCTAGCTCAGCTGCGCTTTCGGTAATAGATCCCCGAATTGCAGCGCACCATATCAAACTGATCTGTCATACCGGCAGTCGATTCAGATGCCCCGAGAAACAGAATGCCGCCCGAATTTAAAGCGGCAGCAAATTGCCACAGTATGTTGGCCTTTGCCTCTGGCGAAAAATAGATGAGCACATTGCGACAAAAAATAATGTCAAACTTGCCCAGTGGTGTGTAGCTTTCCAGCAAATTGTGAGACTTAAAATTCACCATATTGCGAACCTGCTCTTTCAAGCGCATGCTGGTGGTGTCACGACAGGGCTCAAAAAACTGACGTTTGCGCTCTTCCGACAGCCCCCGCGCCAGCGCCAACGAATCATATTCAGCAGTGCGGCAACGCTCCAGCATGGAAGGCGACAGATCGGTTGCCAGGATCTGTACTCCATTAGGTACTGTTCCGGGACGTTTCTGCCGACTTTCCAACACTGTCATGGCAATGGAGTAAGGCTCCTGCCCGGAGGAACAAGCCGCTGACCAGATTTTTATCGGACGGCCCAGGCAGGAAAACTCGTCCAACAACTCATTTGCTAGTAATTCAAAGGGATACCCGTCACGAAACCACAGAGTTTCATTAGTGGTCATGGCATCGATAACTTCAGAGCGCAGTTGCCGCTCTGCCGGCTGCATGGACTTTTGCACCAACTCAGACAGGGTTGGTAAACTATACTTGCTCATCAGCGGTGCCAAACGACTGCGCACCAGATACTGCTTGCTGTCCCCCAACACTATGCCACTGCGTTGCTCCAGAAATTGCCTGAACTGAACATACTCATTATTGGCAAGCGTCTTATTCGGCACTGTTTATTCCTATTTCACTACGCCCATCTTTAGCGGTATCAATTTTTGTAGCCCCAGCAACTCCAGTGAACGGATGATTTGCTTTCTGGCCACAGGCGAATGATCCCATCATGTGGTACGGCTTATCCTTGTCTATGGCCAGTTGCTTTTGAGCTTCAACACTGAGATCTATCTTAACCGACGAAATCTCACCCAGGATTTTTTCAACGTCCAGAATTTCCACCGACTCTCCTTCTATCTCAGTCACAGCCGTCAGATCGGACGTTTTCCCGTTGGTGTTGGTAAGGTGCTCTACCGACTTCACCAACAAACACTGCACACTGCACACTGCACACTGCACACTGCAGTTGTACTCGGAAATAATGATGCAGCAATCGCCGAAATCGAAAATGAGTTTACCGCCGGTGACACTACCAAGATCGTTCACCGACAGCATCTGACCACGGTTCAGTGTAATCCCCGGGATACAGGAACTGAGCTTAAGTAATTTGGTTAAGGGTCGGCATTGCAGTTCCTCCTTCACCTTAAACACCTTAATCCCGGAACGCGGCTATCTGTTTAATTTGAACAGCAACAACTCCGTCGGTTTTGTTCTGCCAGCTGAGTTCGTTGGTTCACCGACTCAAGAATAATTGCCTTAAAAAGTGCCTTGGGTCTCTGAATTTGAAAGAAGCCTAAATCGGATTACAGGCACACTCCTTGCATCATTTCCGATATGTGGGATTTGACATCGGAATATTGACAATCCTTTGACAGTTTCCATTTCGGGCCTTGCTTCAATGTGGAAAGTATAGGTGTAATCTGACCTGACTAGCTAGTCTGTAACTTATGAATATCAAAGCAATTAACATCACGTTCTCGTTTTTGCTCGGAATTTGCTTCACAGTCAGGGCTGAGCTCATCGTACCCTCTGAAGAAGAGATCCGGCAGTTGGCTAAGGCGACCGTGGCCGAGCAAATTGATAATATAGCCGGTACAAAAGTCGTGATTGAGCCACAAATGCTGGGGGCCAGGATGACGCCTCCCCGTTGTGAATATCCACTTCAGGCCAGTATGGCATCGGATCGCGAAATTAACCGAAATAACACAGTGAGGATTTCCTGCACCACTCCAGATCTGGATTATCCGTGGCAAATGTTCGTGGCCGTGCGGTTCGAAATATTACGCCCGGTTGTCGTCGCCGATGCTCATATCGACCCTGGACAACTGCTTGGCACAGATAACCTGCGACTTGAATGGATAGATGAAATTCAGCTCAGAGGCTCTCAGTTTGAGAATGTACACGACCTACTGGGCACCCGGGCCAAAAGACGCATAGCCAAAGACTCGGCCATCTTCGCCGCCAATGTGTGTTATGTGTGTCGCGGCGATAAAGTTAAAATTCTCGCCCGAGCCCCGGGCTTTATGGTAAAAACCTATGGTGAAGCCCTTCAGGATGGCGTCGTAGGCGACCAAATCAGAATTAAAAATACTCATTCCAACAAACAGTTGGATGCTATCATTACTGCCATTGCCGCAGTAGAAGTGAAAATGTAAAATTTTGCTAAAGCTAATTGACTGTATGCCGATATACAGCTATAGACTCTAGAGACACTGAAGCAGGAACTAAACAAGGCCATGGATATCAACAAATTAAACGATGTGAATAGCACTCGGACCCAAAACGCCGTTGGTGATACCAATCAGGCACCCAAGTCGGTCGACACTCAACCTGCAGCGTCAACCGATAAGCCCGACTCCGTCAGCATTACTGCCCAGGCGCAACAGCTGCAAGGAGCATACAGCAAAATGGCCGTCATGCCTGAAGTAGATGCACAGAAAATAGCTGAAATCAAGCAGGCTATTGCGGAAGGACACTATAAGGTCGACCCGGAGAAACTGGCTACCAATATCGCTCAGTTCGAACAGGAGCTGCAGGATCTGAGCAACTGATATGACAACTGATATCTCAGCACTGCTGGACTCTCAGCGCCAAACGCTGACTAAGCTCCACGAAGTTATCAGTGATGAAAAGCAAGCACTCAGCCAACAGCAGGCAGAGTCTTTGCTTGCACTTGCTCAGCAAAAACAATCTTTGCTGCAACAGCTACAGCAGTTCGATACCCAGCTCTCGAGTCATCCTGAAAAAGCCCGCCTGACCACGGACTTGGCTAGCGCAGTGGCCGATATCAAAGATGCGCTTGCCCATTGTCAGTTGGCCAATGAAGCCAACGCCAGACTGATAGAAATGAATCTGGCCAGCATCAATCGCCTGGCCAGCGCACTGCAAGCCAGTCGCAATGCCAGCAGCCTCACTTATGATGGTAAAGGTAAAACCTCTACTATCCCCACGCTCGGCAACAACCTGAAAGTCTGACCCTGTTACAAAGTCACGGATATACGTATAAGCCCCTCCATGCGCAGACATCGGCGCTTTTGAGGGTACATCAGCTTCAATTTCCCGTCGATTCTAGGATTCTATCACCTGTACCGTTCAGCCAATTATTGAAGATACTGCGCCACAATTGGTAGATAACCTGCAGATAATCGGCTGCTGATATAAACATCAGGCAAACTTGATCTTAAAAGGACAAATTTGAACCCTGCAGCGGCCAGCTATCTTAATTAAGCCCATCCTTTCAGTATCATATCATTCCTTCGGACTGAATCCGTCTGGACGTTATCATGATTCTGAGTCCCCCATCCAAATTGCATCAGCATGGTTAGCCAACTCGCGGGAAGCCATCAGTCACAGTGCTGAAGCGCTATGCAATTGGCCTTCGGTAGGATAACTGCTGAGATGTCATCACTCGCAGAGCACGCACGGGACTTATTCGCACCGTCCTTAGGGTCTGTTGACCTTTCATGGTTGAATTTTGCTCGTTCTAGACGCGCTTTAATCGCGACGCAAGGTGTGCCGCCTAAATAAGTGATCCTAATTGTGCTACACATGACGAGAATCAGCTTGGCATAAGGCATCGCTGCCAAGTCGTCTTGCGACCCGGTACCATG
>JAJNAU010000008.1 GCA_021462625.1 Shewanella sp.
GTTTCTTAAAAATTTCTGCAATATCTTTAGGTTCAGAGTATTTCTTGTTCAGGTGATAGCTTCAGTTATAAAGCAACTGGCAAGCGCCTTAATTGATGACGCTATTTATCCGAAAGTGACTTCGAAGAGCCTACGATGTTTGCACAATCGCTTGATGGACGGAAGCTGCAGAGAAGGCCGCATCACTAACCCAGCTCCCAGCCCCCAGCCCCCAGTATCCAGCACCCCGCCCGATCAGGCTATCCAGCCATTCATCGAACCAAAGCCAGCCGAAGAAAACAATAAACAGTAGCTCTGTGTATTCTGCTATGGCGATATCTGATGCCTGCGCTTTAGGATAAGCCAGGACGCACAGCCAATGGCACAGTAGCTCGCAAAGGCGACCCGCAACATTGGCCAACTGAAGCCGGTAAAGCCGTTAATTAGTGATCTGGTCAACGCCAATGGTATGCCGAGCAGATTGTATATCAGCGGAATGATGGGATGTTCTTCATTGGACGGCTTTTTCAGGGTCATTTGGTGGATTGAAAAGGTCAGGGCACTGAACAGTACCAGTAAACCGCCAGGCTCATCTCCCCCGGGCGCAGGATTATCAAGATACCGATAAATTCCAGTATGGCACACAGCCATTGTCCTGGGTTTATTAACACATAACCAAGCAGCATGATCATTAAAGGCGCCGAGTAATAAAGTGAGCTGACAGTAGCCAGCGGCAATACTATTAATCCCATCACCAGACACAGCGCCTCTAGCGCGCCGATATTGGCCCGCAACACATGTATTTTCAGCCGGTAGCCATTTGATTGATATATCAGGGCGCTGAACAGATTAACTGAGATCAGTAGCATGACCCCTACAAAAATACGATTCTGCATGCGATTGACCCTATAACTCTGAAGCTGTGGATGGTGCGCTTGGCATAACTGCAGTTGAAATGATGATTTGTCATCAAGGATGAATTGAATTCATCTTATTGACCGGAGTCAGCGATCAGGCGATTGCCACCTTTGAGGGCGTTACAGGTGTTTGAGGCCGCTGCACGACTACAGCATATTTCCTGGGCCGGGGAGGAATATGTATCAGTCAAAGTGCAATATCACATCAGATCAGGCAATTGGAGGATTATCTTGGGGTGAGTCTGTTTAACCGGCGCAACCGACAATTATCCCCGACACCTGCCGGCCACGCTCTGGCACAGGAAATGGAATTCAGTTTGAATCATCTGGCTCAGGTTTGTGTTGATATCAAGGGGGTAGAACATGCGGAAATTCGCCTGGAGCTTTACAGCTTATTGGCGGTGAAGTGGCTGATCCCACGCCTTGGTGATTTTTAAAATCAATATCCACTCAATAAGCTCAGGCTGGACATGCTGACTTATGATCCCAAGATGCATATCGAACAGGTGGATTTGTATATCAGCAGCCTCAGTGTCGGCGCCGGATTCTGGCATCACACTTGACATGTTGAGCGGATGATCCCGGAATGTAGTCCACACTAGCTGAGCAGTTCTCACTCCCGTGCACTGGACGCGTTCAACGAACACACTTTACTGGCCGTGGATGAGGGGGAGTTGGCGGTTGATTGGTAGCGATGGAGTGCCCTTCACCATAAGTCCATGCCCGCCGCCAGTCAGGTGCAGATGTTCAGCCAGGTGCTGATGTCGGTTGAGGATGCCGCTGCTGGGTTGGGAATTGCGTTGGCGACAGACTTTATGGTGCAGGGGGACTTATCGTCAGGCAGTTTGATTGCGCTGGACTGGCCGGATTTGCACACCTGCTTTCAATTTAATCTGTGCTGTAAACAGCGTAAATGGAAAAGCCGTACATTAAGGTCTTTGTCGATTGGCTGATTGCCTATTCCCAGGGCTGTTAGTCGCTTGTCAGTCGATATATTCAAAGACCTTGATAACCTTGCGGACACCAGCTGTATTACGGGCGACATCCACAGCCAAATCGGCCTGGTTTTTGGGGATTAATCCCAACAGGAACACCTCTCCATTTTCAGTAATGACTTTTACTCTGGTTACATCCAGGTTATCAGTGCTGAGCATGCGGGACTTCACCTTGGTGGTGAGCCAGGTATCATTGGAGCGGGTGGTAAATGAGGTGGGATTGCCAATCCGGATCTGATTGAATAGTTTGCCACCCAGGTGAAGTTTTTTGACGGTATTGATGGCCTTATCGCGCAACATGGAATTTGGGGCCTGACCTATCAGCAGAGTATTTCCATTCATCACTACCCCGGTGATATTAGCTTGGTTCTGTAGGTCTTTATGTTTGGACAATGCTGACGCAATTTCAAAATCAGCATTGGTATCATCAAGCTGGGTGCGGAAACTGCGCTCATCATTCGCCATTACCGCACCACCCACGGCTCCCACGGCTACAACTCCGGCACAACCAGAGAGCAGTGACATTGCCAATAACAGTGGGATGAGTCGTATCATGCCTGCTCGTCCTGTGGGAACAGTGTGCGGTCAATATTGTCACACAGGCAGTGGATCACCAGCAGGTGTACTTCCTGAATACGGGCAGTCACATTGGATGGCACACGAATTTCGACATCGCCAGGCCCCAGCAGCCCCGCCATTGCGCCACCATCTTTGCCGGTCAGAGCAACAATGGTCATATCCCGGCTTAGTGCCGCTTCCATGGCCTTGATAACGTTACCTGAGTTACCACTGGTGGAAATGGCCAGCAGAATATCGGCGGGTTGACCCAGCGCTAGGATCTGCTTGGAGAAGATTTCATCGTAGCTGTAGTCATTGGCGATGGCGGTAATAGTGGACGTATCCGTTGTCAGCGCAATGGCTGGCAGTGGTGGGCGTTCTACCTCAAAGCGGTTCAACAGTTCGGCAGAGAAGTGCTGCGCGTCACCGGCGCTGCCACCGTTGCCGCAAGCAAGGATCTTATTGCCACCAAGCAGGCACTGCACCATCATTTCAGCGGCTTTGGCAATGGACTCAGGAAGCGCTTCGGCTGCATCTATCTTGGTTTGAATAGATTCAGTAAAGCTGTCTTTAATACGTTCTAACATGGATGGACCCTTAATCTCTATCGAGCGACTATGATGCCATAAACGGTATGCTGAGTTGAGGCATCATTTGTAATATTCTTAAAGTACAGCAGATTATCTTAATCGACTCAAAAGATATTCTGCAGCCACTGGAGTCGTTCGCCCTCTATGGCGACCAAGTCGAAACGGCAGGGTGCCTGGATCCGGTTGAGTTGCAGGTAGTGGCTGGCAGCTTTGCGCAGACGCTGTTGCTTTTTGGCGCTGACAGCATTCAATGCGCCACCAAAACCAGCGGATGAACGGTATTTGACTTCAACGAACACCCAAGAGATCCCCTGACGCATCACTAAATCCAATTCGCCAAAAGGATAGCGGACATTGGATGCTATCCATTCAAGCCCCTGTTGCTGCAGGTATCTCTTAGCTTGTTGTTCCGCTATTTGTCCCTGATTCATATTGCCTCTGGCTTATAATGGCTTGAGCTTACCCCTTTGATATTTGCCCCAGCTCAGATGGCGCTCAATCACGCCTTCCGGTGTGACTGACAATTCGCCGCTGCGTCCCTGATACTGGAAGCCGGGGAAGGCCTTCATCTGAGCCAGTCTCCCAACCAAATCAAGTGCATCATAGCCCATGATATACAAGCGTTTCTGGCTGTTACGCCAAGTTGGCCACAGTGCAGCGACTTCGGCGGTTTCCTCATTGGGTTGTATCAACCAGGGAATATCGCTGATACTGATGTTGTTCAGTTCGATGGCTGTCTGACTGGTATTTTTCTCCAAATGTCCTCTGCTGGAAGTATACAGCGGCACCGGCTTGGCAAATACACTGAAGCTGACGTCGATAAAGGGCTTGAGCAGCGTCAGTTCGTCGGCGTTGGCGATCATATAGATTGCATCGATATCTCTGCGGGAGCGAAAATCCCCACGCAGTCGATTGCCTATCAGCTGTTTCATGCGAGCGATACGTTTTTCTGAATCACGCACACCCAATGCAGCCTTAACAGCCCCTCCCATCTTGTCGCCATCGGGATAAAAATGAACCTCAGCTTCTTTGTTGGTCAACTGCATCCACTCCTGCTTGAAAGCTTCTGCCAAGCGCTGTCCGGTTGCATCATCGCTGACCAGCAACAGCGGCATTTTAACGCCATCCTGGTACAGATGTTTGGCTGCATCAGCCGCTTCCTGAGATGGTGACAGGGCAAAAAAGTACTGGTTTTCGAGTTGGCTCAGTTGACTGGGTTGGTTGAGATAAAGCTGTGGCAAGGCCGTTGGCATCTGGTCAGGCTGTGCCAGAAATGCCTGCAGTTTATTAACGTTATCCGGCAACAGTGGGCCGATGACAAAATCCGCGCTTTGAGACTGAGCTGCCTGATAGGCGGCCACTACATCAGTTGCGGTATCATAAAATACGATTTCAATTTGAGGGTCGCCTCCAGCCAGATAACTGGAGAGAATACCTTGTTTGACCGGATTGGCGATATTGGCTTTGGATCCGGTCAGTGGCAGTAATACTGCGATCTTTTGGGGGCGGTAAGGTTTGGTGTTCAGCGCCTTTTCAAGATCGGTTGGCAGTTTCATTGCCCCCGGATGGGAGCGGTTTTGTTGTTGCCATTGGCCAACATAACGGATCAGCTCATTGGGCGCGACAGCATAGTGCTTGACCAGATAAGCCAATTGCATCCATCCTGCAAATATACTGTTGCCGTGGTCATCAATGAACCTGGCGAGCTGTTCACTGCTCAGTGGTTGCAGCGCTTTCCAAATTGCATCATTGATCTGGCTACGCTCATTTGCCGGTGCGTAGGGCTCCAGCATACTGAGCTGACGCACTTGTTCAATGGGTTGTTGAAGCTCACCATAAAGCCTGGCCTTCAGTTGATAGTATTCACGCCATTGCCAATCCTGCAAAGCCCATTGAGTCGGGAATTCCAGTTTGGCCAGTGCATCTTCCGTCCTACTCTGCAAATGCAGTGATTGTGCTAGTAAATAACGCTTTTGGGCCTGAATCGCGATGGCAGTATCCGGAGCGTCTTTGATAGAGTGCAGCAGTTTGTCAGCCCTGCTTGTATCGTCTTGCTTCAAATAGGCCCAGGCTGCCAGCAAAGTGTAGCTTTGTTGAGTTTGCAGGCTTTGATTTGGCTGGATTTTGCTTAAATACCAAGCGGGAGTGTTGTCCGCTGATCCCAGGGAGACGATCTCATCCGCGATCGGTGTGCCGGGCTGTTTGCTGGCGCAACCGGCCAGAATGACAGCAGCAACCACCAGGGGAATAAACTTTGTTGTTTTGATGCTTTTCAACACTTGACTTGGCTTCACTCTGATAAAATGCTGGCCGTAGTTTATACCAATCTGCATAAGAATGTGACTAGGGTCTGCTGACCTTTGATGATTATTTTTGCAGCAGTTTGTCGTTGTTTTATACAAAGCAACGCGATTGTGGTGTAGTTATCTACATAAATGAGCGTTAATGCAGTAGAAAGCGATGACAAACGCTACATAGGACTTGGCTAAGTCGTTTTATGCTTTGTTGAGGTGGCTTGGCTTAGCATAACTATGCGCCGCACACCTCGTCGGCGCGCCTAAAATGCTTTTTGCCAGAACAAAATTTGACCGCAAAAGGTCAACAGACCCTAGTTCCACCCCATCTGGGTCGGGCATGCGTCACTGACTATCAACCGAATCCGGTTGATAAACACTGAATATATAAACCCTGTGCCCGTTTGGTTGGCAGGGGTTTGACAGACTTCTGAGGTAACTATGACCCTGCCGGTCGCGCTTTATATTGTTCCAACACCTATTGGCAATTTGCAGGATATGAGCCCCCGGGCCATCGAAGTGCTGGAACAAGTTAGTCTGATTGCCTGTGAAGACACCCGTCACAGCGGTAAATTGCTTAAACACTTTGGGATCAGTACCCGCACCACGGCACTGCATGATCATAATGAGCGGGCCCGTGCTCAGTGGATTGTTGAGCAGTTGTCAGCAAACTTGGCGGTAGCTCTGATTTCTGATGCCGGCACACCGTTGATTTCAGATCCTGGTTACCATCTGGTGACCCATGTCCGTGCAGCAGGCTTTGAGGTGGTTTCATTGCCTGGCCCCTGCGCAGCAATCACCGCGCTGAGTGCATCTGGATTGCCATCGGATCGTTTCTCGTTTGAAGGTTTTTTGCCATCTAAAGAGAAGGCTCGACTCGACAAGCTGACAGAACTTAAAGAAGCTGCCCATACGTTGATCTTCTATGAATCTCCTCATCGTATTGTTTACAGCCTGGAAGCGATTGTGCGGGTGTTTGGCCAGGAGCGTCAGATTGTTATGGCCCGCGAACTAACCAAGACATTTGAGACCTTTCTGACCGGCACCGCAGCAGAAGTGCTGGAGACAGTAAAAACTGATGACAATCAACAGAAAGGCGAAATTGTACTGATGTGTCATGGTTTTGTTGCTGCAGCAGATCAGCAGGCTGTTCCTTCCGTTGCTATGGAGACACTGAAGTTACTGAGCGTCGAGCTGCCGCTGAAAAAAGCTGCCGCCATTGCTGCACAAATCCATGGGTTGAAAAAAAATGCCCTGTATAAAGCTGGCCTTGAGGCTGGCCTTTAATCGTTTAATCCAGCAAAGCTAAATTTACCTTGGTTTGCCCTTTTGGCTTGGGTATAATCGCCGTCGAGTTGGCCAGACAGTCGCCGCGTTCGTAAGAACGGGGAGGAAAGTCCGGGCTCCACAGAGCAGGGTGCCAGGTAACGCCTGGGCGGCGTGAGCCGACGACCAGTGCAACAGAGAGTAGACCGCCTGCCTTCGGGCCGGTAAGGGTGAAAGGGTGCGGTAAGAGCGCACCGCGCGGCTGGTAACAGTTCGTGGCACGGTAAACTCCACCCGGAGCAAGATCAAATAGGGTTCCACTTCTTACCTAGGTAAGGTAATGCGTGGCTCGCGCTGGAACCGGGTAGATCGCTCGAGCCTGTGAGTGATTGCAGGCCTAGATGAATGACTGTCCAAGACAGGACCCGGCTTATCGGCCAACTCGTCAAATTCGAAGAAACCGCATTCCGTAAGGGATGCGGTTTCTTACTTTAACCTGTCTGGCCTTGATTTCAGGCTGGTAGACGCGGGCATAACGAAGCCGCCTTTAGGCGGCTTCGTTATGCCCGATAAGAAAGGAAAAACCGGACTGAAAAGGAGGTTCTGTCAGAGTCTCTGTTGGGCGTTACCTCAACGCTGAAATTTCAACTCTGCCAAAAACTGACTGTTGTCGGAAAATCAGTGGGATGAGTCAACGCCCCGTCTTCAAGGCAAAAACATCACTTCCTAACATTAAAATATAGACACGTTTGTGATGCGTGTCACGTATTTTTTCATCAGTGTATCCATCACTCTGGCTGCCTACAGCCTGCGGATCAGAAATGGCGGCGAATGAGAAAGCGCCATTCCCAGCTATCCAATCCCGGCCCCCGCCTAAGTGGCACGCTGAAGTCTATGTGGGCCACATTGCCGTAACTCGAGCGGGAAGAGTATATTCTTGCGCCTATGCCTACGCTGGCCAGCGGGCCTGACATATCGTTAAGACTCTTATCTTCGCCAAACGCCTGACCGGCATCAGCAAACATAGCCCAACCTAATTCTGCCAGTTGGTAAAGGTGGATGTTGGGGTAATGCCTGATCTCACCGGTTACCTGCCACAGATAGTCTCCCCACTGATAGGCATCAGGATAGCCGCGCATTCCCGAGTCATCTCCCTGGGTGAGCGGTTCATCAATGAAGTTATTTTTACTGGCAACCAGACGAATACGGTTGTACAACTTCCATTTATTGGATATTCGGTAAAACCACTCCCCTTGTATCTGCAAATTATACTTATCTGCCTGGGTCGTATTGAGCAGGGCATCGCCTCCCGCCTCAAGCAACCAAAGAGAGTCTGAACTCAGAAATCCGCGGCTTGAACGCCAATCCAGATGGATGCCGGGAGTGTTGCCTTCGATGTCGCGGGTTTCAAAGCCAAGTTTGACAAAGTGCTGCCATCCCAGATTGATATCCTCGTTGAAGTTAATCAGGCGAATATCATGAAAAACCTTGTGCCTGTCTTCAATTGACTCCAAGGCTACCCAGGGATACAGAAAGTCTCTGTTTTTTGGCAGTTGAGTGCCTGGAAATTTTTCCAAGGGTTCAAAGAGTTGCTGATTCTGGGTGATACCAAACAGCAGGCGTTGGCTGAGGTGTCCATCCCAGCTGAGCAGGGTGCCATAGTGTAATTCGAAGTAATTGGTTTCACGTTCAAATCCGGCAACGTCCTCGCCGTTGCGTCGCAGCGTGTCATCACGGGTGTCTTTGAGCCAATCAATACTGTATTGGTTGTTTCCATGCAGGGTGAAGAAGGGTTTGATAAAGAACAAACGAGCGGCCTGACCGTCACTGTTATTATGTACGTCGGCACTGATACTGGCGTGAGGCAACCAATTGACCGGTGCGTCGACGGCGAGTTTGTAACCAGTTCTGTCTTCGGTTGATTGATATTTTAGACTGGTGCTTATCCCCCGTCCCAGAAGGTTATCCTCCTTCACTCCGACAGAGAATTTATTCTTGCCACCACTGCGACTGAAGCTCAAAGTCGGCAATAACGACCAGTTATCCCAGGTCTCGACGACGACCACATCGTCATTGGTTGGTGGTAAGAGGGGATCTTTTTGTGCCACTGTGATGCGGCTGTCTCTGAGATAGTGCTCGGCTCGCAGGATGCGCTGGGCTTCTGCCATTTCCCGCTCACTGATCACATCTCCCTCTTTGAAGCTGAGGTTGTTGAGCACCGTCTGTTCTTTAGTATTGATGTGCAGGAAGTTGGCCCAGTTGTGAAGGAAAAAAGTATCTTCTGCCGATTCGTCGAAAATCGGATGGCTGACCACCAGAATTTTACTGACAGTGACTGACTTTTCTTTGTCCGCAGGCGATTGGATATCCTCCGCCCACGCCAGAGAAGGTAATGCCAGTAATGCCAACGGGATTAACCTTGATGGGGCCATCTGCCCTCCCTGGGTCACGTGCCAATGAATTGGATTATAGCTTAATTCTTAATCGCAGCAGTGTTGTCAGGGAGTATGGAATATCAATTGCGGGCAATAAAAATTGTCTGTAATTAGCTGCTGAATATTAAGCATAACGTTTGCTTATCAAAGAGTTGATGGCGGTGGTACGGCTACATTGGAGGACATAAAACCCGCTACCAGAAACATGAAAATTAGGCACGCCTGGGAATTAATTTGCACCTGATCCTACATCACCCCTCCCGATATCAGGACATTGAGTCCAATGTAAGTTTTGCTGCCGGCGTTGGTCTGGGAATCCATGGCAGCAAACAATTACAGGTAGCTGACCGGGTACATGGTAACCTGTTGGATAATGCACCTTTGGTGCTGCTGTTGATGTTACTGGCTGAGTTGGGCGGATTTTTGCGGCTATATCTGGTGATCCTCGGTTCACTTTGGCTGAGTGCCAGAGTGATGTACGCTGTGGGGTTCAGCCGAGGACGAGGCGTTAGATTCTGGAGAGTACTGCTCACCTAGGGCGTGATTATTTGTCTGGCGCTGGTCAATTTGTAGCTGGCGGTGACTGAGTTGACCGGTTGATAAGTATTCGCCTAACCTCCTGTCGACTGCTATACTCCGCCCCCTTTTAAAACCCCGCCGGTCCTTGTTCGGCAGGGCATTTTGAGCGACCCGGCCAAAGGTGTGTGCGGTCAGTTACTTCACTCCCAATTAACCGTTAAACGAAACGGGTTAGCAGTCTTCAGGGTTCACAGTTATGCAGGTTGAGTCGACGCTATTTACATATCCCAAATACTGGGCCGAGTGCTATGGCACTGCGCCCTTTTTGCCGATGTCCCGCAAAGAGATGGACAAACTGGGATGGGACAGTTGTGACATCATTATTGTCACCGGCGATGCCTATGTGGATCACCCCAGCTTTGGTATGGCGGTGATTGGCCGCATGCTGGAGGCTCAGGGCTTCAGGGTTGGCATTATTTCCCAGCCCGACTGGTCCAGCAAAGAAGACTTCATGAAGCTGGGTAAGCCCAATCTGTTCTTTGGAGTTACCGCCGGTAATATGGATTCGATGATCAACCGTTATACGGCGGATCGTAAACTGCGCCATGACGATGCTTATACTCCGGGTAATGAGGGGGGTAAGCGTCCAGATCGAGCTGTCACTGTTTATACCCAGCGTTGTAAGGAAGCCTTCAAAGAAGTCCCTGTTATCATTGGTGGTATTGAGGCCAGCCTGCGCCGTTTGGCCCACTATGATTATTGGTCTGATAAAGTCCGCCGCAGTGTCATTTTTGATGCCAAGGCCGACATCCTGATTTACGGTAATGCCGAACGGCCGCTGGTGGAAGTGGCTCAACGGCTGGCTGCCGGTGAATCTGCTGGGCAGCTGACGGATATTCGGGGCACCGCCGTTATCGTCAAACAACCTTTGCCCGAATGGCGGGGCATGGATTCGCGTAAGCTGGATCAGCTGCATAAGATAGATCCTATCCCAAATCCATACGGTGCCGATGATGTCGGGTGTCAGAACCTGTCCGGCCCATCAGATACCAAAATATTCGATAACGATGCGCCCAAGGCGATAACAGTACAGCCTCCCAAGCCAAAGCCATGGGAACAGTGCTATGTCATGCTGCCTGCCTTTGAAAAGGTATCTCAGGACAGATACCTGTATGCCCACGCCTCCCGCGTGATGCATCAGGAAACTAACCCAGGTTGTGCCCGTGCCCTTTATCAGTCTCATGGTGACCGAGCGGTGTGGATTAACCCACCGGCCTGGCCATTGAATACCGATGAGATGGATGCGGTTTTCGATCTGCCTTATCAACGTATTCCGCACCCTGTGTATGGCAAGGCGAAGATCCCTGCCTATGACATGATCAAAACCTCGATCAATATTATGCGCGGTTGCTTTGGTGGCTGCTCTTTCTGCTCTATCACCGAGCATGAAGGCCGCATAATTCAGAGCCGCTCACAGGACTCTATTATCCGTGAGATCAAACAGATCCAGGATAAGGTGCCGGGCTTTACCGGGGTGATTTCCGATCTCGGCGGGCCGACTGCCAATATGTACCGACTGGGCTGCAGCAGTGAAAAGGCCGAAAAAACCTGTCGTCGTCTCTCCTGTGTGTACCCCTCTATCTGTGGCCATTTGAACACTGACCACAAGCATACGATCGATCTGTATCGTGCCGCCCGTGACGTGCCGGGTATCAAGAAGGTATTGATCGCTTCAGGTGTGCGTTATGACCTGGCGATTGAGGACCCACGTTATGTGCGTGAGCTGGCCAAGCACCATGTAGGCGGTTATCTGAAGATCGCACCTGAGCATACCGAAGAGGGGCCGTTGTCCAAGATGCTCAAGCCGGGCATGGGTACCTATGACAAATTTAAAGAGCTGTTTGACCAATATTCCAAAGAGGCGGGCAAGAAGCAGTATCTGATCCCTTACTTTATCGCGGCCCACCCGGGCACAACCGATGAGGATATGGTGAATCTGGCGCTGTGGCTTAAGCGCCATCAGTTTAAACTGGATCAGGTGCAGAACTTCTATCCGTCGCCCATGGCCAACGCCACTGCGATTTATCATACCGAGCTGAACTCGTTGAAGAATGTGAAGCATGGCAGTGAGCAGGTGCCTGTGCCCAAGAAGGGGCGTCAGCGCCGTTTGCACAAAGCCTTACTGCGTTACCATGACAGTGCAGGTTGGCCACTTATCCGCGAAGCTCTTGAGGCTATGGGCAAGAAGGACTTGATAGGCAATGGCCCGGATTGTCTGGTGTCGGCTGAAAGCCGTAATGAAGGCAAAGGTTGGGGGAAGAAACATCAGGGCAAGCCAAAGCCAGCAGGCAAAGGCCAGCAGGCGGCCACCCGCTTCAGCGATAACCAGCACGACTCGCGTAAGCCAAAATCTGGTTCAGCCAATGGCAAAGGTAAAGTCAATGCGGGTAAAGGTGGAGCTAATCCAAAAGGTAGCCAGAACGACCGAAACGGTAATCGTAAAGGCGGCTTTTCAAGGCCGGGAGCCAAGCCGATATTTGGCCAATGACCCACTGGCAACAAGTAGCCCATAAATACCCATAAAAAACGCCGCTTAGCGGCGTTTTTTATGGGTATTAAAGTCCGTCAGGCCTACTGCTGAGTGCTCAATTCAGGCTTCTTGCTGTTTCTGCGGCTGGCAATCAGGCCGAACAGGATCCATCCAAAGAATGTGGCGATAGAGCCATACTCCACGGCAACCTGACCTGAACTATACAAAGCGTAAAAGCTGTAGAGTGCACCAAGCATGGCGATAATGTTGGCATTTCTCGCTTTTCTACTGGGAACATTCTCTGTTTTCTGAATCACCGCAAGTGCGCCCATGGACAGAATATAGGGGATCAAATTGGTGACCACAGCCAACATCACCAGCGCTTCAAACTGCTTACTCAGGCTTGGGCTTATGGTCATCAATGCGAGCAAGGTTTGAATGATGGTAAGAATGATCATGCCAATAACAGGCGCCCCGGCTTTAGTGACTTTAGAAAACACCTGTGGAAAGTAGCCTTCATCGGCAGAGGACTTGAACACCTGCGCGATGGTGAATTGCCAACCCAACAGAGAGCCGGTGCAGGCGATCACGGCCAATGCCATCACTATTTTACCTGCCATTGGGTTAAACATCTGGGCAAATGCCAAACCAAATGGCGCGTTGGAGCTGGCCAAATCTGCATTGGGAACAATACCGGCAATCACGTTGGTGGAGATGATGTAAATCACCGCAGCACCAAGGGTGCCACCCATCACGGCGATCGGCACGTTTTTCTCAGGGTTTTCCACTGTATCTGAGTTGGCACAGGCAGACTCCAGCCCCAGGAAAGCCCACAAGGTCATGGCAATTGAGCCTCCCAAGGCTGAGAAGAAGGGCATATTATGTGGATTCCAGGCTGCAGAGTACCGCTGAGGGTCAAACCAGAACCAGCCGATAATGGATAGACCGACCACAGGGAGGATGATCCCCCATACGGTTACTGATGACACCCGACCTGTGATGTGCGCGCCACCGAAGTTGGCCACAGTGGTGAGCCAAAGTACGCCAATTGTGGCAAGACAGGTCATCAATGGGCTCAGATGCACATCAAACAGTACAGCTGCATAGCCCACGGCTGAGATAGCAATGGCGACGTTGGCAATGACCAGGGAAACCGAATAGGTATAGTTGGCCATAAAGCTACCTGAGCGACCGAAGGCATACTCGGCATAGCCTCCCATGCCACCTGACTTTTTACTGAACATTCCACATTTGGCAAAGGCGTAAGCCAGACAGGTGGAACCTACGGCTGTGACCAGCCAGGACAGTATGGATATTGTCCCAACCCGGGCCAACTGTGTTGGCAGCATGATAATGCCTGAGCCCATCATATTGACTATGGTTAAAATGGTAAGCTGGACTACGCCAATCTTATTTTTTGTTTTACTCATATCGTTCACCTGGAATGGGGTTGAATGTGAGGGGCAGCAATCCTACCCCTTAAGTCGGTACTGATTATTTCTTCAGAACATAGCCCATGGCCTCGATGCGACCATTGTCATTTTCCTGCAGATAAACTCCCTGGAGTTCAGGTGCAAATCCGGGTAGCAGATTGATGCCCTCCTCCAGTGCCAGGAAGTACTGCTGCACCGCGCCGCCCCATACTTCACCGGGAACCACACACAGCACTCCGGGTGGATAAGGCAGGGCACCTTCGGCAGCGATATGACCATCAATTTGCGACAAGGGGACCAACTCGACATTGCCGCGGATGAACTCCTGATGGGCATCCTGAGGTTCCATAACTTTGGTTGGGAAGCAGGCCTTGCGGAACATCTCTTTCTGGAAGTGTTTCACGTTGTGGCTGACGTACAAATCGTGCATTTCCTGACACAACTGGCGAATGCTGTAATCTTTGTAGCGCTCTTTATGGGCGGCATAGACAGAGGGCAGCACTTCGCTGAGCGGTGCATCCTCATCAATCAAACGTTCAAAGCGGGCGATCTGACTGACCAGGTGTGTCATCTTGGCCTTGTCCTCGGCGGGCGTCATCAGGAACAGAATCGAGTTCAGATCGCACTTTTCGGGAATGATGTTATTTTCACGCAGGAAGTTGGCGAGGATAGTGGCTGGAATGCCAAAGGACTGGTAGCAGCCGGTTTCCGAATTGATCCCGGGAGTGGTCAGCATAAACTTACATGGATCCACAAAGTATTGGCCTTTGCCGTAACCCTCGAATGCATGCCATTTCTGGCCGGGTTCAAATTCGAAGAAGCGCAGATCGTCGGCGATCAGATCGGTTTCATAATCCTGCCAGGGTTTACCTTCAATGGTGGTTGGAATGAAGGGCTTGATATACTTGCAGTTCTTCAGCAGCAGTTTGCGGGCGTCGATGCCAGCCTTAACCGCTTCTCGCCACAGATAGCGACCACTGGCTCCCTCATGCATCTTGGCGTTGACATCCAGTGCCGCAAACAAGGGGTAGAAGGGGCTGGTGGAGGCATGCATCATAAAGGCATTGTTGAATCGTTTATGATTGCAGTACCTTTCCAGTCCTTTGATATGGCTGTCTTTTTTGTGGATCTGTGAGGTTTGGGAAAAACCGGCCTGTTGCTTGTGAACCGACTGGGTAACTATGATGCCGGGATCTTCCGCAGTCAGCTCGAGCAACATGGGTGAGCAGTCACGCATCATGGGGATAAACTGTTCGTAGCCTACCCAAGCGGAATCAAACAGTATGTAGTCGCACAGCTGACCAATCTTATCTACCACCTGGCGAGCGTTATAAATGGTGCCGTCGTAGGTTCCCAGCTGGATGATGGCCAGACGGAATGGTCTCTGTTGTTCAGCTCGCTCAGGGGCGACTTCTCGTATCTGTTCGCGCAGGTATTCCTCATTGAAGCAATGGGAATCTATCCCACCGATAAACCCAAAGGGATTGCGGGCCGTTTCCAGATAGACAGGAATAGCACCGGCTTGCAGCAGCGCACCATGGTGATTGGATTTATGATTGTTGCGATCAAACAAAACCAGATCGCCCTTGGCCAGCAGCGCATTGGTGACGACTTTGTTGGAAGAGGAGGTACCATTGAGTACAAAGTAGGTCTTATCGGCGTTGAAGACCTTGGCGGCAAATTGCTGGGCATCGCAGGGAGCGCCTTCATGGATCAGCAAGTCACCGAGCTTTACGTCTGCATTACACATATCTGAGCGAAAAACCGTTTCGCCAAAAAACTCGAAGAATTGATGACCCACAGGGTGTTTGCGGTAGAACTGTCCCCCCTGATGTCCCGGGCAATCAAATGCAGTATTTCCCATTGCGACATATTTTTTCAGGGTGCCAAAGAAAGCAGGCAGTAGTTGCTCTTGATATCGAGTTAAGGCCGTTTCAATTTTGTTGCCATGGAAGTCTGCTTTTCTCTTTGTTAATTCAAATACCCCGTTGATTTTATAGCATATTTCGTCAGGAAATTTTTCTTCATCCTCTATAAATATAAAAATAGGGAGTTTTAATCCTCTTGACTCTATTTTTTCAATGATTCCATGTTTAACATCTTCTATCCTTATAATTACTGCACCAATATCGCAGAAGTCAGTGGCGTAAATATCATTAACTTTTCTTTCAGTCTTAAAATAATTTAACGTAGATAAGTTAGCCGCAATTTTAAGTGATTTCATATCATCCTTCTTCGGGTAAAACATTCTTCGGGTAAAACATTCTTCGGGTAAAACAGAGTCCAAACCAGAATATGCATCTGGTTTGATGGGATACGCCTATGGCTGGGCCAAGCTGATTGAAAGCCCTATCTGCTTTGTTACAGCTATCACTAACGACTCAGGCTATTAACCTTGAGCTGCGTCGCTAATCTAGGGGCTGTCATCACTGGCAAAGCACGTACGGGACTTATTCGCGCCTTCCTTAGGCATTTAAATGCTTAAGGTTCAGGCTATGAATACGGTCTATACTCCTAGCGGCTTCAAGATTCAGAATAAGACACTGGCCGAGTTACTGCCAACTGATGTCAGACGTTCTGTGAAAATCTGTTTGGTCAGGATTGTTTTGATAACTCATTGCATACCCACACTATTATTCAGCACGCGAACTATGACCAGAATGCCCAGTGCGGCTGTGGCTGCAGTGGTAATCCCTGGGATGCCTCTAGGAACATCAACCCAACGGGCTGGGGCGACAATCACGAGTTAGGACACAACAGGTTGAATGCACAGTATGCGACTGACGCAACTAAAGACAATTGGCCGGGCTATGGCAGCCGCGCCGGTGAGAATTCCAACGACATCTTCCCCTATGATGGTCATGCTGTTTATGATGGCCACAAAGTGAAGGATATTCCCGGCAACGACTTTATGCTGGTGTCCCTGAGCAAACTAACAGGCATGGACTGGCGCAGCCATTTCGACATGCAGGGGCTGAGATACTCCAGTTTGGCGACAGATCAGGTTCAGGCCAACTGTACCCAAGGAAGTTTATCTATGGGGATGTATATACCGGAAAAAAATCTCCCCCAGCCAATATGAGTAATGGGCTGACCTTCCTGCCACTCTCCATTACAGATGGCTCAACACAATGGCGTGATGGCAGCGGTCCGGTTGGCTCCCCTGCACCTCAGGCCTGATTGAGTTCTGGCTTTTGATATGAATTGCCTGCTCATCACGGGTGTTTTTTAACTATTTTTTACTTGCCGGAGTCTTTTGATAGGCTCAATATCATGAAGTCCGATGGAATATTTTGGGGAGGTAAACACCATGTCCAGAGACATAGACAATCTGATTTACAACGGCGAAAAAGATGGCGTACACAATTGGGAAAGCATTTCGGGCATGCATTTCTACTGGCATCCGGACTGGTTGCATATCGCTGAGGATATGACTGGTCACAAGGCCGCCATCAGCATTAACAAAGATAATGCTACTCATCACGATGCGGCCAAGGTGCTGTCACAACACCTGAGCAATCAGGCAAAAAAATAGGCTGCCCAGGGCAGCCTTTTAATTACCTTACAAACTTAAACCCAGGAACTGTTACAGGCTCTTGGTGAAAGTACGGGTAATTACGTCACGTTGTTGATCCGCAGTTAGCGAATTGAAACGTACAGCGTAACCGGAAACGCGGATAGTCAGCTGAGGATATTTCTCGGGATGAGCAATCGCGTCTTCCAGAGTTTCTCTTTGCAGCACGTTTACGTTCAGGTGTTGACCACCTTCACGGGCAACAGGCGCTTCAACATTTACCGGACGGGATTCAAACTCTTTCAGATCAGCCAATGGTTGAACACTGTCTACCAGCTCCTGGTTTTTGGCAGCAACGCAGCGCACTGTGCTTTCTTGCTGGTCGTGTAACCAGATGGAGTTGATCAGTTCTTCGGAGGGTGATTGAGTAATTTGGAATGCAGAAATCATAATGAGTTCACCTAAATTAACTACAGAATACTGAGCTGGATTGTAGATGCTTTTAAGTAAACTCAACAGCTTTTTTTGTGTTAATTTTATCACAAATACACTATATCTTGTGTTTTCAGTGCAATTGTTAATTTCACTTTCCAGTCTTAGACTATCCTGCGGACGCCAGTGATTACTTACTTGTATCACTGTAAGGCAACGAAGAAAGGTGAGACTTCACTTTCGAGTCAGCCCCGCAGGCATGTGTTGGCATGAAAAATAAGGTTACTTACGCTGTTCAATTGCCTTGATGGCAATCCGGTCCAGCATGCTTGGCCAGAGTATTTTCAACCACTTGCCAAGTTTGCCCCGGGTGGAGGTCAGTAAATCACGCTGCCGCGATAAAATCGCAGGCACCATCAGTTGCGCACACTGCTGCGCCGTCATCAGCTTATCCTGCTGCATGGGTGAATTGCCCAGAGGGTTGCCCTGGGCATCCAGCGCCCGCTTATGGATCTCTGACAATACAAAATCCGGGTAAATCTGGGTGACAGACACCTGGTCGGCGGCCAACTCAATTCTCAGCGAATCGAAAAAACCTGTCACTGCATGCTTGGAAGCACAATAGCCGCTGCGCTCAGGCACACCGGTTAACCCTGCCAGTGATGATACTACGACTAGCTGTCCCTTTGATGCTTTCAGAGCCGGCAGGGCCAGTATGGTTAGCTGAACTGGCGCCAGATAGTTCACCCGGATCAACCTCTCCATGACGTCCATATCTGCCAGCTGATCGAACCTGGACCACATGCTGATGCCGGCGTTATAAATAACAATATCCAGTCGCCCCAACTCCACTTCGCACAGGGTCACCAGATCGGTACAGCTCTGCTTGTCGGTAATATCCATGGCAAAGCTGCTCGCCATGCCTCCCAGCGCAGTAATCTCCTCCACCAGCGACTGCAGACGCGCCTGATTACGGGCGCAAAGTACAAGATGACAACCCAGTGGTGCCATCTCCCTGGCAAGCGCCCGGCCAATACCTTCAGAGGCGCCGGTAATCACAACAACTTTGTTTTTTAAGTTAGCCACTTAGTTTCTCCAACAAGCCGCACATCAAACTCTCATACCCAGAGTATGAACGCAATCAAATGTGACAGATTTGTGATAGCTTGGCAGTGGCGGGGGATTTCCCCCAGGGCTGATCGGCTTTTACGTGACGTTTTTGTGCCCGTATCAACCACAAAAAACGCCCGCGATTGCGGGCGTTTGACGTTGAAATCAATACTGAATTACAAGCGATTATTGAGTAACCGGCTGTTGGGAAACGGCCTTCTTACCGAATTTGATTTTGTCACCCAGGGTATAGATACACAGAGCGATAACTACGGTAACCACACCGGCCAACTTTTGCAGCGTGATGGTTTCACCCAGCAGGAAGTAAGCCACAATCATGGCGAACAGCGGCAGTACGTTCAGCGCCATGGTGGTGATAACCGCGTCCTGAGTTTTCAGGGTAGCCAGTTCCCAGATGGCGTAGGCGATACCGGAACACAGCAGGCCCAGAGCCAGAATGGCGCTGATGTGCTTGCCGTTTTCAACCAGTACAGAGGCAGAAGCGAAGTCTGCGCCAGTCACGACACCCAGCACCAGCAGCGCAACCGTTGCGGCAGCGAACTGGTAGAAGCTGCTTGAGAACAGGTCGTAACGAGAGTTCAGATCAGAACCGAACTTACCCAGAATGTAGTTGTAGGTTACGAAGCCCAGTACACCGAACAGGGCGAACAGGTGGCCCAGGTTAGCCCCCTGAATCTTGTTGGTTGGGTCGTAAGCGATCACACCAGCACCCGCCAGAGACAGGACTACCGCAAAGATTTTTGGCGCGGATGGCTTCACCTTGTCGATAACGAACACCGCCAGCATGGTCAAGAACGGCGCCATACCGTTGATTACGCCGATCTCACCGGAAGAGGTGAACTCGTAGGCTAAAATGGTGAAGTAGAAGAACACCGCCTGAGCAGAAACACCGGCTGCTGCCAGCAGAATAAAGTCTTTCTTGTTCTGAATTTTCTTCAGTGTGTGCTTACGGGAGAACATAAACAGCAGCACAAAGCCTAAAGTTGCAATCGCATAACGGGCAATCGCCAGTACAACAGGGTCCAGCTTACCAGCCAGAACACCACCAAGCGGGAAGGATGCGCCCCACAGGGCGGCACACACCAGCGCCAGAGTCAGGCCCAGTGATTTATTTGGAGTAACAGAACTCATTTTGTTTATCTCGAATAAAGGCGCATGGCAGCGCCTTTTAATACAGGAAGTTATTGCGGGCAAATGCCGATAACGTGTTCCAGACGCTGATCTTTTTGGTACAGGGATGCGTAGGCGTAGCCCACTCCTTCCAGATTGGTCTTGTCACCACTTGCCACAGCAAACACGCGTACAACGATCTTGTTGGATACATTGTCGATGGTGTCGGTCGCGTCCATAATGCCGCAGGCATTAATGTCCATGTCGGCAGTGATCAACGAGCTGTTACCAGATACGCGGATAACCGGCACGATAGAGTTGTTAAAGCCAGCAGCTCCGGCGGTCCAGATGATCAGCTGACAACCCAGAGAGGCAAAGTGCATGGCTGCGCCACCACACAGCATGGTGGTTTCAGTCAGGTAGAAACCTGGCTTGGTTGGTTTTTCACGGTGCAGGTGGCTGATACGAAGACAGTCCTGGATTGGGCGGGAACCCGTCTTGTGCATTGCACCCTGAGACTTCTCATCAATGGTGGTCAGGCCACCCACACTGTTACCGATAGACATGGTTTCAGTGCCTTCAATCACGTGCCAGCGCTTCAGGTCTTCCGCGATCAGACGCTCGATCTTGTCACCCACTTGCGGCGTTACAGAGCGGGCTTTCAGAATGTCTTCACAGCCCAGCAGTTCCAGAAGTTCACCGGCCATGGTGGTCGCGCCCAGGTCGATCAGCTTGTCAGAGGCTGCACCTACAGAGGGGTTGGAAGCCAGACCACTGGAGGTGTCAGAGCCACCGCATTTAATACCGATGCGCAGGGCACAGACAGGCGCATCAACGCGCTCGATGCTGTCAGCATAGGCTTTCAGCTCTTTCGCCAGTTCGATACCGTCTTTGATGGTCTCGATAGTGCCTTTGTTTTTGATAACCGTCAGGCTGTGAGCGGGCAGACCTTCGGCGCGCACCGGGCCGGCAACCAGTTCCGGGTCGATAGAGCCGCAACCCATGGCAATCACCAGCACACCGGCGATATTCGGGTTAGTGCCGGTGTGAATGATGGTATCGATCATCTCTTCGTTACCACCGTACATACAGGTGTAGTGGTTGGTCACCACTACGCTGCCATCGATCTCCTTGCTGATGTTGCGGGCGATACCTTCGCAGCACTCATCAATGGCGACAATCATAATCTGGTTGCGGATACCAAAGGTTCCGTTGGGGCGTGGATAGCCTTTAAATGTTACGGTCATTACTGCTCAATCCCCATCTGTTTGATGATTTCTTCGATAATGGCTTCTGGAATGTCCAGGCGTTCACTGCGCACGTTTTGTACGTGAACCAGCTGGCCAAGTGGGATTTCGGTAATGGACTTACCGATGGAATGACCGGCTTTGTAAATTCGTTCGCTCTTGGCGATATCGCAAAGGGCGATTTTGTTGCCAAAGGTTATTTTCTGCAGGGCGTTAATCTCAGCGATCACTTCATTATCAGCAGTAATGATTTCCACTACCTGGTGCTTCTCTATGTCACCCAGTAGCGTGGCCACATTGTCGTTAGCAGCAAGTTTGATTGCTTTCATGTCAGTCGTCTCAGCTTTCGTTGATTGTCCGGGAGCGGCTGTCCTGTGCACTGATCAGCAACTGGTTTCCCGGTTACCCATATGCAGCCAAATGGGCAGATATATTGTCGGATCAGTGACCATGCGAAATGTTATCCGTTGCTCTCTCGCTTTGGTCGATTGTCCGACAATCGGCAATTATACAGATTAGCTAAGGCCGAAATACGATCCGGATCACAAGGACCCGACCCATTGTCAAATATGCGATCGCGCACACACAAATTAGGTGGCTGAATTAACAGGGGGTTCTCATAATGGCTAGTGCTGATGGGGGATTTGGTGGGAGTGTGTGCTTACATCTGTGTTGTATGAAATGTGCACGTCAGTTGATTTTCATTGAGATAACGCCGGTTGTTTGCCGCCGTATTCACCGGCGAGATGTCCATTTTGACGTGATGAGACACCAGCCCCAAATAGGTCATTGTTGCCGGCTTACCGTGGCTTCTTCGGTTGTGGCCAGTTCTCTAAGGAAGATGCGAATAAGTCCCGTACGTGCTCTGCCAGTGATAACAGCGCCTAGATGCGCGACACAGCTCGAGGTTAATGGCCTGAGTCGTTAGCGAGAGCTGCAACAAAACAGATAGGGCTGTCAGCCTTGCCCTTCGGGGCTTGCGGGCAAACCCGATTGCTGTGGTATTGCGCTTTGAAAGGCAACCCGCCTTGCTGCACCTGAATACCTTAAACTCGAATTTGGCCGTAAGCCAGAGCGGTGCGAGGACTTGTTCGCACCTTCCCTAACTAGCGATGTCTGCTGATTGTCCTCTGTTTCGCGGATGCCACTTTGGAATTTCACCCCTTGATGATCTCCGCCAGTAATGTGGATCATTCTAAAAAAATAGAATGGGTGTCCTAATTATTCTACAACCATGAAAGGTCAACAGACCCTAGTTGGGATATGATTTACGGATCACCTGTTCCAAGCCACTTTTTACAATTCGCGGCACTTTGCCGTCGTTTTCTGTCGAGATGTTCGCAGTACTGCGTCAGTTGCTGCAGATTGCCAGCCGGTCCTTTGAACAAGTGGCCAAACTCAGTGGTCAGCTTTTTCCAGTTTTCTGGCGGGATATTGAGCCGGTTGAGAATCGCTGCTGTTCGTTGGCTGATATGTCCCAACTTATCCTCACGAACAATTCGGCCTGTATCGTCCACCAGTTCCAGGTAATCCTCAATTGGGAACATAAGCCCCTTGGGCATATTAGCTCGTTCATTGCCTGCAAAAGGCAGTAGTTCTTTGGGTTGCTCGCCATCAATAGCGGCCTTAATTCTGCGTTGGATGCTGGTGAAATCCGCCTGCTCTGGTGTATCTGCAATCCTGGCCCGTATGGGGTTTAAATCGACGTAAGCCATACATGCCAACAGCGCTGCTTCATCCAGTAATGCCTGAGACTTAAAGCGTCCTTCCCAGAAACGGCCGGTACATTTATCTTCCCTGTTCGCCTGGCGGGCAATCGGCTCATTGAGCGTTCGCATAAACCAACTGATATCCATTAGGCGTTCGCGGTATACCTGCGCACAGTCATGCACAGCCTGAAGCTCAAAATCCTTAAGCGGCTCGCCCTTGACGAAACGTTGTGTCAACAGGGTGCCTTTAAACAAGCTGTGCCAGGCAACCAATACTTGCTGCTCACTCCACTGCTTTGCCTTATCGATATCGACACGCAGCACCACATGCAGATGGTTGCTCATCACCGCATAGGCACAGATATCGATGGCAAAAACTGAAGTTAATTGAAGCAATCTTGCTTCAATCCAACCACGTCTGTGCTCATAAGACTGGCCGGTGTAGGGATCCTTACCACACAAAAACGCCCTTCGTACGCACCGCGACATACAGTGGTAGAAGGGCGTATCTTCAATACTCACGCTCAGCTTTCTGGGCCTTGGCATATGGCACCTCATTCATTGACGAAGGGGCATAGACCAAACTTAGTTGAGCCTTGGGCTAGCGTCAAATTAGCATGGGTGTCCTAATTAATTTATCCTAATTAATTTACTTATGGGTGTCTTAATTATTTTCTACTGTAGCTTCCTTACAGGTTACCGTGGACATGTTGCAATTGATAACGGTAGAAGATGCATCTTTTGCTGTAAATGTAATAGGGTCTGCTGCAGAGCCGTCTTCTTTATCACCTGTAACAGCTTTTAATGTTGCTGCGTCGGTGGGCAAATTGGCACCACCACTAGCGCAAGCTTGAGCTTCGTATGGCGTAGGAACGAATTCTGAAGCAATTGCCGCAGCAGTACCTTTAACTGTTGCTGAAGCTTCACCTAAGCAAGAATTAACTTTGCCTTTGTTTACATAATCCTGATAAGCCGGCAGCGCGATCGCAGCCAAAATACCAATGATCGCCACGACGATCATCAGTTCGATCAGGGTAAAGCCCTGGGCGTTTTTCTTCATTGAGTTGATACCTTTCATCGTCTTCTCCATTGTCTGCCGGGAGTCACCAGAGGTGTATGACATTGCAGGAATGACATGACACCGGCCGGGCGATGTGCTCCAAATGGCAAGTTTGACTGCTCACTGGATCTGGTAGCCGCAGCACCATTTCATTTGCAGGCCCGAAAAATAATTGCTTAATTGTGTATTTATTGCGCTGACTACGAATAAAGCGGGCCGGCAAAGCCACCGAATAATTCGCTAATCCATAATCATGCCAAATACCCAGTTTTGTTATAGGAAGCGTTGAGTGCCACTGGTATGACATCAAACAATCCGTCTAGCAAGTTAATACAAACTGATGCCAAATGGAATGATTTATATTAATAGATTGCTAAAAAGTAGCGACCTTGCTGTTTTTTTTGCTCTGTTGCAGGGTGTTGATAACAAAAGATTTTTGGCGGGTGTCTGGTTTGCTGATGGTTTTATGAACCGCATCGGAATAGTAACATTCCGGACGCATTGGTTAAACCATCTTTTAATGAGGCAGTTGGTGGATGTAAATATCGTATTGATGATGATTTGTGAAGGACCAAGCTGTTTTGACGGGTTTTTGTTGATTAAGGAAGGTGCAGCAAGTCCTCGCACAATACGCACGGGACTTATTCGCAGCTTCCCTAAGTCTTGATTCAGTATTTGCATACAGTGCTGAATTCAGTGCTTAAGCCGCAGTGACAGATCCAGCGCACGTACGTGCTTGGTCAGGGCACCGACTGAGATAAAGTCGACGCCGGTTTTGGCAAAGCTGCGGATGTTGTCAAGAGTAACATTACCCGACACTTCCAGACTGGCGCCGCCGCCTCTGGCCTTGTACTCATTGTTTAAGCTGACCGCGTCAATCATCATGGTGACATCGAAGTTATCCAGCATGATGATGTCGGCGCCTGCATCCAGCGCCTGTTTGAGTTCATCCAGCGATTCCACTTCCACTTCCACGGGTTTATTGCTGTGCAGTTTACGAGCGCTGCTGACCGCGGCCTCAATGCTGCCACAGGCCATAATATGGTTCTCTTTAATTAGGAACGCATCATACAGGCCGATCCTGTGATTCTTTCCGCCACCACAGGTGACTGCATATTTTTGGGCAGTACGCAGGCCGGGAATCGTCTTGCGGGTGTCCAGCAGATTGGTATGAGTGCCAGCCAGCTTATCCACATAGCGTTTGCTCAGGCTGGCCACGCCGGACAAGGTCTGGATAAAGTTCATGGCAGTGCGCTCACCGGTCAGAATGACGCGGGCCGGGCCGGACAGTTCACACAGGACCTGATTGGGCAGCACCAGATCGCCATCATCCACATGCCAGTGCAGCGCCACCTGGCCCCCCAGCTGATTAAACACCTGCTCGGCCCAGGCCTTGCCACAAAACACCCCTTCCTCGCGGGTGATCAGCGTGGCTTCGGCATATTTATCAACAGGGATCAGCTGGGCAGTAATGTCGCCACTGATGGCATCCTGTTGACCCAAATCTTCTTCCAGTGCGGCTTTGACGCTCAGGCGGATATCATTCTCTAACATCTGGCTGTCCTTACAAACGGCAATTAGGGGTGGGAGCGGCTCAAGATTAACATACTTTGCGCAGTGAAACAGACTCTGCGGCGACTCAGGCCCGCGGGTGGGCTAGCTATTGTCGCTGTTATAAAACTGGTAGAGTATTGAATTAATATACTTCATTGCGAAGAGGACTGGGCTTGGCTGCAGATAACAAGGTGACTGGTTGGTATCCGGAGGCAAAAGTGGTGCGCTCGCCTCATTTTAATGCCCGGCCCGATGCAGAGGTCAGCCTGCTGGTGATCCACAATATCAGTTTGCCGGCCGGCCAGTTTGGTACGCCATATGTGGATGCGCTGTTTTGTGGCACCCTGGACTGCCATGCCGATGAGAGCTTTGCGAAGTTGCAGGGACTGGAGGTTTCTGCTCACTTTCTGATCCGGCGGGATGGTGAGTTGGTGCAGTATGTCAGTTGCGATGAGCGCGCCTGGCATGCCGGCGTGTCGAGCTTTCATGGGCGTGACAACTGTAATGACTTTGGCATTGGCATCGAACTGGAAGGCACGGACAGTTTACCCTATACCGCGGCGCAGTATCAGCAGCTGGTTCGCTTAACGGACTGGCTGATGTGTTGCTATCCTAAGATCACCGCTAAGCGGATTGTGGGTCACTGTGATATTGCTCCGGGCAGAAAAACCGATCCGGGTCCCTGTTTTGACTGGTCAGGCTATTTGGCCGCAATTGCCGGAATGGTGCCCGGCGCACTGAGTAAGGATGAATAACACATGGCGTTATTTTCTCTGTTGATCGCGATTTTGGTCGAGCGCCTTAAGGTGTTGCCGGCCGATTTGCAGTTTGACCATCTGCTGGGTCTATATCACCGCAATCTGTTTCGTGATGAGCAGATCAAGTCTGTGGGTATGATGGCATTGGCGCTGTTGTTTCCCGCACTTACGCTGTATGTGCTGTGCTGGGTTTTCGCCGGGTTGTTTTGGGGCGTTTTTTCATTGTTGCTGTGGGTTGCGGTTGCGGTACTGTGTTTTACCCACAAGGCGCAGCGGGATGCATTCAAACGTTATGTACAAGCAGCCTGTCGCGGGGATACTCAGGCCTGCTATCACTACGCCGGAGAGTTGGAGTGTCATGATTACCTGGATGCGGTTGATCCCTGCGAACTGGCAATGCGGGTGGGGCAGAGTGTCGCCTGGATCAACTACCGTTATTACGGTGCCGTGGCGCTGTACCTTATTGTGGCGGGCCCCATTGGCGCAGTACTCTACTGTACCGTCCGTTTTTACAGCGAAGAGAAGCTGAAACGTAAGCTGGATCTGCCCTTGGTAGACGAGCTGCTGTTTTTGCTGGACTGGATCCCGTCCCGGCTGTTTGCCTTTGGTTATGTGCTGTGTGGTGAGTTCAGTGAGTCTATCGATGCCTGGCGCAAACTGGTCATACGGCCGGGCAGCAGTGCCCGCGATATCATAGTGCAAACTGCTGTTGCGGCGGAGCCCCAAGCCTGTGACAGAGAAGAGGGGATAAGTCTGCAGCCGACCATTGCTATGCTGGCTTTGAGCAAGCGCAACGTTATTCTGATGGTATGTGTGCTGTCGCTGCTGACCATTTTCGGCCTGGTCAGTTAAGCTGGCGGCGGCTCCGGGGGCGTCAGTCCCCGACTTCTTAGCCTTTAAGGCGTTTTTTGACCTTGCTGATTGCTGAAAAAAGCAGCAAGCAGACGCTGCAAATGCATTTTTTTTCAGTTAATCTTCCCGGGAATAACCTGGTTACACCTCGCTAACCTGTTGTTCATCTTTTTCCCTTTCCTGCGACTTTACGCCGTGATAGATAATTGGCATATCAGCCCTGATCCGGCCATCGTTTGATGGCCTTTGGCTGAAAGTGCAGCTTGCATTGATCTGGGTCATGATCCTGTTGAATTGCTGGGGTTTGGTGCTAAATTGCCCGGTAAGTTCACGCTCTGCAGCCGAGTTTGAGCAGTGTCACGCTGTGGACAGTAAAAGTGTGATTTGATAAAGTGCGCTCACCTACATGAATTGGTATGACCAATTGACGAAGGAGCTGAGGCCCAGATGGCTTATAGCAAAATTAACCAACCTAAGCTTTCAGATGTGATCATGCAGCAACTGGAGCGGATGATCCTTGAAGGCAGCTTGCAGCCAGGACAAAAACTCTTGCCTGAGCGTGAGTTAGCCATTCAGTTTGAGGTGTCGCGTCCCTCCTTGCGTGAAGCGATTCAGAAGTTAGAAGTTAAAGGTTTGTTAACCCGTCGCCAGGGTGGTGGCACCTATGTTAAGGAACAGCTCTGGCAGAGTCTTGCCGATCCCGTAGTAGAACTGATGCACAACGACCCGGAGAGTCAGTATGACCTTCTGGAGTTCCGTCATGCCACTGAAGGCATGATGGCCTACTTTGCCGCCCTAAGGGGAACTGACGCCGATATGCAAAATATCAAGCGCATGATCCTCGAAGTAGAAGCCGCCAAGGGCATTGAAGATCAGGCTGCCGCCATAGTGCGTTTTTATCGCGCCATCGCTGAAGCCTCCCACAATGTGGCCATGTTGCATCTGGTATTGAGTTTATCCACTGTGCTTGAGAAGAACATAGCGCAGAACCTGAAGCTTCTTAGCTGTCGCCAGGAAGCGTCCACTATTACCAATGAACATCGTCGCGGCCTGCTGGCAGCGATTGTTCGCCGTGACCCCCATGCCGCGCGTGAAGCCTCAAACGAACACTTAAGCTACATCGAAGAGGTAATGCTTGCTGTCAGAGAAGAAGACAGCCGTTTGCAGCGCAGTTTGCGCCGTATGAAAGGCGGAGTGTAATCCGCCGGGAAACAGGGTAGTAGTCAATTCCACTTAATATGTGTAAATAAGGACAGTTTCATGTCTGAACATTTGCTGCAAGACCTTGATCCAACTGAAACCCAGGAGTGGCTGGCCGCTCTTGAATCCGTCGTTCGCGAGGAGGGTGTTGAGCGTGCTCAGTTCCTGCTGGAGCAGGTGCTGGATAAGGCCCGTCTGAATGGTGTGGACATGCCCACCGGCATTACCACCAACTATGTCAACACCATTGCTGCTGCGCAGGAACCGGCTTATCCCGGTGATGTGAATTTGGAGCGTCGCATTCGCTCAATCATGCGCTGGAATGCCGTTATGATTGTGCTGCGTGCGTCCAGGAAAGCTCTGGAGCTGGGGGGCCACATGGCGTCTTACCAGTCTTCTGCAGCTTTCTATGAGACCTGTTTCAACCACTTCTTTCGCGCCCCCAATGAGGTGGACGGAGGTGATTTGGTGTATTACCAGGGCCATATTGCCCCGGGGATTTATGCCCGCGCATTTTTGGAAGGTCGTCTGACCGAAGAGCAGCTGGATAACTTCCGTCAGGAAGTGGATGGCAAGGGGATCCCTTCTTATCCGCACCCCAAGCTGATGCCTGAATTCTGGCAATTCCCGACGGTATCTATGGGTCTTGGGCCTATCGCCTCCATTTATCAGGCGCGTTTCCTCAAGTACCTCAACGGCCGCGGCCTTAAGGACACCTCAAACCAGCGGGTTTATGCCTTCTTGGGTGACGGTGAAATGGATGAGCCGGAAAGCCGTGGTGCTATCTCTTTCGCTGCCCGTGGGAAACTGGATAACCTGTGTTTCCTGATCAACTGTAACCTGCAGCGTCTGGACGGCCCGGTAATGGGTAACGGCAAGATCATTCAGGAGCTTGAGGGGCTGTTTAAAGGTGCCGGCTGGAATGTGATCAAAGTGGTTTGGGGGAGTGGCTGGGATAAGTTGCTGGCCAAAGACAACACCGGCAAGTTATTGCAGCTGATGAATGAAACCGTCGATGGCGACTACCAGACCTACAAGTCCAAAAATGGCGCTTATGTGCGTGAGCACTTCTTCGGTAAGTATCCAGAGACTGCGGCGCTGGTGGCAGACATGACCGACGAAGAGATCTTCGCGCTCAGGCGGGGGGGGCATGAGCCATCCAAGCTGTTTGCGGCCTTCAAGGCAGCTCAGGAAACCAAAGACCGCCCAACTGTGATCCTGGCCAAAACCGTTAAAGGTTACGGCATGGGTGACGCGGCTGAAGGTATGAACATTGCCCATCAGGTGAAGAAGTTGGACATGAGCCATGTCGAGCAGCTGCGCAATCGTCTGGGCCTGCAGGCTCTGGTCTCTGCTGACGATATCAAGTCGTTGCCATACCTGAAGCTGGCAGAGGGCAGTGCCGAGTACAACTACCTGCATGCCCGTCGTCAGGCGCTGCACGGCTATACCCCCAAGCGTCTGCCCAAGTTTACCAAAGCACTGACACTGCCGGAGTTGGATGCTTTCAAGCCGCTGCTGGAAGCGCAAAAGCGTGAGATCTCGACCACCATGGCTTTTGTGCGTGCACTGAATGTGCTGCTCAAGGACAAAGCTGTGGGTAAGAACATAGTGCCGATTATTGCCGACGAAGCCCGTACTTTCGGCATGGAAGGGCTATTCCGTCAGATTGGTATTTACAACCCACAGGGTCAGCAGTACACGCCACAGGACAGAGATATCGTCTCTTACTACAAAGAAGCGACTTCCGGCCAGGTACTGCAGGAAGGGATTAACGAGCTGGGGGCCATGTCTTCATGGGTGGCTGCGGCAACGTCTTACAGCACCAATGATCTGCCGATGATCCCCTTCTACATCTACTACTCTATGTTTGGCTTCCAACGTGTGGGCGACATGGCGTGGATGGCCGGTGATCAGCAAGCCCGTGGCTTCCTGCTCGGCGCTACTGCCGGTCGTACCACACTGAACGGAGAAGGCCTGCAGCACGAAGATGGTCACAGCCATATTCTGGCCGGTACCGTGCCGAATTGTATCTCTTACGACCCAACTTACGCCTATGAAGTGGCGGTGATCCTGCAGGACGGACTGCGTCGTATGTACGGCCCAGATCAGGAAAATGTGTTCTACTACCTGACCCTGATGAACGAAAACTATGCTCAGCCTGCCATGCCTGCCGGCGTGGAAGAAGGTATCCGCAAAGGTATCTACAAGCTGGAAACCGTGACTGCAAAAGACGGCGGCAAAGGCAGTGCCCACAGCCCGGCTAAGCCATTAAAGGTACAGCTGATGGGCTCGGGCACCATCCTGAATGAAGTGCGTAAAGCGGCGCGGATCTTAAGCGATGAGTATGGTATTGGCTCAGATGTTTACAGCGTGACCTCCTTTAACCAGCTGGCCCGTGACGGTCAGGCCTGTGAGCGTCACAATATGTTAAATCCGCTGAGTGATGCACAGGTGCCTTACATCGCCAAAGTGATGGGCAGCGAGCCTGCCATTGTGGCGACTGATTACATCAAGAACTACGCAGAGCAGGTGCGTGCTTTTGTTCCAGCACAATCATTGCGTGTATTGGGTACCGATGGTTTCGGTCGCAGTGACAGTCGCGACAACCTGCGTCGTCACTTCGAGGTGAATGCCAGCTATGTAGTGGTAGCTGCTCTGACCGAACTGGCCCAGCGTGGCGAAATCGACAGCAAGATCGTGGCTGATGCTATCGCCAAATTCGGTATCGACACTCAGAAAATGAACCCACTGTACGCGTAAGAGGCATATTTCATGACTATTGAAATTTTTGTACCGGATATCGGCGCTGATGAGGTTGAAGTCACTGAGATCCTCGTCAATGTCGGTGATAAAGTTGAACTGGAGCAACCGCTGATCAGCGTGGAAGGTGATAAGGCCTCCATGGAGGTGCCTGCCGCTCAGGCAGGTATCGTGAAAGAGATCAAAATCAAGGTGGGCGACAAGGTTACCACTGGCGCTTTGATCATGACTTTCTCTGTAGAAAAAGGGGAAGCTGAAGCTGTTGCTGCTCCGGCGCAAGCCCCCGCCGCTGCTACCGAACTGAAGCAAGTGCATGTTCCTGATATCGGCGATGATGAAGTCGAAGTGACCGATGTGCTGGTGGCCGTTGGCGACAGCATCGAAGCTGAACAGTCGCTGCTCACAGTGGAAGGTGACAAGGCTTCCATGGAAGTGCCTGCCCCTTTCGCCGGTGTGCTCAAAGAGATCAAGGTCAATCCGGGTGATAAAATCTCTACTGGCTCTTTAATCATGGTGTTCGAAGTGGCAGGCTCAGCACCAGAGGCAGCTGTAGCTCCTGCTGCCTCTGCACTGCAGGAAGTGTATGTACCTGATATCGGCGATGATGGAGTCGAAGTGACCGATGTGCTGGTGGCCGTTGGCGACAGCATCGAAGCTGAACAGTCGCTGCTCACAGTGGAAGGTGACAAGGCTTCCATGGAAGTGCCTGCCCCTTTCGCCGGTACTGTCAAAGCGATCAAAGTGGCCAGCGGCGATAAGGTCGCTACCGGCTCGCTGATTATGGTGTTTGAGGTGGCCGGCACTCCGGCGGCGGCACCTGCCCCGATTCAGGCTGCACCTGTTGCCACAGCTGCCAGTGCTCCTGCACCAGCTCAGGCTGCGTCAGCAACCGTGAAAGCGGATGATAGTTTTGTTGCCAATACCGAATATGCCCATGCCTCTCCGATTATCCGTCGTCTGGCCCGTGAATTCGGTGTTAATCTGGCGCAGGTAAAAGGCACAGGGCGTAAAGGCCGGGTGGTGAAAGAAGACGTTCAGACCTATATTAAACAAGCGCTTGAGCGCCTGGAGTCCGGCGCAGCGTCTGTCTCTGGCAATGATGGTGCGGGTCTGGGACTGCTGCCTTGGCCAAAAGTCGACTTCAGCAAGTTTGGTGAGACCGAGGTTCAGCCGCTGTCACGCATCAACAAGATTTCCGGCGCCAACCTGCATCGTAACTGGGTGATGATCCCCCATGTGACTCAGTTTGATGAAGCCGATATCACCGAGCTGGAAGCCTTCCGTAAGTCTGAAAACGCGGCTGAAGCCAAGCGCGATTCCGGCATGAAGATCACCCCTTTGGTGTTCATCATGAAGGCAGTTGCCAAAGGGCTGGAAGCCTTCCCATCCTTCAATGCCTCTTTGTCTGAAGATGGTGAGAGCCTGATCCTCAAGAAGTATGTGAACATTGGTATCGCGGTTGATACGCCAAATGGTTTGGTGGTTCCTGTGGTTCGCGATGTGAACAAGAAGGGTATCCATGAGCTGTCCCGCGAGCTGATGGAAATTTCCAAAAACGCCCGCGCCGGTAAGCTGACCGCTGCCGATATGCAGGGTGGTTGCTTTACCATCTCCAGCCTGGGTGGCTTGGGGGGGACTGCGTTTACGCCGATTGTGAATGCGCCGGAAGTTGCTATCCTTGGTGTATCCAAGTCAGACATGAAGCCAAAGTGGAACGGTAAAGAGTTTGAACCCCGGCTGATGCTGCCTCTGTCACTGTCCTATGATCACCGGGTGATCGATGGTGCCCAGGGCGCCAAGTTTGTCACCTACTTAAGCGGTGTTCTGTCAGACATTCGCAAGCTCATTCTGTGAGTTGGAAGCCCGAAAGGCAGCTTCCAGGGGGTTGCCTGAGAGGGCAGCCTTTTGTTTACAGTGATGGGTGCTTAAGTCTCGGAGCAGTGATTGTGATCGGCATCAAACAAGGGTTAAAATGCGGACACCTTACCAGCCGGCAAATCAGTGATTAAGGTGCTGCCGCTAAACGGAATGAATAAGGATTAGAGGAAATCATGAGTAACGAAATCAAAACTCAGGTAGTGGTATTGGGTGCCGGTCCTGCCGGCTATTCTGCAGCATTCCGCGCGGCGGATCTCGGTCTGGAGACTGTGATTGTTGAGCGTTACAACATCCTGGGTGGTGTGTGCCTGAATGTGGGTTGCATCCCTTCCAAAGCGTTGCTGCACGTTGCCAAAGTGATTGAAGAAGCCCATGTGATGGCCGAGCACGGGGTAACCTTCGGGGCACCACAAATCGATTTGGACAAGCTGCGCGCCCACAAAGAAAAGGTGATTGGTCAGCTTACCGGCGGTTTGGCTGGCATGGCCAAGATGCGCAAAGTCAAAGTGGTTAATGGTCTGGGCAAGTTCTCCAGCGCCAACAGCATCGACGTGACTGCGCAGGACGGCACTGTGACCACAGTGAAGTTCGACAATGCCATTATTGCGGCCGGCTCACGTCCTATCCAGCTGCCTTTTATTCCTCATGAAGACCCACGTATCTGGGACTCTACCGATGCACTGGAATTGAAAGAAGTGCCTGGAAAGCTGCTGGTTATGGGCGGCGGTATTATCGGTTTGGAAATGGCCACCGTATATCACGCTCTGGGCAGTCAAATTGACGTGGTTGAAATGTTTGACCAGGTTATTCCTGCTGCAGATAAAGATGTGGTGAAGACATTCACCAAGAAGATCAGCAAGAAGTTCAACCTGATGCTGGAAACCAAGGTGACTGCGGTTGAAGCCAAAGAAGATGGCATCTATGTGTCGATGGAAGGTAAGAAGGCGCCAGCTGAGCCTATTCGTTATGACGCCGTGTTGGTCGCCATTGGCCGCACGCCAAATGGCAAGTTGATCGATGCTGAAAAAGCCGGTGTAAACGTGGACGAGCGTGGTTTTATCAATGTTGACAAGCAGATGCGTACCAACATCCCACACATTCACGCCATCGGTGATATCGTGGGTCAGCCTATGCTGGCACATAAAGGTGTGCATGAAGGCCATGTGGCTGCCGAAGTGATTGCCGGCAAGAAGCACTATTTTGACCCGAAAGTGATCCCATCCATTGCGTACACAGATCCTGAAGTGGCCTGGGTGGGTCTGACGGAGAAAGAAGCCAAAGAGCAGGGCATTGCCTATGAAACCGCGAACTTCCCATGGGCAGCCAGTGGGCGTGCAATCGCCTCCGATGCCGCTGATGGTATGACCAAGCTGATTTTCGACAAAGACAGCCACCGTATTATTGGTGGTGCTATTGTTGGCAGCAATGGTGGTGAGCTATTGGGTGAAATTGGCCTGGCTATCGAAATGGGCTGTGACGCCGAAGATATTGCGCTGACCATTCATGCTCACCCAACTCTGCACGAGTCTGTGGGGTTGGCCGCTGAAATCTACGAAGGTTCGATTACCGATCTGCCGAACCCGAAAGCCAAAAAGAACAAGTAATCGATTGATTACACCCTTTGAAAGGACGCTCATTTGAGCGTCTTTTTTTCAGAAAAACTTCGAATTATCGCCTAATGTTTAGTAGTAAGGTTTAAAAAGTTGCAGGGCCGGTAGCCCTTGGCTTGCAGACCCATCAGAAAATGCCTGACGGCACGGACTCGAACAACCACGACCGGACATTATGCGATTTTCCACATTGCCACTGTTTATTTTTGTTCTGGCAAGTACCCTCTCTGCCCAGGTATGGGCTTACAAAGCGCATCGGGTAATAGGCACCAGTGATGGCTTGCTGTTCAATGCCATAGTGAAGCATATCAATTTCGATCAACTGGGCTACCCTTGGTTTGCCTCCGAATATGGCCTATTTCGGGACAGTCAAATACACACTCGCCGGGTTGACCGGCAGCAAAGCCGTGACAGGCTCTACTCTGTTGGTGGTGACATCTTCAGGCGGGTATTTCCGCTGACGAGCTCAACGCTGCTAGTGGCTATCAATGAGCAACCCCTGCTGTTTCGTGTCGATCGCGATGAATTTGTACCATTGGGTGAAGCACTGCTGCCGGAGTTTGGCAAAGGTGTTTTGGCGGGGGGGGGATCGCTCCCTGAGGGGCGATTTGCGCTGATCACCGAGGATGGTCATTGCTGGCAACTGGAGCTTATGACTCAGTCTCTGAACTCTGGCTTTAGTCTGCCTGTTGTCAATGCGTATGAGCCTTGGTTGGATGTGGAGCCTGGGCAAGGGGCTTTGGCCAGTCAGCACCATTTGCAGTTGGTGTCGGCCGAGGGTGAGCAGGAGACAAGACTGTGGCCGTCATTCTGGTTCTGGGGGGGGGTGGCCGCAGTGATGTTGCTCGGTTTGCTGGGTTGGATGCGGCAGCAACAGTTAAACCGGGCAAGATTGTTGAGCGCCAGATTGCAGGCCAGCGAAGAGAAGCTGTTGCAGGCACTGGATGGCAATGACTCAGAATTGTGGGAATGGCATGCAGATGTCGATAAAGCATTTGTCAGCAATCACAGCGGCCTTCTGGGCAGCCAAAAGCAGCTCATCAAGATACGCCCTGAGTCGCTTCGGTTGCATCCTGATGATCAGCAGGAGTTTCTGCAGTTATGCCATCGTCTGCGCAGTGGAGAACTTTCCAAGTTTGAATCTGAGTTCAAGTTCCTCCAGAGCAATGGTACTGTCGGATGGATGCGGATTCGGGGTAAAAGTCTGCTCGATGATGCGGGTAAATTGCAGCGGATTGTCGGTATCTACAGCGACATCAGCGCGATGCGCAATTTAAAAAGTAAAGCAAAACTGCTGGCCAGCGTTTTTGAGCACACAGTCGAAGGTGTATTAATTCTGGATGGCAAACGGGATATTACCGTGGCCAATCGCTCCGCGATCAGTTTGCTGGGAGAGGGGCTTGAGGGGCGGAGTTTCAGCAGCTTACTGACAATCTCCAACCTGGATGATGAACTGTTTCGGGAGGTGAATGGTCAGCATGGCTGGAGTGGTGAGCTTGAGCTGGCCGTGCCAGATGGCTCCTGTCCTGTGTGGCTGAACGCCTCAGCCATGAGTGACGGCAGTAAGAACACAGTGCATTACGTGGTGGTGTTTTCGGATATTCGTGAGCGCAAGCGCAGTGAAGCGGACCTGCGCCGGTTGGCCAATTATGACATGTTGACCGGCTTGCCCAATCGCACTCTGTTTGGGACCAGGCTAATGAAAGCCATGTTGCAGGCTGGGCAGACCGACGAAAAGTTGGCGCTGCTGTTTCTGGATCTTGATCGCTTTAAACAGGTTAACGATTCATACGGACATGGCATGGGAGATGCCTTGCTGATTGAGGCCGCGTCGCGGTTGCAGATCTGCATGGGGCCTGAGCATACCCTGTGTCGTTTCGGTGGTGATGAATTTGTGGTGCTGGCGCGGGATGTGGGTAACCTGGACGGTATCAATCGGCTGGCCGAAACCATGCTGCAGCAAATGAATCTGCCGTTTGAGCTTTATGGTCGCGAGTTTTATCTGTCTGCCAGTATTGGTATCAGCATTTGGCCGGATGATACCTCCAAGCCTGAGGCCCTGATCAAGTATGCGGATCAGGCCATGTATCACGCCAAGGAGGAGGATGGGGGGAACTTCCAGTATTTCTCCCCCGAGCGAAATGCCGAGGCTCTGTATCATCTGCGTCTCGAAGCTGATCTCAGACGTGCGTTGGAGGATGCTGATTTTGAGTTGTACTTTCAGCCACAAATCAGTATTCGCGACGGTCAGGAGCAGTTGGTTGGCATTGAAGCCCTGCTCCGATGGCAGCATCCGTCAGAGGGATTTATCCGGCCGGACATTTTTGTCGCCGTCGCAGAATGTTGTGGGCTGGTCAAACAGTTGGATCTTTGGGTACTGAGGGAAGCCTGCCGGCAGGGGCAGATGTGGTGTGAGCTGCAGGCTAATCCTATCTGTGTGGCGGTGAATATCTCGGCGGCTCACTTCCGCTCTCCGGACTTTGTTGATGGGGTTAAACGCATTCTCAAAGAAACCCGCATGCTCCCGGAAAACCTCGAACTGGAGATCACCGAAGGGGTGTTGATGAAAGAGGTGGCGCTGGCTCAGGAGCATTTACGTAAGCTGTCTGAGATTGGGGTCAAGGTGGCGATTGATGACTTCGGTACCGGCTATTCCTCACTGGCTTATCTGCGGCATTTTGAAGTCAACAGCTTGAAGATCGACCGCACCTTTTTTATCGATATTGTTCACAATGTGTCGGATCAGGCGATTGTATCCAGTATTGTGGAGTTGGCCCGCAACTTGAAGCTGGATGTTGTCGCCGAAGGGGTGGAGACTCAGGAGCAGCTGCAGCAGGCCTATGCTCGCGGTTGTTACACTATTCAGGGGTATTATTTCTCCAAGCCTATGCCGGCAACTGAGATGGATGCTTACCTGAAGAGTTTGTCTGTCCCCCTCCCATCGGACTGAGCTTAGTGCGCCATTCCTGCATCTTATTTGCGCACCGATGGCAAGTCGTTACAATGTTTTGACTATTCTTTCCCTCAACATTGATTCCCTATGAAGTATTTGTGCAGGTTTATCGTCTCGCTGCTGGTCATGGCGCAGGTTCTGCCTGCCCTGGCTCAGGAACAGCGTCCCAAAATTGGCCTGGTACTCAGTGGTGGCGGCGCAAAAGGGGCTGCACATGTCGGAGTATTGAAGGTACTGGAGGCCTACCATATCCCGGTGGACTATGTAGCCGGTACCAGTATTGGCGCTTTTGTGGGTGGCATGTATGCCCTGGGCTACAGCGCGACCGAGATTGAAATCATCATGCTGGGAACGGATTGGGCGGAAGGCTATTCCGATACCATTCCAAGACAGGATCTCAGTTATCGCGATAAGCAGTTGCGCGATCAGTACAATATTCCCATCAACATTGGCTACAGCGGTGGTGAAGTGAAGGTTCCTAGCGGCCTGCTGCAGGGACAAACCATGTCAATGTTGCTGCGCAATGCTACCAATCTTATCCCCGAATACACCAGTTTCAGTGATATGGCTATTCCTTACCGGGCGGTCGCGACTGATTTGGTAACCAGTGATGCCTTTGTGCTGTCCCGCGGCAGTGTCGTGGCGGCCATGCAGGCATCGGCGACGGTTCCCGGTGCGCTGCAACCGGCACAGATTGACGGTCATTTATTGGTGGATGGTGGTATTGCCAACAATATGCCGGTAGATGTGGTTAAGGCCATGGGAGCAGATATTATCATCGCGGTGGATATAGGTTCTACGCTGATGGACAAGGATCAACTGAACAGCACGGTTGCTGTCTTGGATCAGCTGTCAATCATGCTGACCAATGCCAGCACTGGGCGGCAGGAGGCACTGCTGACCAAGCAGGATATCTTGATCCGCCCGGATGTGGGCCAGATGAGCACCACTGACTTTACCATTATGCCCAAAGTTCTGCCTCTGGGAATTACCGCGGCGCTGGCGTTTCATCAAAGGCTTGAGGCTTTGTCTGTGTCTGATGATCTCTATCAGGCTTATGAGGATCACAAGCACACCTTGCGTGCACAGTGGCAAAGTGAACTTAAAGTGCCCCTTGCCCGGGTCGTGCTTGAGAATCACTCCAAAGTCAGTGACACCTTGATTCTTGATATTTTGGGGCTGAAAAAAGGTCAGATGGTGGACAAAGCTAGCCTGGACGAGGCCATCGAAAGAGTTTATGCCCTCAATCAGTTCGAGCGGGTCAATGCTGAATTCCGCGATACGCCAACTGGCCGTGAATTGGTGATGATCACCACAGCCAAGTCTTGGGGACCGAACTATTTCCAACTGGGTCTGAACTGGGAAGATGATTTTACTCTGGATTCCACTATTACTCTGGATTTGGCCTACACCCTGACTGATGTCACCGAAAATGGAGGGGAATGGCAAAATAATCTGAGGCTGGGTTCGGAGAAACTGGTCGGCACTCAGTTTTATCAGCCTCTGGATTCTGAGCAGCTGTTCTATACCCAGACTACTGCAAGATACGAAATCAATGACTGGGATATCTATGATGGCAATAACCGGATAGCTGAATTGGATAAAACCAGTTTCCAGCTTTTAGGTGGAGTGGGATACAACTATTCCAATGCAGGTCGTATGGAAGTGGGAATGTTGGGGGAATGGGGGGAAATCACAAATAAGAGCCTGTTGCTCGACGACTTCCATTATAACTCCTGGGGCGGTTACTTTAAATTTGGATATGACACACTTGATTCGATCAGTTTTCCCACCAGAGGGAATCGCATCAACTTGAATCTTTATTGGTATCATGATGAATATCCGTCCTGGGTTGATAACAAGGCTGGGGAGGGAGCACTGCAGATAGAAGCGGACTGGAAGGGTGCTGTCAGTGTCGGCAGTCACGGATTTGTGGGTAAAGTCTCATTTGCGACCGTAAACAAAGATGGCTTGTTCTCTGTGCACCTGTCTGAGTTGGGTGGCTTTCTTAATTTGTCAGGTTTTCATAAAAATGCCTTGGTGGGACCTCATAAGTTATTTGGCGCCATTATGTATCAGTATGATCTTGGTCGTGATGCGTTGGGGATGACACAATTTCCTCTGTATCTGGGGGCGAGTCTGGAGGCGGGTAACATCTGGGAGTTATCTGATCAGATTGCGGTTAATGATCTCATCTATGCCTCCAGCCTGTATCTTGGAACCGATACAGATCTGGGCCCCGCAGCGCTAGGCATAGGGCTAACCGATACCGGGGACAAGGCTTTTTACCTTTTCCTTGGGAAAAACTTCTAAGGAAGGTGCGAATAGGTCCCGTGGGTGCTCTGCGAGTGATGACAGCCCCGAGCTGCGCGACGCAGCTCGACCTTAATGGCCTGAGTCCTTAGCGAGAGCGGCAACAAAAGCAGATAGGGCTGTCAACCTCGCCCTTCGGGGCTTTCGGGCAAACACGGTTGCTTGTGACATTGCGCTTTGAAAGGCAGCCAGCTTTACTGTATCTGAATATCTTGAACTCGAATTTGCCCGTAAGCCAGAGCGGTGCGAGGACTTGTTCGCACCTTCCCTAACTATTTCGGTATTATCGAATCTAACCTGTCTGACGTGATCTCGGTCTCGTCCAGGCGGGTTGCTACTGTCAGTTGTTGGTTAACCCGATTAAATATATTGCTCAGATAAAAACAATACCAAAATTTGGAGAGTTTCATGAAGAAAGTCAGTCAGCTGGCGCTTGCCATTGCCCTGGGATTGGGCATTGCAGGTTGCAGTACCCAAGCTTCCAATATATCCGCTTCCGAACCGGTTTCCGGGATCGACAGTCGTCACTTCGATCCCGAAGTACGTCATCAGGATGATCTTTACTACAGCGTCAATGGTAAGTGGCTGGCCAATACCCCCATTCCGGCTGACAAGTCCAATTACGGAACTTTTACTGAGCTGTATGAGCAAAGCCAGAACGCGCTGAAGCAAATTATCGAACAGGCCGCAGCTAAAGAAAGCAAAAAGGCTGGCAGCACTGAGCAGAAGATCGGTGACTTCTATGCCAGCTACATGGACACTGAACTGGTTGAGTCATTGGGGACAACTCCCCTGAAACCTCTGCTGGACGATATCGCCGCGGCTAAGACCCATGAGGATATTGCTGCAGTAATGGGTAAGTTGCTGATTAATGGCACGGGCGGCCCACTGGGTTTTTATGTAAATAATGACGCCAAAAACTCCAGCCAGTATGCGGTGTATTTCAATCAGTCCGGACTGACGCTGCCGGACCGCGACTATTACCTGAAGTCTGATGAGAAGTTCAAGAATGCCCGTGTTGCGCTGGGCAAGTATGTGACAGATCTGCTTACCGCCGCTGATTATGACGGCGCCCGCCGTGCTGCACTCAGCGTAGAGGTGATCGAAACTCATCTGGCGCAGGCACAGTGGAGCCGCACCGAGACCCGTGATGCCAGCAAGAGCTACAACAAAGTCAGTGTCGAAAAATTCGCTGAAATACTGGGCGATTTTGATTATGAGGCTTTTGCCAAGGCGACCGGATTGGCAGGCAAGACTCAGGATGTGATTGTTCGTCAGCCATCCTATATGGAGCTTTTCGGCAAGAAGTTTGGCAATTTCCCGGTGCGCATGTGGCAGGACTATCTGACCTTCCACCTGGTTGATGATTATGCTGAACTGCTAAGCAAGCAATTTGTTGACCTGCACTTTGCTTTTCATGGTCAGACGCTGATGGGCATTGAGGCCCAAAATCCCCGTTGGAAGAATGCGGTGGATGCTGCCGACAAGGTGATTGGTGAACTGGTGGGTGAGGCCTATGTGGCTGAGCATTTCAAACCGGAAGCCAAGGCCAGAATGGAGAAGTTGATCCAGAATCTTATCAAGGCGTTTGAAGTCAGCATTGATGAACTGGAGTGGATGAGCCCGGAAACCAAAGTGGCGGCACAGGAGAAACTGGCCAAGTTCACCTACAAGATCGGCTATCCCGACAAATGGCGTAATTACAGTGAGCTGGAAATTAAAGCTGATGATCTGGTGGGCAACTATGAACGTCATGCCCGTTTTGAATATCAGGATATGCTGGCCAAACTTGGGCAACCAATTGATCGCACCGAATGGCATATGACTCCGCAAACGGTCAACGCTTATTTTAATCCGGTGAACAACGAAATCGTATTCCCTGCGGCGATTCTGCAGCCACCTTTCTTCAACATGGATGCCGACGATGCAGTTAACTATGGTGGCATTGGCGCGGTGATCGGCCATGAGATCAGTCATGGTTTTGATGATCAGGGTGCCAAGTATGATGGTGATGGTAACCTGCGCAACTGGTGGTCTGAAAAAGACAAACTGGAATTCCAGAAACGTGGCAAACAGTTGAGTCAGCAGTACAGCCAGTATGAAGCGTTACCCGGCAGATTCGTGAATGGCGACATGACGTTGGGTGAAAACATTGGTGATCTGGGTGGCCTGACAGTTGCGCTGCGGGCTTATGAGATGAGCCTTAATGGCAAGCCCAGTCCAGTGATTGACGGTTTGAATGGTGAACAGCGGTTGTTTATCGGCTGGTCACAGATCTGGCGTCGGGCTTACCGGGACGAGGAAATGGGCCGTCGTCTGCTGACCGATGTACACTCCCCAAGCCACTTCCGTGCAATGGGAACCCCAAGAAATATCCCTGAATTCTACGAAGTCTTTGGGGTGAAGGAAGGGGATAAGATGTATCTGCCACCTGAACAGCGGGTCAAGATCTGGTAAGGACTGAGCTGATACCAATTATAGTGTTGACATAGCCGGGCAAGCGTCCGGCTATTTTGTGGCTGTCGGTTATGCCAATTTCATTGGCTATGCTCCTAGGGTCTGTTGACCTTTGCTGTTCATTTCTTGCTCAGCAATACATTGGTAGCCACATAAGCATGAATGCCAGCGATACCATGCTGGCATAATTCCTTTCTAACTTATCATAGCGGCTTGAAATTGCTCGATAATGCTTGATTCTAGCAAAGGCATTTTCTACTAAATGACGATACCTATATAAGCACCAATCCATTGTATCCTTGCCGATATCTTGCCCGTCATTACGCTTAGCTATGACGGGTTTCCCTCCTTTGCGTTGAACAAAAACTCGGAAAGGCTCACTGTCATAACCTTTGTCGCATACGATGGTGTTTATCTCACCCAGTTGTTCTACAAGGCTTTCTGCATGAACAATGTCATGTCGCTGACCTTCTGATAAATCAAAACAAATGGGCAGACCTCCGCTATCGACAGCTAAGTGGATTTTCGTTGTATTCCCACCTCTGCTCTTGCCTATTTGTTCAGAAGAATTTGTAGCAGCGCCTGTGCTATGTTGATGTGCACGAACAATTGAGCCGTCAAGGAATACCCACTCGAAATCTGCCATTCTTGCTAACTGACTGAAAAACTAATTTAAAATGCCTTTTTTAGACCAAAGATTAAATCGCCTATACACTGAACTCCATTCACCAAACTCCGGCGGTAAATCTCGCCAAGGAATACCTGTTCTCATACGAAAAAGTATCCCTTCAAAGGTCATTCTATGTTCAGGTTTATTGTAGATACGACCAGTACTTTTCATAACCTGTAGTAGCAGTTCCCATCTTACGTCAGTTAAGATTGTTCTCGGCATGCTTTGGGGTTGTGGTTTGTTTTTGGCGAAAGAGATTATAACCCCTCGGCATGTTGCTCAAAAATCACTCTCGAAAGATCAACACGCCCTAATATACCATTTATGAAGTTGGTATTATTGCAACAATTCAGGTAAGCGCTGCAGCGAGTCAAACTGATGATGGGCTGCGGCCCACCTTGGTTGTGAGGCATACTCGGTGGATGGGATCACCAGAGTTTGCATATTGGCCGCTCTTGCGGCGATAAGGCCGTTGAATGAATCCTCAATTGCCAGACACTGGTTGGGGGAAACCCCCAGTTTGGCGGCGCAATTGAGGTATACCTCAGGGTGTGGTTTACCGTACTGCAGCAGCTCGGCGCTTTCTATGGCATTAAAGAAGTGGCGGATGCTCAGTTTATTCAGTACGGCATTGACCAGTTTCATCGGTGATGAGGTTGCCAAACCTATCGCCATATCCGCTAATTTGCATGCCTGCAGCGCGTCAATCGCATGGGGCATGGGCTGTCCTTCATCCATAACGCGTTGAATCCCCGCATCAACAATGGCATTGGACGTGGTGTGATTGTCATAGTCAGGCCATGGCATACGGCTGTACCAATACTCGACCATTTGATCGACTCTTAACCCTTGCGTGATATGGATGTCTTCAAGCGTCAGAGCCAGCCCGAGTGTGCTGAACACATCCAGCTCTGCTCGCTGCCATAGAGGTTCTGAATCGATCAATACACCGTCCATATCAAAGATGACGGCTTTTAGAGCAATGGTCATACTGAATTACCAATGGTCATGCTAGATGAGGCCTGGGTCAGATAATGATGGGTCAGATTCAAGATCGCAATGAAGTCACTCGGGGCCTTGCATTAAATGAATTTAATACGTGTTTGCCACTATGGTCTAATACTCGCTGTGGCAGCGAAAGCGTATTTTTTGAGCGGCAGTGGCTTTTTTTATCCATGCAAGGTTGTGATCTGATTCATACATTTCCCGGATTATTGTATACTCCGACCGCAAGAATGGTCGAACCACTGCCAGCCCGGGTTTCCGGGGCGGTGAAAGAGCAATCAAAGTGTGAGTAGTGTGACCTGACGGAGTCCCAATAGGCGTGGCCGGCGGTAAATTCTCCCGGCCAGTCCAATTGTTCTCAGGTAGGACGGGTGTTAAACACTTTCTACTTAACTGAATTTAAGTACCCAGAAGCATTCATTTTGAGTGCCACGGATGGTGGCAGCTGTTCCCTGCAGGCTGCAGACCGAAAGTGTTTGGGGTTCATCGACGAACCCCGATCCCCCTGCTGATGGTCCCGGTAAAAAACGGATTGGCGTAGCGCGCCAAAACAGAGAGGAATGTTGCTGTGCTAGAAGCATATCGTAAACACGTCGAAGAACGTGCTGCCGAGGGCGTTGTCCCCAAACCACTGGATGCACAACAGGTTGCCGAGCTGGTTGAATTGGTTAAGAACCCACCAGTCGGTGAAGAAGCCTTTGTTCTTGAGTTGCTGGAAAACCGTATCCCACCCGGTGTTGACGAAGCCGCTTATGTGAAGGCCGGTTTTCTGGATGCCATCGCCAAGGGCACTGCCACTTCTCCCATCCTGAGCACTGAGCGTGCCGTTGAGCTGCTGGGCACTATGCAGGGTGGTTACAACATCGAGCCGCTGATCCACCAACTGGATAACGACACGCTGGCTCCGCTGGCGGTTAAGGCGCTGTCGCACACCTTGCTGATGTTTGATGCCTTCCATGATGTGGTTGAGAAGATGAATACCGGCAATGCGTACGCCAGGCAAGTGGTTGAATCCTGGGCTAATGCCGAGTGGTTCCTGAGCCGTCCAAAGCTGGCGGACAAGATTTCCCTGACCGTATTTAAGGTAACCGGTGAGACCAACACCGACGACCTGTCTCCGGCCCCTGATGCCTGGTCCCGTCCAGACATCCCGCTGCACGCTCTGGCGATGCTGAAAAATGCCCGTGACGGCATTGTGCCCGATGAGCCAGGTATAGTTGGCCCCATTAGGAAAATTGAAGAGCTGAAAGCCCAAGGGTTCCCGCTGGTTTACGTGGGTGATGTAGTCGGTACCGGTTCTTCCCGTAAGTCTGCTACCAACTCTGTGCTGTGGTTCATGGGTGACGACATCCCATACGTGCCTAACAAGCGTGCTGGTGGTTTCTGTCTGGGTGGCAAGATTGCGCCTATCTTCTTCAATACCATGGAAGATGCTGGCGCTCTGCCAATCGAGCTGGACGTCAGCAAGATGGAAATGGGCGATGTGATTGATATCTTCCCTTATGAGGGGAAGGTACGTCGCCATGACAGTGACGAAGTGATCTCTGAATTTGCGCTCAAGACCGATGTGCTGCTGGACGAAGTGCGTGCCGGTGGGCGTATTCCGCTGATCATCGGTCGTGGTCTGACCGATAAGGCCCGTGAAGTACTTGGTCTGGATACATCAAATGAATTTGTCCGTCCCCAGAATGTGGCCGATACTGGTAAGGGTTACACCCTGGCCCAGAAGATGGTCGGTAAAGCCTGTGGCGTGGCCGGTGTTCGTCCCGGTCAATATTGCGAACCCAAGATGACTTCTGTGGGTTCACAGGACACCACAGGCCCTATGACCCGTGATGAACTGAAAGACCTGGCCTGTCTGGGCTTCAGCGCCGATCTGACCATGCAGTCATTCTGTCACACTGCCGCTTATCCCAAGCCTGTGGATGTGAACACTCACCACACCCTGCCTGACTTCATCATGAACCGCGGTGGTATTTCACTGCGTCCGGGCGATGGGGTTATCCACTCGTGGCTGAACCGTATGTTGCTGCCCGATACGGTGGGAACCGGTGGTGATTCCCACACCCGTTTCCCAATCGGTATCTCCTTCCCGGCCGGTTCCGGTCTGGTCGCCTTTGCAGCTGCCACCGGCGTGATGCCACTGGATATGCCTGAGTCTGTACTGGTGCGCTTCAAGGGTCAGATGCAGCCTGGTATCACTCTGCGTGATCTGGTACATGCGATTCCGCACAAGGCCATCGAAATGGGTCTGCTGACCGTTGAGAAGAAAGGCAAGAAGAACATCTTCTCTGGCCGTATTCTCGAAATCGAAGGTCTGGATCATCTCAAGGTTGAGCAGGCATTTGAGCTGTCTGATGCTTCTGCCGAGCGCTCTGCCGCCGGTTGTACCATCAAGCTGGATAAAGATCCTATCATTGAGTATCTGAACTCAAACATCGTCATGCTCAAGTGGATGATTGCCGAAGGCTACGGCGACCGCCGTACCATCGAGCGTCGTATCAAGGGTATGGAAGAGTGGCTGAAGAACCCAGAGTTGATGGAAGCCGATAAGGATGCCGAGTACACTGCGGTTATTGAAATCGACCTGAACGAAATCAAAGAGCCAATCCTGTGTGCGCCTAATGATCCGGACGATGCGGTGCTGCTGTCCAGCGTAGCGGGCACCAATATTGACGAAGTGTTTGTGGGTTCCTGTATGACCAACATCGGTCACTTCCGCGCTACGGGTAAGGTGCTGGACAAGTTTGCCAAGAGCCTGCCAACCCGCCTGTGGATTGCTCCGCCAACCAAGATGGACAAGAACCAGCTGACCGAAGAAGGCTACTACGGCATTTTCGGCCGCGTCGGTGCCCGTATCGAAATTCCGGGCTGTTCTCTGTGTATGGGTAACCAGGCTCGCGTAGCGGATGGCGCCACTGTGGTGTCGACCTCTACCCGTAACTTCCCGAACCGTCTGGGGACAGGCGCCAACGTGTTCCTGGCTTCCGCTGAACTGGCTGCTGTCGCTGCACTGCTGGGTCGCCTGCCATCGCCAGCGGAGTATCAGGAATACGCCAAGGAAATCGACGCCACTGCCGCCGACACCTACCGCTATCTGAACTTCGATCAGATTGACTCTTACACCAAGAAAGCCGGTGAAGTGATTTTTCAGTCAGCGGTCTGATACTGACGAATGAAACCTAAAAGGCCAGCAATTTGCTGGCCCTTTTCATTGGAGATGAGTTGATTTCACTGAACTTCGACAACCTCTTCGGTATAGCTGTAAATGATTTCCAGTAACTCATCTTCCTGTTCAAAGCGAGTTTCCATGGCTTCCATCAGGGGACCGAGATCTTTATCAAGATCGTACAGCAGCTCATCATTATCTGATTCTGAATACTTATCGTTAAAATCGAGTGCGGCATCTGTGGTTTTGCTGATACGTGGAATGACCTGATGAGCCTTGGTGCGGCAGTTTTCTGAAATATTCTCACAGGCGCTAACGACCTGATCATAAATTTCAAAATGCCCTTCAGAAACATAATCAACAAGAAGATCGCAGAAGATTTTGACCTCTTCCAATGAGGGGAGTGTACGACTAGGCGCTTCATAAGGTGCCAATCCGGCAATTGTGCAATACTGCACCAACAATACCCGACGGTTTTTCAACCACTGGTCTACCAACTTGTTGGAGCCCCCCCATTTTTCCTGCATTTGTTCCAAAGTGGTCAGCATGGCAAGCCTCTTTATTTTCAGCATCCCTGAAACTAATGTAGGCTACGCACGAAGGATCGATCAACTGTTTTTGCGCAGTTCAATGCTTTGTATGATTTCAGTCGATTTTGCTGTTTTTGGTAGCAAAAGCGTGTGAATTAGTCTACCAGTCAGAGGTATTGGAAACGATGCAGAATTGACTGCTGATGCAGACTAAAAGTGATATGAAATAGCAAGTTGTGAGTGTAATCATGCAAAAGCATGAGGTTCGTCATTAATTGACGTTGAATTTAATATTGTGCTTGGTGAATAAAAGTGCGCTGTTACTGCGAAGGAAATAACAAAGAAAAAACCCGGTGCCAATAACTGCGACCGGGTAAATGAAGTTTTTCATGGCTCGATGTAGCGAGCTTCTTGATTGTTCTTGCTAGCGCACAGCTTTTATACCAAAGTGGCGGAATCCATGCAACATTTTTTGTCACGCAGAACTGGCTTTGTGCGATGGTTCACAAAATTAATGATGTTTTTGCAACTTGTGAAAACTTTTATGAACCTTGTCAAGATGATAGGGATAAGTTCACAGAAATTGCGTCAAGATCGTTATTTTAGTCGCGCAAATGCTAAACTAGGCACTCTCTGAAGGAACCGAGAATAAGCTCGATTCTGGGGTGAGTACTGCCTGTATTTGCAGGCCTGAATTTGTCCCGGTGCTTTACCTGTCGTCCAGTACTTCTTCCAGGTGCCGGAAATTAACAAGTGTAGGAATAGCCAAATGGCAGAATTATTGAAGAATGATCGTTATTTACGCGCGTTATTGAAGCAACCTGTAGACGTGACTCCGGTATGGATGATGCGTCAGGCTGGTCGCTATTTGCCTGAATACCGTGCCACCCGCGCCCAGGCCGGTGACTTTATGTCTCTGTGCCGTAACGCCGAACTGGCATGCGAAGTCACCCTGCAGCCACTGCGTCGTTTTGAGCTGGACGCCGCTATCCTGTTCTCTGACATTCTGACGGTTCCTGATGCAATGGGCCTTGGCCTGTACTTCGAAGTGGGCGAAGGTCCACGTTTCGAGCGCCCAACAGACACTGTTGAAGCCATCGAAAAGCTGGCTATTCCGGATCCGGAAGATGAGCTGGGCTATGTGATGAACGCTGTGCGTACTATCCGCCGTGAACTGAAAGGCGAAGTGCCGCTGATTGGTTTCTCCGGTTCTCCATGGACGCTGGCCACCTATATGGTTGAAGGCGGTTCCAGCAAGGCGTTTGAAAAGATCAAGCGCATGATGTACTCCGAGCCTGCTGCGCTGCATATGCTGCTGGACAAGCTGGCTGACTCTGTGACTCTGTACCTGAACGCCCAAATTGCGGCTGGTGCTCAGTCGGTGATGATTTTTGACTCCTGGGGTGGCGCGCTGTCTCACGCGGCTTACCGTGAGTTCTCTTTGCGCTACATGCAGAAGATCATTGATGGCCTGACCCGTCATAACGAAGGCCGTCAGGTGCCTGTGACTCTGTTCACTAAGGGCGGTGGTCTGTGGCTGGAGGCCATGGCTGAAACCGGTTGTGATGCGCTGGGTCTGGATTGGACTGTGGATATTGCCGATGCCCGTCGTCGCGTGGGCCACAAAGTTGCACTGCAGGGCAATATGGATCCTTCCATGCTGTACGCTTCTCCAGAGCGCATCCGTGAAGAAGTAACTTCTATTCTGGCCGGTTATGGTGAAGGCAGTGGTCATGTATTTAACCTGGGTCATGGCATTCACCAGCACGTGGATCCAGAGCACGCCGGTGTCTTTATCAAGTCGGTTCATGAGCTGTCCGCTCAGTATCACAAGTAAGTCGTCCGTTTTTCGACTTCAGGGCACCGCTCGGCGGTGCCCTGTTGTTTTTGGCCGATGTCGCAGTCACTGACCAATGTGCCAGTTACCATTGGCTGGAGCACAGGCAGGCACCAGTTATCAGGATAAGATGAGATAGGTTCGGGGAGACAGCGCCCGGTTGACGGGCGCTATATATGGGTTAGTCCAACGGCACTCGCACTGCGCCTTCCATCAGGATGCGGGCGCTGCGACTCATGATCGCCCTGGTGACCTGCCACTGGCCGTCAACCAGTTTGGCCTCGGCGCCTATCTTGAGTGTGCCGCAGGGATGTCCGAAAGTGACTGTTTGCCTCTCACCGCCACCGGCGACCAGATTGACCAGGGTACCGGGAATCGCGGCTGCCGTGCCAATGGCGACAGCGCAAGTGCCCATTATAGCGTGGTGCAGTTTGCCCATGGACAGGGCGCGCACCAGCATATCCACATCGGTAGTCTTAATCTGCTTACCTGCCGAAGAGACATAGTCTTTGGGCGGAGATACGAAGGCAATTTTCGGTGTGTGCTGGCGGGTTTTGGCTTCTTCAAGTGAGTTAATCAGCCCCATCTTCAGCGCGCCTATAGCCCGCAGCGCTTCAAAACGCACAAGGGCCTTGGCATCGCCATTAATAGCTTCCTGCAACTCGGTGCCTGAGTAGCCGATATCTGCGGCATTGACAAAGATGGTGGGAATGCCTGAGTTGATAAGTGTTGCTTCAAGCACGCCGCCTGCGACCAGTTCCTTCGGGACTGCCAGCTTATCGACTAAATTGCCTGTAGGGAAAATCGTCCCTTCAGCGTCGGCGGGATTGACAAATTCCAGCACAATTTCGGCGGCCGGGAAGGTCACGCCATCCAGCTCAAAGTCGCCGGTTTCCTGCACTTCGCCGTTGGTTACCGGCACTCTGGCGATAATGGTCTTGCCAATATTGGCCTGCCAGATGCGCACTTCGCAGATGCCGTTTTGTGGCACCCGACTTGGGTCAATCAGATCGGCATGAATAGCGAAAGCGCCGGCTGCGGTGGACAGGTTGCCACAATTACCACTCCAGTCGACAAAGGGCTCATCTATTGCAATTTGGCCGTAGAGGTAATCCACATCGTGATTTGGCACCTTACTTTTGTTCATAATGACGCACTTGCTGGTGCTGGAGGTGGCACCGCCCATGCCGTCGGTGTGCTTACCGTAAGGATCAGGGCTGCCGATAAGGCGCATCAACAGGGCATCCCGCGCCTCCCCGGGTGTTTGTGCTGACAGAGGCAGATCCTGGAGGCGAAAGAACACGCCCTTGCTGGTGCCGCCACGCATGTAAGTGGCAGGAATTTTGATTTGTGGTTTGAAAGTCATACTTTTCTTTACCTCCTGAATACCAATCAAGACAAAACTAGGTTCGAGGTATTCCAAGTGTGTTTGGAAAGAGCAAAGCAGGGAACCGGTACCACTACTTCATTTATGTAGAACAACTACAGCACAATCGCGTTGCTTTGTATAAAACAACGACAAAGTGCTGCAAAAACCATCTTCAAAGGTCAACAGA
>JAJNAU010000009.1 GCA_021462625.1 Shewanella sp.
CAGGCACTCTCACAACTCGCCATATTTTTTGAAGGGCGTTTGGATAACGGGCTGGATATTTAATAACCTGACACAGAATTTTGAACGCCCTTTGGAAAGAAGATTTGCCTATATCTATACCGATGATGTTATGCTTCATAATGGCTCGCCTCTTTAAATTCTCACCTCCTAACCTAACGGTTTGGAGGTGAGGCGGACCATCTAATTAAGCCGAACCTTATGAGCCCGGCTTCCATCCATTAACGACCTGTATCCAGCCTTGATGGTCTGGCCATCATGCCGCCCTTCTTTCCGTCCGTCGGGCGATATACCAGGCGATCAGGGAGACCGCCAGAATAATCAAGGTTGCCAGCGCGTTTATCTTGGGTGACACCCCCATACGCACCGAGCTGAATACCACCATAGGTAGGGTGGTTGCCCCCGGCTCTGAGGTAAATCTGGCAATCACCAGATCATCCAGTGACAAACTGAAGGACAACAACCAGCCTGCCAGCAGTGCCGGCATGATCATCGGCACTGTGATGAGGAAAAAGGTCTTCAGCGGAGTTGCGCCCAAATCCATGGCGGCTTCCTCGATGGAGCGAACCAGCTCCCGCAGACGAGCCGACACCACCACGGCCACATAAGCCGCACAAAAGGTGGAGTGCGCAATCCAGATGGTCAATCTGCCCCGCTCCGCTGGCCAACCCAGCATGTCCGCCATATGCACAAACAAAAGCAGCAGCGACAAACCTGTGATCACCTCAGGCATCACCAGCGGCGCCGTAACCATGCTGGAGAGCGACATCTTCAGCCAGGAGCGCTTGAAGCGGGTCATCACAAAGGCTGCCATGGTACCCAGCACCACGGCCATGGAGGCGGAGTAAAAGGCGATCACCAGACTGGTCCACAGCGCATCCAGCAGTTGCTCATCTTTGAGCAGCTCCAGATACCATTTACCGGAAAAACCGCCCCAGACAGTCACCAGCTTGGAGGCGTTGAAGGAGTAAAACACCAGAATAAACAAAGGCGCATACAGAAACACCAATCCCAGGCACAGTGCCAGGGATGAAGCACTAGGCCGTTTCATCAAGCTTTCTCCAGCGCGCGCCCCTGAGCGCGGTTAAACAACATCATGGGAATGAACAGCAGCACCAGCATGACGATTGCCAGTGCCGATGCCACCGGCCAGTCGCGATTGTTGAAAAACTCCTGCCACAGCACCTTACCGATCATCAGCGAATCCGGTCCGCCCAGCAGCTCAGGGATCACAAACTCGCCTACCGCCGGAATGAACACCAGCATGCAACCGGCAATCATCCCACCTTTGGACAAGGGCAAGGTCACCCGTGCGAACGCCTGCCATTTGCGCGCCCCCAAATCCGCCGCCGCCTCCAGCAGTGAGCCATCCAGCTTCGACAGGGTCGAGTACAAGGGCAGGATCATAAAGGGCAGATAGGCGTAGATGATGCCAATATACACAGCCAGATTGGTATTGAGTATGTGCAGCGGCTTGTCAATCATCCCGACCCACAAAAGCACTGAATTAATGACCCCATCCCTCGACAGCAGTCCCATCCAGGCGTAAATGCGAATAAGGAATGAAGTCCAGCTGGGCAGCATCACCAACAGCAGCAGCAAGGGCTGATGCCGTCTGGGGGCTTTGGCAATGGCATAAGCCATTGGATAGCCAATCAGCAAACAGCCTGCCGTGGCGATAGCCGCCGTTTTCAGCGAACTAAAATAGGCGGTGTAATACAGAGGGTCGTCCGCCAGCAGCAGATAATTCCCCAGATTGATAAACACCTGCAGCAACTCATCACTGTAACTGAAAGTCGGCTCATAGGGCGGGATCGCCATGGCGGCTGTTGAGAAGCTTATCTTCAGTACAATGGCAAACGGCAAACAAAAAAACAGCAACAGCCACAGCAGTGGAAAGCCCATCACCAGACTACGGCCACTCAACCCGGGCAGCGCAATTCTGCCCCCAAACCAGCGCTTCAGTTCCATCATGTTCTCAGCACCACGCCACTAGTAGCCTCCCAGCTGATATAGACATTGTCATCCCAGGTGGGGTGATCGGCGCCGCGCTCACGGTTGGTCATGGAGCATTGCACTATCTGGCCGTTTTCCAGTTTGATGTAATACACAGAGATGCCACCCAGATAAGCGATATCGTGCACCATGCCCGCAGCCCAGTTGTATTGCTGAACCGGTTTTTCCCGGCTGATCAACGTCTTTTCCGGACGCACCGCCAGCCAACAGTGTTTGTCCTCGATATTGGTAGCAATACCGTGGCCAATATAGAATGGCTGTGGCAGGCTGACAGAGCGGATAATGGCGTGGTCCGCCTTATCCTCGACAATCTCACCCTCGAACAGGTTTACCGAACCGATAAACTCGGCCACCATGCGGCTGTTGGGCGCCTCATAGATATCCATGGGTGTGCCGGTCTGTACCACCCAGCCTTCGCTCATGATGGACATACGCCCGGCCATCGTCATGGCCTCTTCCTGATCATGGGTCACCATTACACAGGTCACGCCAACCCGCTCCAGGATCTCCACCACCTCCAGCTGCATCTGAGTGCGCAGCTTTTTATCCAGCGCCCCCATGGGCTCGTCCAGCAGCAGTAACTTGGGACGTTTGGCCAGAGAACGGGCCAGCGCGACCCGCTGACGCTGACCACCGGACAATTGATGGGGCTTGCGTTTGGCATACTGCTCCATGCGTACCAGGCGCAGCATCTCAGCCACGCGCTCAGTAATTTCCGCTTTGGGCAGTTTGTCCTGTTTCAGGCCAAAGGCGATATTCTGCTCCACAGTCATATGGGGAAACAACGCATAGGACTGGAACATCATATTGATTGGGCGCTCGTAGGGAGGCAACTCAGTAATATCCTGACCGTCAAGGAAAATACGCCCTTCGCTTGGGGTTTCAAAACCCGCCAGCATACGCAGCAATGTGGTCTTGCCTGAGCCAGACCCCCCCAACAGTGCAAAAATCTAGCCCCGGTTGATGCACAGGGACACTTCATCGACGGCACGCACGCCGTCAAAAATCTTGCTGACACGATCAATGTGCAGCAGTACATCAGGAGTGTTCGGGTGGTTGCCGGAAACAGCAGTGCTCATAAAAATCTCCAACCCAATAAAACATCAACGCCAGAGCTGCTGTTGCCAGCACTCCGGCGTCTTTTTATAACGAAACAGTTACATCCTGAGGCAGGATGGATTAACGACCTGAGATCACCTTGGTCCAGACACGGGTCATATCGCGCTGAGCTTTCAGTGGACGCACGTCCATCAAAAACAGCTTGTCCATCACCTCGGATGCCGGATAGATACCCGGGTTGTTACGGATAGCCGGGTCTACCAGTTCCTGGGATGACAGATTGGGGTTGGCGTAAGCCACATAATCAGAGATCCGGGCGATAATGTCAGGGCGCAACAGGTAGTTGATAAACTTGTGGGCATTGTCCACATTGCTGGCATCCGCCGGAATGGCAATCATGTCAAACCAGAGATTGGCGCCCTCTTTGGGGATCGCATACTCAACATGCTGGCCGTTGTCGGCTTCTTCTGCCCGGGCCTTGGCCTGCAGTATGTCACCGGAGAAACCAAAGGCGACACACAGGTTGCCATTGGCCAAATCCGACACAAAGCGTGAGGAGTGGAAATAGCGGATATTGGGACGAACTTTGGACAGTAGCTCACCGGCCTTTTGCAGATCGACACGCTTGGTAGAGTTGGGATCTATCCCCAGATATTGCAGTGCATGAGGGATCATCTCATCAGGAGAGTCCAGGAAAGAAATGCCACACTGAGCCAACTTGTCGGTATATTTAGAGTCAAAGATCAGCGCCATGGAATCGACCGGCGCGTCCTCGCCGAGGATAGCCTTCACCTTATCGATGTTATAACCGATCCCCGTGGTGCCCCACAGGTAAGGCAGGCTGTATTGGTTACCCGGATCTGTCTTGTCCAGCTGACTCATTAGTTTGGGATCCAGGTTTTTGAAATTTGGTAACTTGCTCTTATCCAGCTTCTGGAACGCGCCAGCCTGTATCTGTTTGGCAAGGAAATGGCTGGTTGGCACCACCACATCATAACCACTGCGACCGGAAAGCAGTTTGGCTTCCAGCACTTCATTGGTGTCAAACACGTCGTACACCACCCGGATACCGGTTTCTTGTTCGAAATCTTCCAGTACCTTGGGTTCAATATAATCAGACCAGTTATATACCCTGACCACTTCCTCTGCCCGTGCCAGCGCACTGATGAGCAAACCGGAAGTAACCAGGGTCAGCAGGACAAACTTGTTTATCAGCTTCAAGGCTATCTCCTCACTATGAAGCAACCGCGCACACCAGTACGGCGAGCGGTAATTAATGGGCGGCGTAATGTATCACGCTGCGCAAAAATGTCAGCCTTCATTGTATAAAAAAGCGGCAAAAAGCACTGGATTTTTTGAGATCCTGCGCCGGAGTTAAATATTTTCTCTGTCAGGGGAATGGCAAACTGCAGCCACAATCACAAAAACCAGCGTCTGCGCCCTATTAAAATGATGGTCAGGCAGGAGACGGTAATTCCGTCTTGGGTGAGCAGCAGCTGGTGAAAACACCCTAGCACTGCTGTCTTGTTAAATTTTATGTTAGAGTCATGACAATCAAGTTCAGCGCCGTCCCCCACCCTTCCAGACGTTCAAGGAGATTGTAAGTGGCTGATAACATCATAAAAACTCTATTCCTGGCGTTCGCCGTTTATGTGATTTATAAGTTGCTGTTTGCCCGGAAGTCGGGCCTGATCCTGATGGAAATGCACTTTAAGGATGGTCGCATGATCAGTCACAAAGGCAAAATTCAGGACAGGTTCGAGCGGGAAGTCAGGGCGCTGGCTAAAAAAGAAAAGCTCACCTGCGTGATCCGCGCCGAGCGCAGTGGCAGTGTGCACCTGCATGTCTCTGCCAATGTGGGCGACAATCTGACCCAGCAAATCCGTAATCTGTTTCCCTTTGAGTACTACGAGAAAGTCACTGCCGACAACAGCAAGAAGGTCAGCTGACAGCAATGCCGATAAGGCACTGTATCAGGCCAATGACCATAACAGTACAGAGATCTTTCGGGCGGGAATGAAATACCTGAAGGATCAGGCCATCAGTATGGATAATGTCGCCACAGGCGATGATGCGTCGCCCCAATACTGAGCGGGCATCAGCTTAAATCCCCCGCAGGGTTGACGGCGCTTCAAGAGCATTGTTCAATCAAACTCGGTTCTTTTCACAACAAACCAATAACATTAATCTTAACCACGTGAGGGACATCATGAACCGGGAAATGAAAGCGCTGCTGCTTAATGCCTTTGTCTGTCCCGGCAGCGGGCATCTGCTGCTGGGCAAAAAATGGCAGGGATGGGGCATAGTGGTACTTGGCACCATCAGCCTGACTCTGATGATGACCGACATACTGTCGGTATCACAACAGATAGCCGATGGTATTCTGGCGGGCCGATTACCCTTAGATCCCGCCAACATCATCGCTGAGGTACAGCTGCGAATACAGTCTATCAAAGGGATCACCTCGGCATTCTGGTTACTGATCGCAACCTGGGCGATTGCGGTGCTGGATAGCATCAGAATTGTTGCTTTTGGCAAATAAACCCTATAGCAACAAGCCACACTGGCAACGGTCAGTGCTGCGTCTTTTGAATGACCAGTGTCACCTGCGCCACTGTGATGCCAAATTTGTTGATGTCGCTGCGGTTGATAATGGTGTGCCCGTCAACCAGAAACATCCAGTCATCGAAGCTAACCGCATATTCGCTGCCATCAACAGGCAGCAGCATTTCGTACTGCCATCTCAGGGCACTGCCGACAGCCTGCCCCTGTGCCTCTCCGAGTATATCTCCGGCACGGCCACGATATTTACCCTCTCCCAGTGAATCAATGACCCAGACACGTTTCTGAATTTCGCCATCGTCATAGATAAAGTCTTCATCCAGCGTCAGTTGGTTATCCCGCCAGGACGCCTTCATGCTGACATTGAACTTACGCACCACCCTGCCGGAAAAATCCTGAACCACGCCGGATGCCGTAAGATCCCCCTGAAAAAACTCCTCCAGTACCAGTCTGGGCTGAGTATCCCGGTAATCCTGAATATCCACGCTGCCACAGCCGGACATCATCAAGACCAGAAACAACGCCATTAACAATCGCATGTTTTCTCTCCCAACAATTGAGCTCTGAGCTCAGGACGGCTGGTATCGGGCGACAGCCAAATCGCCAGAAATGCCCGGGCAAACCCGGGCTCAGACACAGCCCCCAACCGTTCACCATTAAAATAGAACTGCCCGATATCCGCTGAGTGACAATCAAATGACAATGATTGTCCCCGTTGCACATCTGGCCAGAGATCCTGCAAAGCCTGATGCCAGCTAGCGATCTCTGATGGCGGATAACCCAGGAGCTGCCATTGCTCCAGGGTTGCCTCAAGCAGGTCCTTGGCCTCAATATCCCTTAAGTATTCGATCTGCAGCCTGATCGGATAATCACCTGAGCGGTATTGCCCCGTGGGCGTGAACAACCCAGCGCGGTACAAATCAAACCACAGCAGACTCATTTGCCCCCGCCCCACTTCGCGCCATAAAATACTTTGCTTTGCCGTTTGTGACTGCCCGACTTTACCCATTGCAATCCCGGATAATTCGCCGGAAAACGCCGGTTTCACAGCCAACGGCAATGACATCAGCAGTGACAAAAACAGTGACGTATAAAAGGGCGCTAAACGCGATAACAATGCCAAACAGCGAACCCTTACCAGATCCGCCAACCAGCCTTGCAAAGGATAGCTATTCATCAGGGAGTCTCCGTCAATTCAGTCCGTCTGTCAGCGCTACTCATTCGCGCCAACCAAACAGCCAAGGGCAACAGCAACAGCCAGATAATTCCCAATATCGAGGCTGTCGTCCCTTCGCCCCAGGGCATAGACACCGCCTCAAATCGGCTACCCGCCAGATAGCTGAACGGGCCAGCTACTGCGCCCAACAAAGCCACGCTCCACACAGGCAAACCTTTTAAAAAGCTCAGGCTGGCATTGATGCTAAGAGCAAAATGCAGCCACAGCAGACCAAGCCACCAGGGCAGTGACGGGAACAGAAAAACACCCGACCAGATCAGCAGACCATCGATGGCGATACCAATCAGTGCCACCTGCCACATCAAGCGAATATCTGCCCGGCGACAGGGTGTAAACAGCAAGTGAGCCAGCAACAAAATCAGACTGACAGGCACAAAGGCATTGCCAATCAGCACCCCGCCCCACCACACAAGTTGAAAACTCAGTGCATTACCTAAAATCCAAACCTTTCCTGACATAGTTTTTCACCGAAATCAGGTCACTGAGCGATAACCGGCCGATAGCCGGGTTTTGCGGCCACAAAATGGACTGTCCCTGTGGTACGCTCCAGAAAACCGCCTTCGCAGTAACACAGATAGAAACGCCACATACGGATGAAGTCTTCACCATATCCAAGGGCGCGGATCGCCCTGAGCGAAGCCTCGAAGTTTTCCCGCCAGTGGGCCAGAGTTTTGGCATAATCCATCCCGATATCGTCCAGTTGCATCAGCACCATGTCGCTGTGGCGCGTCATCTGTAGGGTCATCTGACTGACCGAAGGCAAACTCCCTCCAGGGAAAATGTACTTCTGAATAAAATCCACGCCCTTGCGGTAGCTGTCATAACGCTGATCGGCAATGGTAATCGCCTGCAGTAACATGCAACCATCGGCCTTGACCAGGCTGCTGAGTTTGGCGAAAAAGCCCGGCAGATACTCATGACCGACAGCTTCAATCATCTCAATAGATACCAGCCTGTCATACTGGCCCTGCAACAGGCGATAATCCTGCTTGAGCAAAGTTATACGATCACTCAGGCCTTCCGCTTCCACCCGCGCCCTGGCGTACTCGTACTGGGCATCGGATATGGTGGTCGTTGTGACCCTGACGTCATAGTGTTTGGCGGCATAAATGGCCAGCGCACCCCAGCCGGTCCCTACCTCCAGCAGGGTTTGACCCGGCTGCAAATCAAGCCGCTCACAGATGGTTTGCATCTTATGCTGCTGCGCCTGCGCCAGACTCATATCCGCCCGGGGGTAGATGGCGCTGGAATAAAGCATCTCTTTGTCGAGGAATTGCTGATACAGGGCATTACCCAGATCATAGTGAGCCAGAATATTTCGTTTTGAGCCTTCCCTAGTATTCCGCCTCAGCAGATGTCCGAGTCGATTCAGCGGTCCGGTCAGCCAGCCAAAACGGCGCTCAATATCGTCAAGCAGGCTCATGTTGGCGGCAAACAGCCGGATAACCGCAGTCAGGTCGGGGGTGTCCCAGCCTCCGGCAATATAAGACTCCGCCGCGCCAATAGATCCACCTACCAGCACCTGCCGGTAGAAGCAACCGTCATGCACCTCAATCTCAGCCTGCCAGTGGCTGTGCTTATCACCAAACCAGTGCTCGCCGCTGTGCTCGCGGATCATCAGGCCACCTGTGGCCAGTTTGCCCAGTGCGCTGAGCAGTAAGCGTCTGGCCTGCTCGTCTGTCCATGACATTTTTTTGTCGATTCGGGTTGCTGTAGTTTCCATAACGCAGACCTTCTGTTGTTTACTGTTTACCTCTGGGGATCACCAGATTTAGTGGCTGATTTCGAGCCTCCCGGATGGCCGACGAAGGGAATGCCCTTAACAAACAGCCTGAGCGCTTGCCAGTAAATCCCCGCAATAATGCGCCCGGTCATCAAGGGGAAACGCCTGACCATAGTCGCCAGACTGGCAGGTGTAAACGGCTGACGGGCAAGCTCCAGCGAGGCACTGAACAGTCGCTGCTCACCCTGATTGTCTATGCCAATACGTAATTGCTGTGCCGGTGGTATCACCCGCCAAAAATATTTCATGTTCAGATCCATAAAGGGCGAGACATGGAACACCTTGTCACTGGTATCGACCACTTTGTCCTTCGCCTGACTGTCGACAGCAGCAAGGTCCACCAGATAGTAATGACGCTCGTTCCAAGGGGTATTGCTGACCTCTGCCAGCAGATAAAGGGGTTGCCCGGCTTGATAGCAAAAGAAGAAATTAACCGGACTGAAATACAAGCCAAAGTGCCTTATCTGACCCGCAAACAGGATGTTACTGCAGGGATTTTTGGCCCCCAGTTGTACCAGCATCAGCTCCACCCGTTTTTTCAGTGACCGAACGCAATATTCCTGCCCCCTCCCCACGCCGTCTCGCAGGTAGTCAGCAGCACGAAAACTCAAAGGTGCCCAGCCGGTCGCAGAAAACCAGCGCGAACAGGACTCAAGCTGCGGCACTTCATCCAAGTCCAGCACCAGCATTCCCATCTCATACTGAAAGCCATGGCGGCGCGGATGGCGTCGCAGATGCCGGACCCGCCCCAGATAAACACCGCTGACCAGTTCTTGCGGCGAAGCCTCTGCCGTCATGCCACCCTCCTGCAATCTTTGCTAACCGGACCATCGTGCGTATCATCCAGACTGATACCAAATTTACGGCAGACGGCCAGTGCACTTTTAACGCCATCTTCATGAAAACCGTTGTGCCAGTAGGCACCGGCATAGTAAGTATGCTGCTGGCCACAAATCTCTTCCTTGCGGCGCTGGGCGCGGTTGCTGGCGTGATTAAACACAGGATGGGCATAGGTGAACCGACGCAGAATTTTCTCCGGCGCGATGGCCTGGGTCTGATTCAGGGTGACGCAGAACGTCGGGGCATCTGGCGGCAGGCGCTGCAGAATATTCATGTTGTAAGTGACACTGGCCGGACGGCTGCGGTCGCCATCAAGGCGATAGTTCCAGCTGGCCCATGCAGCCTGACGCCGTGGCAACAAAGAGGTATCGGTATGCAGCACCACATCATTATCCTGATAGCGCAGATCGCCTAGGATCTGCTGCTCCTGTGGGCTGGGGTCGGCGAGCATCGCCAGCGCCTGATCGCTGTGACAGGCAAGCACAACTTCATCGAAGCACTCCTCACCGTACTGGTTGGTGGCAATCACAACCCCCTCAGCTATCCGCTTAATACGCTGCACCGGGGTCGACAACCGAATACGCTCGGCAAAAGGTGCCGTTAACCCGGGGACATAACTGCGCGAGCCCCCCGTCAGCACATACCATTGCGGCCTGTCAGTGACATTCAGCAACCCGTGATTGTGGAAAAATTTGATAAAAAACTGTAGTGAGAACGCCCGCATATCTTCTATGCTGGACGACCAGATTGCCGCCCCCATAGGAAGGATGTAATGGCTGGCAAAAAAATCCGAAAAACCTTCACTGTCGAGAAAGTCCCCCAGATTGCCCACCGGAAACTCACCCGAAGCATAAATCGTTTTACAGCACCGGTTAAAGCGCACTATTTCTGCCAGAAAACGCCAGAACCGGGGATTAAGCCAATTACGCTTCTGGGCAAACAGGCTGGTAAAGGTATGGCCATTGTATTCCAGCCCGGTCTGCGCATTGTGGACGCTGAAACTCATTTGGGTCGGCATTGGCTGAATATCCAGCCCGGCCAGCAGTTGTTGAAAGTTAGGGTAAGTGCGATCGTTAAACACAATAAAGCCGGTATCAATGGCCCACTGTCTGCCGTCTACTTCCACATCGACTGTCGCTGTGTGTCCACCAATATAGTCATTGGCTTCAAATACTGTCACTTCATGGGTTCTGCTGAGCAGATGAGCACAGGTCAAACCGGCAATACCACTGCCAACCACGGCGATTTTTTTCATGGTGTCACATCCTTATCCTGAGAAGCCTGGGGGGCTGATACAGCCTGTCTGGCGCTCAGTCTGACCATCAATGCCTGCCACCAAGCTGCGGGCAAGCAGCCCAGCAACTTAAGCAGCAGCGTAAATTTTTTGGGGAAGTGAATTTCCCGGTATCCCCGAGCCAGCCCTTGCCTTATCTGCCGCGATGCCCAGACGACATCCACGCTCATGGGCATGGGAAAGTCATTACGGGCGGTCAAAGGTGTACGCACAAATCCCGGGCATATCAGGGTCACGCCTGTGCCACGGCTCTGTGGGTGGCTTGCCAGGCTGATGGCCAACGTCTTTGCCAGATAATTAAGTGCCGCCTTGGAGGCTCCGTAGGCTTCAGCTCTGGGCAGGGGTAAATAGGTGGCGCTGGAGCTCATCAACGCCAACCGGCCATGGGGTGACAGCAAGGGCAGGAAGCTATTGAGGCAATAACCCACTGACAGCAGATTGGTGGAAATTATCCGCTCGAATAATCGGTCGTCGAAATACAATGGGTCGTCTATATACTCACAGTCTCCGGCATTGAGGATCAACAGATCCAACTTCTGCCCCTGCAGCAGTTGCGTCAATCGGCGGGCTGCACTTTGCACGCCTTCGCGCACTGTTACATCAAAAACCAGTGGAATACTGCCGGCCAGCGGCACCAGTCGCTGGTGACTGCGGCCGCAGGCAAACACCTGCCAACCCTGGGAAAGATAGTCGCTTGCCAGTTGCGCACCAATACCCGAGCTGGCTCCGGTAATCAGCACCCGACCTGTTGGCGATGACCCGCTCTTTGCTGCAAAACTCATATCGCCACCCTGTTTTTCAACAGCCGAATAGTGCCCCCCAGCAACGGCAAGTGCTCATACAACATGGCACCGGCATCAAAATAGTCCCGGTGGCGGGTGATCAGATCATCACAGGTCAGCAGGCTGACACCATCAAGCTGCAGGAACTGACCACCCCTGAGCTTTCTGTGGGCATAATGCATAGTCCATTCAATGCAGGCCTCTTTGTCGCTGCCTATCACCCGGTGAATATCAAACTTAATGGCCAGTAGATTCTCATACATGGCGGCAAAATAACGCTTAAGCGCATCGCGCCCCTCAACCCGGTGCAGCGGATCGGTAAAAATCACTGTGGGGTGATAAAGCCTGTCGAGCAGGTGCAAATTGTCGCGGTTAAGATTGCCGTACAGCTCAATAAATGCGCTGACCACAGCTTGGCTTTCCTGCTGCTGTGATCCGGCTGATTGACTAGTCCCTGATTGAATCATATTGCTCTCCTGCCTGGCGTAACCTTGGCTGTCGATGACGCCCGTTTCATCACACCCAGTGCCGCCAATGCCCTTTCCCGCGCCCGGCGGTGTTCAACCACAGGCGTAGGGTAATTCTGGTTGACTGCGAATAAATCGGCGCTATGAATCTCAGCCCGGTGCAGCGCAGGCGTTGCCACCTGCGCCAGTTGTGGCAGCAATTTACGGATGAATTTGCCTTCAGGATCAAACTTCTCGCTCTGACTGATGGGATTAAAAACGCGGAAATAGGGCTGCGCATCACAGCCGGTGCCGGCAGACCATTGCCAGCCACCATTGTTGGCCGCCAGATCGCCATCGATAAGATGACGCCGGAAATATCGCTCTCCCCAACGCCAGTCAATCAACAGGTGTTTGGTCAGAAAACTAGCCACAATCATGCGCAGGCGGTTGTGCATCCAACCGGTTTGATTCAGTTGCCTCATGGCCGCATCGACAATGGGATAACCGGTCGCCCCCTCACACCAGCGGCGAAACTCCTCCGGATCATTACGCCATTGGATGGCATCTGCCAGTGAATTAAAGTTTTTTCCTTTACACAAAGTCGGAAAGGCCACCAGCAGATGGCGATAGAAGTCGCGCCAGCATAGCTCTGTCAGCCAGATATAAGCACCGCGACTGCTCAGTCCACCACCTTCCATCAAGGCTTCGGGAAAGCGCATTAGCACAGCCGCAAGACACTGACAAGGACTCAGCACCCCAATGGCCAAATAAGGTGACAACGCCGATGTGCCATCCGTTGCAGGGAAATCCCGCTGCTCGTGGTAATCCACCAGTGCTGAGTCGACAAACCCCATCAATATACGCCGGGCATGACATTCTCCTGCCTGCCATAAAGTGCTGCTTTGGGTAGCACAGTTGAAATGGATCGGCGCCGGATCCGGTAACCTTGCCCCTACAGGCTCAGGCACGGGCAATGGTGAGGTGGGTAATGCCAGCAGATGACGGCGCCAGACTTTGGCAAAGGGCGTAAAAACTCTGAACATTTGTCCCGACCGATTCAGCACTAAGCCCGGTGGCACCAGACAATGTCCCTCAAACAGCTCAAATCCCACGCCATCACGCTGCAGCACAGCAGCAACGTCCGCATCTCTTTCTACCTCGTTGATTTCAGGCTCTGCATGGGCAAATATGGCGCCAATTTGTTGCTCCCGGCAGAAGCTGGCGATCGCCTCTGGGATGGCGGCATAATTCCCCAAATGCAGTACCTGCAGCGGAATACCCAACACCGCCAGTGAGCGAGCCAACAGGTTTACATGGCGCTCGATAAAATCCAGCTGGACAGCGGCCATATCATGTTGCTCCCACTGCGCCGGCGTCACACAAAAAAGCGCCTGCACCCGTCCGCCCTGTGACCTGGCAGCCTCCACTGCCGCACACAGTGCCGCGTTATCCGCCAGGCGTAAATCCATGCGAAACCACATCAGGGTATTGGCTTTCATTAATTGTCTCCTGTCCAAATCCGCGCCGCCATCAACTCGCCACTGCTTACGATCTGCCATCCGGACAGGTGGGTATAAAGGGAGGCAAACTGGCCATAACACACAAAGGGTAACTTCATCGCGTCAGCGGTCTGATACAACACCTGCTGCTGCGCTGTGGTCATCGAGGCCGGTGCCGCCAGTACCAAATAATCCAGCGCCATTCGCTCGGCCACCAAAGGTAATTGCTCCGCAGCGGACAACGACAGCAACCACCAACTGATGTTCTGTAGCGCCAGTTCAAATCCAGCCAATATGGCCGGCTCGTAGTCTTTACAGGGTGTCAGCAGTACCACGCGACTATTCACTGTTCCCCGTCTGACCATCTGCATCGCCGCAAGCCGCTGCCAAAGCAGTCCCCTCAACCACTGCGTCAACAGCTCCCCGTCCTGCCGCTCACTGAGCACAGGCTCTGTCTGCTCCAGCCAGGGCACAAGCAAATGCCGCAAAAGAACCTTGGACGGATACAGGGCCGAGATTTCGTCCAATGCGCTGTGCAGCTGTGTGCCATTGAGTTCAAACACGGCGGTATTCAGTCTTTGGATGTGGCTTTGCCACTCATCTTGCTGCGACACTTTCATTGGCACATCCCCACTCAACAAAGGCTTGACTTTACTGATAGCCACTCCCTTGGCCAGCCATCCAAGAATCGCCTCTATGCGCTGCACATCGGCATCGGAGTATAGCCGATGGCCCTTGGGGGTTCGCTTCGGGGTAAGTAACCCAAAGCGCCGCTGCCAGGCCCGCAGAGTCACGGGGTTCACCCCGGTCATTCGGGCAACATCTCCTATGGTGAATTTGCTCTCAGTATCCATATCTGAGCTTCAGTTCCTGTGGGTGAGGTTTGAGGTATACCTGATCCTGAATATAGGGATTGGGATACTCACGCAGATAGTGATTGATCAGAGTGATAGGGACCAGCAGGGGCTGTAGACCTTCGCGGTACTCAAGGATGGCATCGGTCAGTTCGGCCTTCTGAGACTTGGACAGCATCTTTTTGAAGTAGCCCTGAATATGTTGCAGAGTGCTGGTATGGTTGCGACGGGTCGCATGATGTTTCAGTGTCGCCATAAACAAAGAGAAGTAGGCCTGAGCCTGCTGATTGATATCATTTCCCGGATTGGCAATCATGGGGCCAAGTAAACGGTAATTCTGGGGATGATGAGCCATCAACAGGTACTTGTATCGGGAATGAAACTGCACCAGTTTGTGTCTGGTTAGCCCTCCGGCCTTGAGGGTTTGCCAGTCATGATAGGCATATACCCGGGTAAAAAAATTTTCCCTAAGCACCATATCATGCAGCCTGCCTGTTTCCTCCACCGGCAACTCGGGGTACTGAGTCATCAAGGCTCTGGCGAACACGCCAACGCCGGTTTTGCCCGCGTTGTTGCTGCCCGGTGCATACTCAAGTACCCGTTCCATACCACAGGTTGGCGACTTGGCGCAGAGCAAGTATCCACCAAGGTGTGCCAGTTGTGGCAAGGTATCCTGACAATAGGCCATCATGGGCTCAGTCACATCCAGGCTGCCATCAGCACTCTGAAGCAGAATCTGGTCACCAACACGAACCTGCCTGATACTCTTTCTGGGCGCCCCAAGACCAACGGCCATCTCTGGGCAGATGGGCTCAAACTCGAAAAAATGCTGCAGCTCGTCCGTGCAATAAACAGAACGTTTATGGCCGCCGTCAAAGCGGACATTTTGTCCCAGCAGGCAAGCACTTATTCCTATTTTGATGGTATCGGGATCAAAGCCTGTCATATACATCTCCCTTGCTTAATGACTCTCTGTACGAGCTTAACCTGTACAGAGATCACAATTATGTACAAGTTTTTGGGATCAGGTTCAAACAATGTCAGAGTAATCCTCCTATCGGCTTACTCAGCGCGATTGGCGATAGGAATTTTGCTGGAGCAGGCTAGGCGGTTTGGGCAACAAGCTTCAGTGCAGTAATTGAATCAACCGCCTTTCAGTCGACCATAAGCCAATCAGAAGTTATCAGCCGTACCAGATCCAGTGTGAAGATAAAACACTGCGGACTCACTCTGTTTACCTAAGATCTGTTGACCTTTGGTGATTACTTTTGCAGCAGTTTGTGGGCTCTTTATCCAAGACAGAGGCTTCGATGTGTAGCTAGCCTACATGAGAAACCGATAACGCAGGAGAAAGGGGGCCACAAACGCTGCCCATAGGGCAAAACAAAATTTGACTATAAAAGGCCGGCAGACTCTAAGTCATACCCCCTCATTTCGGCCGATACACCCCAAAAAAAGACACAGCTAATGCCATGTCAGATCCCAACACACAGAGGTCTTTAAGGAAGGTGCGAAGTCCTGCGTATGCTCTGGCTGATGAAACAGCAGAAGTTCAAGACATTCAGCTGAAGCCATGCCGGGGAGGATCTGGGCGACCCCGTCAACCTTGAATAAGAAAGCACGCACGTGACTTATTCGCACCTTCAATAGAAAAGGCGCCCGCAGGCGCCTTGTTCAACAGAACGACAAAATCAATCCTGATACTCGCTCATGGGCACGCAGGCACAGAACAGATTTCTGTCGCCGTATACATCATCGATGCGGTTAACTGTTGGCCAAAATTTGTTGGCTTTCACCACCGCCGATGGGAATACCGCCAACTCACGGCTGTAAGGACGGGCATCGAATGCCGGATCCATGATATCCGCCATGGTGTGGGGCGCATTTTGCAGCGGGTTGTTATCCGACGGCCACTCACCGCTTTGCACTTTGGCGATCTCGTGACGGATGGCAATCATGGCGTCGATAAATCTATCCAGCTCCACCTTGGACTCAGACTCGGTGGGCTCAACCATCAGGGTACCTGCTACCGGGAAACTCATAGTCGGCGCGTGGAATCCATAGTCATTCAGACGCTTGGCCACATCCATTTCAGTCACACCTGAGGCTTCCTTGAGCGGACGCAGATCGATAATGCACTCATGGGCAATCCGGTCATTGCGCCCTCGGTACAGGATCGGATAGTGCTCGCCCAGACGCTTGGCCACATAGTTGGCATTCAGCATGGCAACCTGAGTGGACTGAGCCAGACCTTTGCTCCCCAGCAAACGGATATACATCCAGCTGATAGGCAAAATACCGGCGCTGCCATAGGGTGCTGCGGAAACTGCACCATTGTCCTGACTCTCAGCACCGGTTTTCACTAGGGTATGACCGGCAACAAATGGTGCCAGATGCGCTTTCACGCCGATTGGCCCCATACCCGGACCACCACCACCATGAGGAATGGCAAAGGTCTTGTGCAGGTTCAGGTGCGACACATCAGCGCCAATGAACCCAGGCGAAGTCAATCCCACCTGGGCATTCATGTTGGCACCATCCAGATACACCTGACCACCATGCTGATGGATGATGCTGCAGATCTCCCTCACGGTTTCTTCATATACACCATGGGTGGATGGGTAAGTGATCATCACACAGGACAGGCTGTCCGCCATTTCAGCAGCCTTGGCGCGCAAGTCGTCCAAATCCACGTTACCTTGCTTGTCACAGGCAGTCACCACCACCTTCATCCCGGCCAGGTGCGCCGATGCCGGGTTGGTACCGTGGGCAGACTGAGGGATAAGACAGATATTTCTGTGGCCTTCACCGCGGGACTCGTGATACTTGCGAATAGCCAGCAGACCGGCGTATTCGCCCTGGGCACCTGAGTTGGGCTGCATACACACGGCATCATACCCTGTGATATCCACCAGCCAGTCAGACAACTCACTGATCAGCTGCTGATAACCTTTGGCCTGCTCCTGTGGGCAGAAAGGATGCATATTGGCGAACTCAGGCCAGCTCACCGGGATCATCTCCACTGCTGCATTCAGCTTCATGGTGCAGGAGCCCAGTGAGATCATAGAGTAGTTCAGTGCCAGATCTTTACTCTCCAGGCGCTTGATATAACGCATCATCTCGGTTTCAGAGTGATAGCTGTTAAAGGTCGGGTGAGTCAAAAATTCGGTGTCACGCTGAAGCGCTGTCGGAATGGTATCCACTGCAGAGGCAAGTAGCTCATCATCAATCAAGCCAGGCTTGAGATCGTGACCGGCCCCCAGAATGATGTTGAACAGATCGGCCACATCGGCGCGGGTGGTGGTTTCATCCAGACTCACCCCCAGAGAGCCCTCAACATCTTGACGCAGGTTCACACCACAGGCCAGTGCACGCTTAATCACAGCGGCCTTGTCAGCCACCTTGAAGGTCAGGGTATCGAACCAGGTGTGATTCACCAGTTCAATACCTTTGGATTTCAGGCCTGTGGCCAGTATGTCTGTCAGCCGGTGAATGCGCGAGGCAATACGCTTAAGCCCGTTTGGACCATGGTACACAGCGTAGAAGGACGCCATATTGGCCAGCAGCACCTGAGCGGTACAGATATTGGAGTTAGCCTTTTCACGGCGAATATGCTGCTCGCGGGTCTGCATCGCCATGCGCAGCGCCTTGTTGCCGCGGGTGTCTTTGGATACCCCGATAATCCGGCCTGGCATGGAGCGCTTGTACTCGTCCTTGGTGACGAAGAAGGCGGCATGAGGACCACCAAAGCCCATAGGCACACCGAAACGCTGGGCCGAGCCGAATACCACATCAGCGCCCATGGAGCCGGGCGACTTGAGCAGCACCAGCGACATAATATCGGCCGCCACAGTCACAATGGCTTTTTGGGCATGCAGCTGGTCAATCAACTCTGCAAAATCATTAACTTCACCGAAACGGTTGGTGTACTGCAGCAGCACCCCGAATACCTGGTGGTTGACTGCATCTTCGGCTGGCCCCACTACCACGTCAAAACCAAAGTACTCGGCACGGGTCTTGACCACGTCTATGGTCTGGGGGAACACATCGTCAGCCACATAAAACACATTGGCGTTTTTGGCTTTGGATACCCGTTTAGCCAGCGCCATCGCTTCGGCGGCAGCGGTCGCTTCATCCAGCAACGATGCTGATGCCAGATCCAGCCCAGTCAGGTCAATGGAAAGGTGCTGGAAGTTCAGAATCGCTTCCAAACGACCCTGGGCAATCTCTGGCTGATAGGGGGTATAGGCGGTGTACCAACCCGGATTTTCAAACACATTGCGCTGGATCACATTGGGCACTTCGGTGCCGTAATAGCCCATGCCGATATAGTTCTTGAATACCTGATTGCGGCTTGCCAGCTTGCGAATATAGGTCAAACCTTCCACTTCATTGTAACAAGGTCCTACCTTGAGTCCGTCCTTGAGGCGGATGGACTCAGGAACAATCTGCGCCGTCAGATCTTCCAGCGACTCGGCGCCGATATAAGCCAGCATATCGCGCTGCTGCCCGGCATCCGGCCCGATGTGACGGCGGATAAATAGTTCATGCTGCTCTAACTGAGTAAGGGTTTGTTGGGTCATGATACGCCTTGTTCTATCTCTCTGCCGGCTTGGATTACCGGTCTTAAAAAGGGCCCAAATACAAACAAAGCCCCGCAGGGGCTTTGCTTTTAGTACAGCTTATTCTTCGTCGATAACGGCCTGATAGGCATCAGCATCCAGCAGATTTTCCAGCTCAGATGTATCAGAAGGCATAATGCGGAAGAACCAGCCGTCACCGTAAGTATCGCTGTTTACCAGCTCCGGAGACTCTTCCAGCGCTTCATTTACTGCCAGTACTTCACCGGACAGCGGCGCATAGATGTCAGAGGCGGCCTTCACTGATTCAGCTACGGCACACTCTTCACCTGCGTTAACAGTATCACCCACTTCAGGCAGCTCAACAAACACCATATCGCCGAGCAGCTCTTGAGCGTGCTCAGTAATACCTAATGTGTAGCTGCCATCTGATTCTTTACGAACCCACTCGTGAGAAGAGGCATACTTCAGCTCGGTTGGGATGTTGCTCATTGTAGTAGTTCCTTGTTCCGTTATCTTTTAGAAAGCTTGTTTTCCATTGCGCACAAAGCAGGGAGGCACAACCCTGACAGAGACTCTTTTGTTACGCACTTCGACTTCGGCAGTCTCGCCAATACCCGCATCTACGCGAGCCATGGCGATAGAATACCCCAATGTCGGCGAAAAAGTACCGCTGGTGATCACGCCCTTGTGTTCCACGCCAGCGTCATCTTTGAAACATACTGTCATGCCTTGCCGCAGTACCCCTTTGGTTTCCATCACCAAGCCCACCAACTGCTCGCTGCCGACAGTATGAATGGCACTTAACGCTTCACGCCCGATAAAATTGCGATCAGCAGGCTCCCACGCGATGGTCCAGCCCATATTGGCGGCTAGTGGGTTAACAGTCTCATCCATATCCTGACCATAGAGGTTCATACCGGCCTCCAGGCGCAGGGTATCGCGGGCTCCCAGTCCACATGGACGAACACCCGCATCCAGCAGCACCTGCCACAGTGCCTCAACCTGGGTTTCGGGCACGATAATCTCGTAACCGGCTTCGCCTGTGTAACCTGTGGTGGCAATAAACAGATCGCCTGCCTGCACGCCAAAGAATGGCTTCATACCTTCGACTGCCGCATTCTGGGCAGCGTCCAACACCCGGGCGACTTTAGCCTTGGCATTAGGGCCCTGCACGGCAATCATGGCCAGTTCAGGACGCTCGGTCACAGTCACGTCATAGCCTTTGGCCTGTTCATTTATCCAAGCCAGATCTTTTTCACGGGTGGCAGAGTTGACTACGATGCGGTAGAAATCATCGCTCAGGTAATAAGTGATAAGATCATCGATAACACCGGCTTCATGGTTGAGCATACCGCTGTAAAGGGCCTTGCCCGGCACCTTGAGCTTGGCCACATCATTGGCCAGCAGGCGCTGCAGGAAAGCCTTGGTGCAGCTGCCGGTAAGATCCACGACAGTCATATGGGACACATCGAACATGCCGGCGTCCTGGCGCACTGTGTGGTGCTCTTCAATTTGCGAGCCATAGTTCAGGGGCATATCCCAACCATGGAAATCGACCATCTTGGCACCGGCTTCAAGGTGCTTGCTGTAGAGTACGGTTTTATTAGCCATTGTAATCCCTTCTATGGGTCTGAGGTCATCTCATCAGATCTTTGCCTGTTATCTTCCCCCGGGCTGTACGGGGCATTGTCATACGCTGAAAAACGCGGCAAAGACAGAAACAAACTGCTTTGGAAATGCAGAAAAATTATACCGCCTGTTATGGTCTTGTATACAAAAAGATGTTTGCCAGAGCACATTTAATCATTAGTTAAAATAATGCGAGCAATTAGTTATTCTCAGGCCGGCAGCGCCAGGTATTCAGCCATTGCCTACCGCGGTTGGGTTAGTGCCGATCAGCGACACAGCGCCGGAAGTTCCGATTTCTTCCCCATGGCCTGCTGGATGAATAGTGTTTTCAGAGGAGACACAGAATCCACCAGATTCAGCCCCAGATCCCGAATCGCCTTTTTAATCGGATTACTGCCGGCAAACAGTTGTCTGAACCCTTCCATGACAGTGATCATCTCCAGCGCATCGGCTTTGCGCGCACGCTCCAGCGACCGCAGATGACGATACTCGCCAATATCCTTACCGGACTGCTTCAGCCCGCTCACTGTATCGATAATGGCTGCAGCGTCCAAGAAGCCCAGATTAACGCCCTGCCCCGCCAGAGGATGTATGGTGTGGGCGGCATCACCGGCCAGCAGCAGACGATGACGGGCAAAATGCCTCGCATAACGCATCCTCAGCGGGAATGACTGGCGCTGCCTGTCGCCGGCAAGGGAGCAAAGCCCCATGCGCCCGTCCATGGCAACAGTCAGGCGTTTGGCAAACTCCTCATCATCGACACCGAGCAAGCCGGCGGCCTGCTCAGGGGAAACGGACCAAACGATGGAGCACAAATGCGGGTCATGCAGGGGTAAGAAGGCCAGCACACCGTCCTCGAAAAATGCCTGACGGGCGGTATCTGCGTGGGCTAATTCAGTATGCACGGTAGCAACGATGGCATGATGGCCATAATCCCAGAAAGTTAGCGGGATTTGGCATAAAGTGCGCACCTGTGACTGAGCGCCATCGGCAGCCACTACCAACGCGGCACTGACCTGCTCCCCGTTACTTAAGGTCAGCCAGGTTTCACGTTCACCAAAAGCCAGCCTGTCCATACTGACAGCTTCCAGGTGGGTCAGCTTTGGCAGCTCAGCGGCACGTTTGGCCAGCGCATGGGCGATGGCATCATTTTCGATAATGGCGCCAAGGACACTTTCCGACAGGCTTTCGGCATCAAACTGTATCTTGCCCAGACCATCTTTGTCCCATACCTCCATACGGCTGTATCGACCGGTACGTTGGGCATCAAGATACTGCCAGGCGCCGAGATTGTTCAACAAGCGTCGGCTGGCCTGATTGATGGCACTGACCCTGAGTCTGGGGTGCCCACTCACCGCTTCACTACGCCCGGCATCAATCACCAGGGTTTTTACGCCGGCCCCGGCCAGCCCACATGCGGTTGCCAGCCCCACCATGCCACCACCAACGATGGCAACATCATAGCTTTGCGTCGTTATCATCTTGTATTCCTTGTCCTAAACCCGGTGTGCCCGCCAGCCCATTGCCACCTGTGCCAAAGGGACTTGCAACGGCGGGATCCAGGACAGCAGTCGCAATCCCAGATTACGCCCGAGCACAAAAGGCAAATAATCGTTGGAAAATCCCCGTACCAGAAACTCAATATTGCGAACAGTCGTGCGTCTGTCCTCCTCTCTGGCGCGTAAATAGCGGTGGACAAGCGCCGCGCTCCCAAGATCCTCTCCCATTGTCAGCTGCGTCTGGATACAGCCAAGCAAATCCACCACATCTCTAAGTCCCAGATTGAAACCCTGACCGGCGATAGGATGCAGAGTCTGGGCGGCGTTGCCAATAAACACACAGCGATGGAAAGCAGGTCTTGGCATGACGCCGAGCGTCAGGGGATAACTGTGGCGAGTGCCGGTTTGCCCAAAACGCCCAGCGCGGTAGCCAAATGCCTGCTGAAGTTGGCTAAGAAACTTGCTATCATCCAGCGCCATTACGGCACAGGCCTGCTCATGGGACAGAGCCCAGACGACTGACAGCCGCTGCAGACCATCCACAGGCGACATGGGCAATAGAGCCAGCGGACCTGTGTCGGTAAAGCGCTCCCAGGCCATGCCGGGTTTACCTTCGGTAACCGCGATATTGGCAATCACAGCACTTTGACCAAAATCTGCTTGCTCAAGGGGGAGTTTGAATGCCTGTCGCACCGCAGAATGCGCACCATCGGCGGCCACCAGCAACGACGCCCGCAGACAGGTACCTGATGCTAGGGTCAATTCATGGAAATCGTCATGGCCTTGCAGTGATTGCAGGGCATCGGGGCAATAGTAGCTGATGTCGGCACGCTTCACAGCACTATCCAGCACCCACCCGATCCGCGCCAATTCCACCACTTGGCCAAAGGTCGGAACATGAAAGTCCTGGGCATCCAGTCGAGTCATGCCAAAATGACCACGGTCAGAGACATGAATGCTGTTAATGCCGGTCCCAAGATGACTCAGCGATGGCCAAAGTCCCAGCCGGGACAATTGATGAATGGAACCGTGGGACAGGGCAATGGCCCGGGCATCATAGCCAGGATGGGCATCATCCACGGCAAATGCTTCAACCAGTGCAATCTTGAGCGCCTGGCCATCGGGCTTTTTCAGTGCTGACAGCCCCATAGCCAGGGTGGCACCAGCCATGGCTCCGCCGACGATCACAACATCATAATGCGGGGTTACGAATTCACTGCTCATAGGGTTATAGCTGCCACACAGTGCTCACTGCGCTTGTTCTTGCGATGAAAAAAGGCGGCCCTGGCCGCACTTTCATTAATGGATAATCTTATCGTCTGCCACGTCGGCTACACTCGACTCAGGCCTGAATTCGGCGTAACAGAGAATGGCTGCCATACGGACAAACTCCAGAATTTCCTGATAGGCCGCTTCGGACTCATCATCTTCGCTGACATCCAGTTCAACCCGGGCGATTTCCGCTAGGTCCTGAATGACTTCCCGTACGTCGGCTGACGCCTGATTGAGTTTGGGCTGAATAATGGCCAGCCCAGTCAGGAAACTTTGCACCCACAGCGAAAGAGCTTCAACCCGTTCAGTCAGCGGTTCCTCCTCTTCTGGCAGCAGCGGCACAAACCCAAATTCCACATCCGCCAATCGGGTCTTGGTATCCTGATGCATTTCTGTGACCAGATTTTTGATCTCCCCGGTAAGCGGCTGACCATCGTTCATCAGCTCGGCCAATGGCTTCTGCCAGCCATCACGACTCGCGGCAACGCCGCCGCAGATCAGACCCACCATGGCACCGTGAACTTCTACTGGGTGCTGACCTATACCGGCATCATCCAGTGCTGACTTCAGATTTTCGATACAAAGAGATGGAGATGTAGCCATAGGTGTTTGAGCCCAAATACAGATTTAATCAGCCAATGCTAGCAGAACTACCCGCGCTGACCAAGGAATCAGCATGCTCCTTAGGGCATTTTTCCCCACAAACTTCAAGGGCTGTTCACTCCTTGGACAAGTACAGTGCACTGGGGCCAAAATCAGTCTATGCTTATCTTGCACTTTGGGCGTTGCCCTTATATAGTCCGCCTCAAGAGACCAACGCGAGGATAGCCGCAGCCAATGAGTAACAGCGCAGTTGAAATCACCCTCCAGGGGCGCACATACTCTATTGCCTGTCCCCAAGGTCAGGAGACCGCGCTGAAAGCAGTCGCCAACAAGCTGGAAAAACAACTCGCCTCACTGAGGGCCAGAACCAACAGTCTGAGCCGTGAAGAACTGGCGATTATGGCCGCGCTGAACATTGGCTATGAGTTGTTTGAAGAGCAAAAGAAAAATCAGGACTACATCAGGCAGATAGATGAACGCATCACCCTGTTGCAGTCAACCCTCGAAAATGCATTGGTCGAACGCAGTCGGGGAAGTGCTGACAAGCAGCACGAAACACCAGAATTCGACTAACGAATTAGCTCTCTGGGGTGTACGACAACCGGTAATGTCCCTGTGCCGATATTTTTAAACTCAGGGTGAATGTTTTATTGACATTGAGCAGGCTCGGCCCGTACCGAGAAGCCTTAGGAAGTAATCATTGACCCGCCTTGAACCTACGGTTCAAGGGCCACACCGGAACCGGCACCCTGGAGAGCACCCAATTTAGACAGTGGATACCCGAGCAGAACTCAGACGCCATATCCGGCAACAGCGCGCCGCATTAAGCCCCTCACAGCAGACAGAGGCGTCGTACAGACTCGTCGATATTCTGCTACCTGAACTGCTCCGCTGCCAGGTCAAACAGCTGGCCATTTATCTTGCCAACGACGGTGAACTCAATACCCTTCCCCTGATCCAAGCCTTGTGGCAGCGCCATATCCAAGTCGCCTTACCGGTATTACACCCTTTCTCTCCCGGATACCTGCTGTTTCTCCAGTACCACCCGAATTCACCTATGACCACCAACAAGTACGGAATAGCAGAGCCCCGACTCGATCTGACCCAAATGGTACCACTGCAGCAGCTGGACCTGATCCTGACACCTTTGGTAGCCTTTGATAAGCAGGGAAACCGGCTGGGGATGGGCGGTGGCTTTTATGACCGCACCCTGGCCAGTCCCCACGCCCCTGCAGCCATGGGTATCGCACACGAGTGTCAACGGGTAGAGCAACTGCCTGTGGAAAGCTGGGATATCCCACTTGCCCGGATAGCAACCCCCGCCGCCCTGTATCTATTTACCCCCGTTAAATCAGATCAGTAACTAGGGTCTGTTGATCTTTCATGGTTGAATTTTGCTCGTTCTAGACGCGCTTTAATCGCGACGCAAGGTGTGCCGCCGCATCAAAATAAATAAAATGTTTATCGATAGATACCATAGCCACAGACGAGTTCAATTATCAGGGACACCCTGTCTTTAGAGTGTGCAGTCTTATCCGGTGAGGTTCAATGAGTCTGGCTTCCTCTGCGCAGCCGATTCAGCAGTAACACCAGCAGCAAAGCCGCAATTCCGGCGACCACACCAAACAGTATGGCAAGCAAGGTTGGTAGAATGTAAGCAATCACAGGGCCGATGAAGGCTACGCCAAAAAACGTCCCAGCCAGGTAAGCAAAATACGCTGAAACCGAACGTATACCATGCACCAGTATGCCGCCACCCACCATAAACATGGCCAGAGTACCGACTACCGCCAGCAACTTCATTAATACCGGCGCCGCCGCCAGCAACAGATTACCCAGCCACTTGCCAAATTCCCCGACGTTTTTTCGGCTGACCAGGTAAAATCCGGCATCATCCAGCTTCACAATGGCCGCAACCAGACCGTAAACACCGGCGGTCATCACCACGGCGATAATGCACAGGGTCACCAGCTGAGTCATAAAGCTGGCATCAGCCACAATACCCAGCGTAATCGCGATAATCTCGGCAGAGAGAATGAAGTCGGTGCGGACGGCCCCTTTAATTTTTTCTTTTTCATAGGCTTTAAGATCTATATCTGCCGGCAGATCCTCTTCGGCTTCCTCTTTTTTGTGACACCAGGAATGCCAGAGTTTTTCCACGCCTTCAAAGCACAGATACAAACCACCTAACATCAGCAAAGGTGTCACCAGAAAAGGCGCAAGGGCACTGATTAACAAAGCTGCCGGCACCAGAATGGCTTTATTGACCAAAGAGCCCTTGGCTACACCCCAGACCACAGGTAACTCTCTGTCGGCGGCCACACCTGTCACCTGCTGGACATTCAGTGCCAAATCATCCCCGAGCACCCCGGCTGTTTTGCGGGCGGCAACTTTACTCATCAGCGCCACATCATCCAATACCGCTGCAATGTCATCCAATAGAGTTAACAGACTTGCACCCGACATGCCTCTCTCCGCTGTGTCAGTGATGTCCAGAGTCAAATTATCCGGTTTTAGAAAGCTGCCTGGCATTAGGGAAGGTGCACATTTCCGGAAACAATTCGGTTAACTCTACCCCAGCATGCCGCGAATACATAATGATTGTATGTTCATGGAAAACTACCGCTGAAATTTCCCTTACGGGTTATAATGGCAGCATAACCCGGCTCCATATTGGAAGAACTAACATGACACAAGATGAAATGAAAAAGGCAGCTGCCCAGGCTGCACTAGCTTATGTGGAAGAAGGCAGCATTGTTGGCGTAGGCACTGGTTCAACCGTCAACCACTTTATCGATGCCCTTGCCAGCATGAAAAATGACATTGAAGGCGCGGTATCCAGCTCCGTAGCGTCTACCGAGCGCCTCAAGGCACTGGGTATTGAAGTCTTTGATCTCAACAGCGTCGGCAACCTGCCTGTGTATGTCGATGGTGCCGATGAAATCAGTCCACATATGGCGATGGTCAAAGGCGGTGGTGCCGCGCTGACGCGGGAAAAAATTGTTGCCGCCGTTGCCGACAAGTTCATTTGTATTGTCGATGAATGCAAACAGGTAGATGTGCTGGGGGAGTTCCCGCTGCCGGTAGAAGTGATCCCCATGGCCCGCTCCTATGTCGCCCGCCAGCTGGTCAAACTGGGCGGTGATCCTGTCTACCGTGAAGGCGTGGTAACGGATAATGGCAATGTGATCCTGGATGTTTACAACCTCAAGATCCTTAATCCAAAAGAGTTGGAAACCCAGATTAACGCCATTGTCGGAGTTGTCACCAATGGCCTGTTTGCACACCGTGGCGCCGATGTGCTGCTGGTTGGTACCGCAGATGGTGTCAAGACGCTGACAGCCTGAGCCACAGCCGACAATGCTTTACCTGCCAGAGACTTACAAGCCTCTTTTCGGCTAGCACCGATCAGTTAAGGCTTTTATCCCTTAACTGAACTTTCTGTTGCTGTAAACTACTCCCTGTTCCCATCGATTAGGGAGTAGTTTCATGTTCGGCAAGGTGCAAACGAATCCTTGCAGCTCTCTGGCTCCTCTGACTTTGGTAGCAGCAGGAGTTCAAGGCATTTCATACTCATCCGCATAGGAGTTAAATCACTCGTTACATCTTTCCAATAAAGAGAAAACGGACCAAAAGCTGGGCCGCTCTTATCTCAAAAACACCGTACCGCCATTCAATCCAAGCACGCCAAGTTGAATGGTGTTAGCCCCTTAGAGAAGGTGCAGTTTTCTTTAAACTCATCCCAGTGCAGCGTTTAAACCTTGGCCTCCAGATAAGCCTTAAGCATAGCTAAGTCTTTCTCACCATTTTCAACGATAACATTCAGCCATACTGTGTGCATTTCAGGCCAGTCTGAGGCTTCACCATGTTGCAGCAGTTGTGCAAACTGCTGGATACGTTTCAGGCCCACAGATCCTGCAGCACCTTTAAACTTGTGAGCCTCTGAGCACAATACTTCTTTTTCTGCATTCTTGCTGGCAGCCACCAGATTGCCAACATATTCAGGCATTAACTGCTCAAACAATACTACGCTCTTAAGCAAGGTTCCGGCGCCAATCGCACCACAATACTGCTCCAGAGTGCTCAGATCCAAAATATTTTCCAATTCAGCTGTCGCCATCGATGCCCCCTCGATAAAGTAATTCGTATACGTCCACCGCATTCTGCGATCCAACAGACGCTCGCACTGCTTCATTTCCCTTTGAAATGCTGGGTTGCAGGTTCTTTTGTCTGAGCAATAATACCTACTGCAGTGCGTCACGCAATACAATAAGTGAAGATTGTCACAGATTCACCCGTGAGTAACACAATAGAAACAGTCTGTTGAGGTAAAGCGGCTGAAACAAGCAAGTCTGTAACCAATGCACCAGGTTGCAACCCTGTTACTCAGCCACCGATTGCAATCGCTGCGCCTCGCCCTGACCACCGAATTCCTGCAGATTCTTGACTATGGCCACCAATCCATCCCAACGGGATGCACACCAGTCAGGTGCCAGCAGCATGGGCTTTTTCGCGTAGGCAGTCACCCGGTGCAACACGACATCCCTGGGGATTGCGCGGATCATCTCTCCCACACTGTAAACATATTGCTCCAATGTAAGAGTATCCAAACGCCCGGCGCGCCAGGCCTTTGCCATTGTGCTACCTGCCACAATATGCAGTGGATGAATTTTCAATCCATCAACGCCCAGGGCCAATACCTGATGCAGCGTTGACATATAGTCATCATGGGTTTCATCTGGAAGCCCGAGAATCAAATGGGTACAAACTTTGATTCCCCTTTGCCGGGCTCTTTTCACCGTATCTGTGTAGGCCGCAAAACCGTGACCACGATTGATTTTCTTCAAAGTATGGTCATGAGCAGATTGCAATCCCAGCTCCAGCCAGATATCGACCCCTCTTGCCTGGTAATCGGCCAGTAAAGCCAGCACCTCATCAGGCACGCAGTCAGGGCGGGTGCCCACATGCAGCCCCACAATGTCACCGTCAGCCAAGGCTTCATCATACCTTTGCTTGAGCAGACGGTATTCATCATAGGTACTAGTATAAGCCTGAAAATAAGCGATAAACTTGTCGTCAGCAGCCCCCTTGGCGCTACCAACATTTTGCAACATTTTGATATTCCTGCTGATTTTACCAGCATCAAGCTGTTCAGCTATGCTTAACGGGCTTCCCATTTCATGACTGAAAGAGGCCACATTGCAAAACGTACAGCCACCTTTTCCCAACGTGCCATCACGATTGGGGCAGGTAAATTTAGCGTCAATCGTCAGTTTTTTCACTTTGCTGCCATATTTGGCCTTACAGACTGCACCGAAAGTATTGGCGTATTTATCGAGTCCCACAGCGACGTTCCAGGAAAATGAAGGATGGTTATTTTAGTCATTTCTAAGCAATTCGTCCTGGGACTAGGTCAAATTTCAGCACAGTTCCCGGCAGGGGCAGCCACCACAAGATTCATTCACTGTGGCCGCAAAAAAAATCACCATTTGCAAAACCACTCCAATCATCAACAAAATCTCACTTTAGATCACAAAAAATCAAATGCGTACAGCTTTCATTGATACAAATACCAGCATACCCAACTTTTACCAGTTTACGCCAAGGTAACATTGTTAGAATTAACACTATTTTTACGGGCGAAATTTATATTTTTATGCAATTTATGTGATTGACGTTTTACTCGTGGGGATATAGCTTGAACTGCTCGGGCAAAAGACATTAGAAGAAATGAGAACTCCCGACGTAGTACACCTTGAGTATTAAAGTGAGGTTGTTTGTATGAGCTTGTATCATCCCAGTTTTGAGCGAGACAATTGCGGGTTTGGCTTAATAGCCCAAATGGATGGCGAACCCAGTCATCGGATTGTGCGTACCGCTATTCATGGCTTGGATAGAATGAAACACCGGGGTGGTATTGCGGCGGATGGCAAGACCGGCGATGGCTGCGGTTTGCTGATGCAATTGCCTACCAAGTTTTTCGAAACGGTCGCAGCGGAAAATGACTGGCACCTGAGCCGCAAATTTGCGGTCGGCATGCTATTTCTCAGCCAGGAGCCACACAAAGCAGAAGCCGCCCAGTATATGCTGGCCCGGGAACTGGAGCGGGAAACCCTGAGCATTGCCGGTTGGCGCAAAGTCCCTATCGACCCGGATGTGCTCGGGCCCATTGGCCGCGATACCCTGCCGCAAATCTATCAGGTACTGATCAACTCACCAATCGGCTGGCGAGAGAAAGATCTCGAACGCCGTTTATACATGGCCCGTCGCCGCCTTGAGCAGCAACTGGCCGATGATAAAGATTTCTACGTTGCCTCATTGTCCGGCCAGGTCATTGTCTATAAAGGTCTGATGATGCCCGCAGTCCTGCCGGAGTTTTATCTGGATCTGGCTGACATCCGCCTGCAAAGTGCCATCTGTCTGTTTCACCAGCGCTTCTCTACCAACACATCACCCATCTGGTCGCTGGCTCAGCCATTCCGTTATCTGGCCCACAATGGTGAAATCAATACCATCACTTGCAACCGTCAGTGGGCTCGCGCCCGCGCCTACAAATTCAATTCCCCACTGTTGCCCGATTTGCAACAGGCCGCCCCCTTCGTCAATGAAACCGGCTCAGACTCTTCATCACTGGACAATATGCTGGAAATGTTGCTATCCGGCGGCATGGATTTATACCGAGCCATGCGCATGCTTATCCCACCAGCATGGCAAAGTAATCCTGAGATGGATGAGGATCTCAAAGCCTTTTACGACTTTAACTCCATGCATATGGAGCCCTGGGATGGCCCGGCCGGTATAGTCATGACCAATGGCCGCCATGCCGCCTGCGCAGTTGACCGTAACGGCCTGCGCCCCTCCCGCTATGTAATCACCAAAGACAGGATCCTCACCCTATCATCCGAAGTTGGCATCTGGGACTATAGCGCCGATGAAGTGGTAGAAAAAGGCCGGGTGGGACCGGGGGAACTGCTGGTACTAGACACCTTGGATGGCCGCCTATATCAGTCGTTTGAAATTGATAACGATCTCAAACGCCGTCATCCCTATAAACAGTGGATGGCGAAAAACTCCAAAACCCTGACACCGGCTTACATGCTGACGGCCAATCAACAGGGTAATCGCGAGTTCCAATCCGATGTTCTGTTGCAGTACCAGAAGCTGTTTGGCTATACCCGCGAAGAACTGGAGCAGGTGATTTGGGTGCTGGCTCAGAAAGGGGAAGAAGCTATCGGTTCCATGGGTGACGATACCCCCATGGCCGTGCTGTCAACACAGCAGCGCAGCCTGTACGACTATTTCCGCCAGAAGTTTGCTCAGGTCACTAACCCACCCATCGATCCGTTGCGGGAAAAGCATGTGATGTCACTGACCACCTGTGTGGGCCGCGAGCAAAACCTGTTCAACGAAACCACAGGTCATGCCTATCGGGTAATGTTTGAATCACCGATTTTGCTGTTCAGTGATTTCAGCCAACTGATGTCGCTCGATAAAACCAACTACCGGGCAGACACCCTGCAACTGAATTACGACCCGACTGAAGAGCTGGAAAATGCCATTCGCCGGGTAACCGATGAGGCCGAGCGTCTGGCGCGTACCGGCACCACACTGCTGGTGCTTTCAGATCGCCTGATCACTGAATCTACCCAGTTAATCCCAGCCGCCATGGCCGTTGGTGCCGTGCAGCAACGTCTGGTGGAAAAGAGCCTGCGCTGCGACACCAACATCATAGTGGAAACTGCCACCGCCCGGGATCCCCATCACTTTGCTGTGTTGCTGGGCTTTGGCGCAACGGCGATTTATCCCTTCCTGGTGTACGAATCCATTGCCGAACTGGCCGACCGTTTTGGTGAACAGGACAGGATCACTTCGATGCTTAATTTCCGTCAGGGTATCGAAAAGGGTCTGCGCAAGATCATGTCCAAAATGGGGATCAGCACGGTGGGTTCCTATCGCTGCAGTCAACAATTTGAAGCCATAGGTCTGGCCGATGAGGTGATTGAGCTGTGCTTCAAAGGCGTTATCAGCCGGGTGCAGGGTGCCAGTTTCAGCGACATTGCCAACGATCAGCAACAGCTGCATAAACGCGCCTTCGCCCGTCACCTGCCGCTTCCTCCGGGGGGGCTGCTTAAATATATCGAGGGCGGTGAATATCACTGTTTCAACCCGGACGTCGTCAATACCCTGCAAACATCACTGCGGGAGCGGGATTATCAAGCGTACAAGCAGTTTGCCGCTCTGGTAGATAATCGCCCGGTCGCCACACTGCGCGATCTGATAGGCATTAAGGCCAAGCAGACCGCGGTTGAGCTGGATCAGGTGGAACCCCCTGCACGCCTGTACCCCCGCTTTGACAGTGCCGCCATGAGTATTGGCGCGCTGAGCCCGGAAGCCCACGAAGCCCTGGCCATCGCCATGAATCGCTTAGGCGGCCGTTCAAACTCGGGTGAAGGGGGTGAAGATGCCCGCCGTTTTAACACAGAGCGCAATTCTGCTATCAAGCAAATCGCTTCAGGCCGCTTTGGCGTAACTGCCCACTACCTGATGAATGCCCAGGTGCTGCAAATCAAGATTGCTCAGGGCGCCAAACCAGGAGAAGGTGGGCAGTTGCCCGGTGACAAGGTCAGTGTGGAAATCGCCGGATTACGCTATTCACGTCCAGGCGTAACCCTGATTTCGCCTCCACCTCACCACGATATCTACTCCATCGAGGATTTGGCCCAGCTGATTTTCGACTTAAAACAGATCAACCCCACCGTCATGGTGTCAGTCAAGCTGGTGTCTGAGCCGGGTATCGGCACCATCGCCACCGGTGTGGCCAAAGCCTATGCCGATATGATTACTGTATCAGGCTGTGATGGCGGCACAGGTGCCAGCCCTATTACTTCGGTGAAATACGCCGGCAGCCCCTGGGAGTTGGGTCTGGCCGAAGTGCATCAGTCGCTGGTGGAAAATGGCCTGCGCCATAAGATCCGCCTGCAGGCGGACGGTGGCCTGAAAACCGGCCAGGATGTCATCAAAGCGGCGCTGCTGGGCGCAGAAAGCTTTGGTTTTGGTACTGTGCCTATGATTGCTCTGGGCTGTAAATATCTACGTATTTGCCATTTGAACAACTGTGCCACTGGCATCGCCACCCAGCACCCAATGCTGAGGGATAAGCACTATCACGGTTTGCCTGAGCGGGTGATGACCTACTTTGAGTTTGTCGCCGCCGAAGTGCGCGAATGGATGGCAAAACTGGGCGTTACCGAGTTCGAACAGCTGGTTGGCCGCAGCGAATGGCTGACAGCGCTTGAAGGCCAGACAGACAAACAGCGAGGACTGGATCTGTCTGCCATCCTATACAAGCCCAATTTGCCCGAAGGCAGAGCCATCACCTGGCAGGAGCGCAATACACCAGAAGACAAAGGTGAGCTTAATCTTAAGCTGCTCGAATCCTGTCGTCAGGCGGTCTATGAGGGCAATTCATACCAAGCCAAATTCAGCATCAATAACACAGATCGCTCAGTGGGTGCGGCGTTGTCCGGCTATATCGCCAAACGCTATGGTGTCAAAGGTTGCCCAGAACCTCTCAAACTGTCTTTCCAGGGAACAGCGGGCCAGAGTTTCGGCGTCTGGAACAGCCCAGGGGTGGAACTTTGTTTGGTTGGCGATGCCAATGACTATGTGGGTAAAGGTATGTCAGGCGGTATCCTGACCCTCTATCCGCCGGTAGGCAGCAACTTCAAAACCGAACGCTCGGCGATTATCGGTAACACCTGCCTGTATGGAGCCACTGGCGGCAGGCTGTTCGCCGCAGGCCAAGCCGGTGAGCGCTTCGCGGTGCGTAACTCTGGCGCCATTGCCGTCATCGAAGGGGTGGGGGATAACGGCTGTGAATATATGACAGGTGGCATCGTACTTGTGCTCGGCAAGACCGGTGTCAATTTCGGTGCTGGCATGACAGGTGGCTTTGCCTATGTGTTTGATCAGTTTGGTAAGCTTGATAAGCGGGTCAACCGCGAGATGGTGGATACCCACGATTTAAACAGCCCCATTCACCAGCTGCATCTGCGCGGCATGATCGAAGAGCATGTGCAGCGCACCGGCAGTGAACATGCCCGGATGATATTGAGTGATCTTGAAAACTGGCTGGACTGCTTTGTGCTGGTCAAGCCCAAAAATGTGGCGCTGGCAGATCTGCTCAAACATGAGCAAGGCGGTCAGTTGTTGTCAGGTCAAGGCGGGGTAATACGCAATGAGTAACGATTTTCAGTTTATCGATGTTGCCAGACAAGATCCTGCCAAGCATCCGGTCAAGCGTCGCACCAGCCAGTTTATTGAGATCTATCAGGCAGTTGAACAACCACAGGTGCAACAACAGGCCGACCGTTGTCTGGACTGTGGCAATCCCTACTGTGAATGGAAGTGTCCGCTGCACAATTATATCCCCAACTGGCTAAAGCTGGCCAAACAGGGACGTCTCATGGAAGCGGCGGAGCTGGTGCATGAGACCAACACCCTGCCGGAGATCTGTGGACGGGTGTGTCCTCAGGACAGGTTGTGCGAAGGTGCCTGTACCCTGAATGATGAATTTGGTGCCGTCACCATAGGCAATGTCGAGAAGTACATTACCGACACTGCGTTTGCCCAGGGGTGGCGGCCGGATCTGTCAGGTGTGGTTGTCCGCAGGGAAAAAGTGGCCATTGTCGGTGCCGGCCCGGCGGGTCTTGGCTGTGCCGATATTCTGGCACGCAATGGTATTCAGGCTGTGGTGTATGACAAATATCCCCAGATTGGCGGCCTGCTGACCTATGGCATTCCGGCATTCAAGCTGGATAAAAATGTCATGGCAATCCGCCACACTGTGATGCAAGGCATGGGCATTGAGTTTCGTCTGGGTGTGACCATAGGTCAGGATATCCCCTTCCAGCAACTGCTGGATGAATACGATGCGGTGTTCCTTGGCATGGGTACCTACAGCGCCATGCAAGGCAATCTGCCCGGTGAAAATGCACAGGGAGTTTACCAGGCGCTACCCTACCTGATTGGCAACACTCACAAACTCATGGGCACTCAGTCCACTGAACATCCATATCAATCAATGAAGGGCAAAAAGGTGGTGGTACTGGGCGGCGGCGATACAGCCATGGATTGTGTGCGCACCGCAGTGCGTCAGGGTGCCGCCTCGGTAACCTGCGTTTATCGCCGCGATGAGCTGAATATGCCGGGCTCGCGCCGTGAAGTGCAGAATGCCAAAGAGGAAGGTGTACAGTTTCTGTTTAACCGCCAGCCAATCGCCATTCACACCGCTGATGGCAAGGTTTCCGAGCTTGAGTGTGTGGAAACTCAACTGGGAGAGCCGGACAATTCAGGGCGCCGTAACCCCCAGCTTGTTGCCGGCAGTGAGCAGCTACTGAACGCCGATGCCATCATCATCGCCTTTGGCTTCCAACCAAGTCCCGCAACCTGGTTTGCTGATTATGGCATAGAGCTGGATCAATGGGGCCGGGTCAAAGCCAGCAAGCTGGGTGACAATCCATTCCAGACCAGCAACCCCAAAGTGTTCGCCGGTGGGGATATGGTTCGGGGCTCAGATCTGGTGGTCACCGCCATCGCCCAGGGGCGCGATGCCGCAATGGGCATTCTCAATTTCCTGAGTTAAGTATCTCACCACGTTGAAACAGCCCGCAGTCACTGCGGGCTGTTTGTTGGATCACTCAGGCGCACATCAAACATCAAGCCTGTGCTATAGTTAGCGCCAATTCCTATTCCCTTGTGAAGTCAAAAAGGTCTGATATGAAAATCGGTATTATCGGCGCGATGGAGCCTGAAGTCGCACACCTGATCGCCGCCATGGAGGCGCCACAGTCTCAAACCATCGCAGGTATCGAATTTGTTGCCGGCAAGCTGAACGGCAAAGATGTCGTGGTCACCCGCTCAGGTATCGGCAAAGTGGCCGCCAGTATTGCCACTACCCTGTTGATTGAAAAATATCAGCCTGACTATGTGATCAATACAGGCTCTGCCGGTGGTTTTGTCGACGGTCTGGAGATTGGCGATATCGTCATTTCTTCTGAAGTGCGTCATCACGACGTGGATGTTACCGCATTTGGTTATGAAATCGGCCAGATGGCACAGCAACCAGCCGCCTTTATTCCGGATGCCAAACTGGTTGCAGCCGCTAACCTGGCTATCGCGTCTTTGGGCGAAGTCAAAGCCATTGGAGGCCTAATCTGCACCGGTGACAGCTTTATTTGTGACCCAGCCCGTACCGCCATCATGCGAGAAAACTTCCCGACTATGGCCGCCTGTGAAATGGAAGGCGCAGCCATCGCTCAGGTCTGTCATCAGTTTAAGGTTCCTTTCGTGGTGATCCGCTCTCTGTCTGACAATGCCAACAACTACTCGCCTGTGGATTTCGACAGCTATATCGACAAAGCTGGCCATCACTCTGCACTGATGGTAATGGCATTGCTAACTAATTTGTAAGACGTTTCCGTCAAAGCTATGGACACAAGCTTATTATCATCCCTGCCGGCCAAGGATGCCGGCATCCTGGAATTGTTTGCACTCATGACAGCGGCGCTACTGCTGTCACGTATTCGTCCGCTGCCCCTGAGTTATGATCCCTTTCACTGGCTTGCGCAACTGGCAGACCAACTGGCACAAAAGGCCGCTCACCCGGAGCGCTCCAATACTCAGCAATACACAGCCGGGACACTGGGCGCTTTGCTGCTTGTGTTGCCCTTTTGGTGCATCGTCGTCTTTATCCCCTTGTTGGCTGCTTATCCCTGGTTTTTCGAGCTTGTCATGCTTTATATCTGCTTCAATGACAACGGCATCAATCGCCTCTGCAATAAGGTGGCTGACAATCTTGAGCGCGATGACAAAGCCAGTGCCAGAGCACTGCTGACTGACTGGGTTCCTCAGTCCGTATCTCAGCTGTCTGCCACAGGTTTGAGTAAAACCGCCATCGAGCTTGTCCTTAATCGTCCGGCGGTAAACCTGACAGGCGTATCGCTGGCGTTCTTTACCGGTGGACCGGCCCTGGCAATTTTACTGCGTATGCTGACAAGCATTGCCGCGCAGTGGCCAACTCAAAGCCCAACCGGCTGCTTTGGCAGGCCGGTTAACCTGCTGAGCACCTTACTGATGTGGTTACCCGATACCCTTTGGGCGCTGTTGCTTGCACTGCAGGGCGGGCCGACAACGCTAACAACCTGGCTGAAACCGCGCTCCGCCTTTTTAAGCCGCAGTCTCACCACCGGCTCACAGGCTTTGGCCATTGAACTTGGTGGTCCACAGATGTTTGGCAATATCAAAGTCAGCCGGGCCAAAACGGCTTCAACATCGTTGCCCGACAGTCAGGACATTCGCCGGGCCATATTACTCAGTCGCACCGCCGCAGGTTATTACTCTGTGCTGCTTATCTGTCTGCCACTGCTGTGGATACTCATTCGCCTTTATGCCCATTAAATCTGTATCGGGAAATACAGTACGTCTGCAGCCTGGCAGTTCGTGTAAATGACCAAGATTATACCAATCTGCAAAGAAAATTGATCTCCTCAGAGCGATGCCAGCCATTCAAGTTCGAGCCAAATTGGTGACGACATAATGGTTGTATGACTAGGGTCTGTTGACCTTTGAAGATGGTTTTTGCAGCACTTTGTCGTTGTTTTATACAAATCAACGCGATTGTGGTGTAGTTGTTCTACATAACTGAGCGTTAATGCAGTAGAAAGCGACGACAAACGCTGCTCGAAGGGCTCGGCTATACGCGCTTTACTCTTTGTTGCAAGGTATTTGCTTAGGCCCCTAGGCGGCACACCTTGCGTCGCGATTAAAGCGCGTCTAGAACGAGCAAAATTCAACCATGAAAGGTCAACAGACCCTAGTCGATTTGGTGAAGTAATCGTGTGACTGACACGCTCATATAGGGCGAATTAAACAGGCGCGGATATTCATCCAGGCCAGAGACGGGTTAATGTCTCAAAAATAGGCCGAATATATGGCAGCAACAGAGCTTCACGGATCAAATACCCGGCCTTGCAATAGGTGATGGTCATATATGGTATTACTCGCCGCAAACTGCGCCTTGCATCTGCTGGCTCGAAGGCCACGCAGAGCACGCAAGGGAATTATTCGCACTTCCCCTTCGCATCCTGTTGATTCCAGTGCATGAATTCATCAACAAAAATGCCATACTCGCCGCAAAGCTGCTTGATCATGGTATTAGCAGCAGGCATTATTCAGCACTTAGGACAAACACTGCGGCCACTGTGTCATTATTGAAATACCTGTAGCGAGCTGACATTGAGAAATTTCTGGTTCTGTTTGATGTTAATGTCGTTTTCTGCCCTGGGAAGCCCCGGGGATATGCCCATTGAGCAGCAATTGGCGATGAAATACATGCAGGCACTGACCAGTCACAACTACAACAAACTGGCACAGTTCTACGACAGGGAAACGGTGTTTTTTGACCGTACCGCAGGTCGCAAGTACACAGGTGGAACCCACATCCTCGATTTCCTGCGCCGGGCACACAAAGGCGTGATGGAGTATCGCTTCAATCTGGAGCACATGTACAATTCAGGCTCGCTGGTTGTCATGATTGGCAGTTATTACCTGAAAGGGCCGGGTGAGCAATTCGGCAAGCCAGGAAAAATTATTGAAATTGCCGTTTCCGGCGTCACCTGTCTGGAACTGGATACCAGTAAAGGGCGGGTGAAAGAACATATCGATCTGATCGACTATCAAACCATGGCGGATCAACTCGCACTACAATAACGGTTGAGGGTCACATTTTTTCCGTTATCTGGAAACTTGCTGCCATTTCGCCACTCCAATGAGGTATGTTCATTAAGTGTCCGGAGGAAAGGCAAGAATGACCAGATTGCCTGCCCGTATTCTTCCTCTGCTGTGGCTGCTGGCCGTTAGCGCAGTTGCGGCAGACTTGCCCCCCATGGTGACCTCATACGCCGAAAAACCGGTACAGCATTTCAATCGTCAACTGGATAAAGCCAGGCGTGAACAGGCAAGCTGGAGTGAGTCGCCGGAGCAAATCAGCCGTCACTATGCTGGTGCCCAGTTCACGCTGATACGTACGGTCCAGCGCAAAAATGAAACTCTGGCCTATCTGTCTAAATCCTCATTGGAATACTACCAACAGGTTTTGCTGATCCTGACACTGCAACAACAGGGTCATCATTGGGCCTTGAAGCGGGCACGGGTGAGCTGGCAATGTAAAAGGGGCCAGCACTTCAGTACTGCCCCTTGTCATTAACCTGGCCTGCCGGGGCAAATTTCAGCGTTCAGCCTTTTGATTGCAAAAGGCCTGCTGCCACTGACATCAGGCTTCATACCAATTCAAAGGCACTCAGTTAAGAAAGATTCTTAGGGAAGGGGCGAGGACTTGTTCGCACTTCTTTAGCTGAGGGTGACTTTGGCAAACTTACGCTTACCAACCTGGAATACAGCGCACAAACCGGCGCTAAGCAACAGCCTGGCGTCTTCCACCTTGTCACCATCCATCCTGACTGCACCTTGCTTGATCATACGCATGGCGTCAGAGGTAGAGCCTACTAGACCAGCATCCTTGAGCAGGTTGGCGATGGCCATGCCTTCACCGGCAGCCAGAGTCACTTCCTCAATACCATCAGGGATAACCCCTTTCTGGAAGCGATCGATAAAGTTCTGGTGCGCCTTTTGGGCAGCGTCTTCGTCATGGAAACGGGCGATAATCTCTTTAGCCAGCAGGATCTTGGTATCACGTGGATTGGCACCCTCGTCCACTTCTGCCTTCAGCCGGGCGATCTGTTCCAGCGGGCGGAATGACAGCAATTCATAGTAGCGCCACATCAGCTCGTCAGAAATTGACATGATCTTGCCGAACATTTCATCCGGGGCTTCGCTCACACCAATATAGTTGTGGGCAGATTTTGACATCTTCTTGACACCGTCCAGACCTTCCAGCAACGGCATCATAATCACTGCCTGAGGCTTCTGCCCGGCGGCTTTCTGCAGCTCACGGCCCATCAGCAGGTTGAATTTCTGGTCGGTGCCGCCCAGCTCAACATCGGCTTCAAGCGCCACAGAGTCGTAACCCTGCAACAGGGGATACATGAACTCGTGAATAGCAATCGACTGACCGGATGCATAACGCTTCTTGAAGTCATCACGTTCCATCATACGTGCCACTGTCTGTTGCGAAGCCAGGCGAATCATACCGGCTGCACCCAGATCTTCGAGCCAACTGGAGTTGAATACGATACGGGTCTTGGCAGGATCGAGGATCTTGTACACCTGCTCCTTGTAGGTCTCAGCGTTGGCCAGCACCTGATCACGGGTCAGCGGTGGACGAGTACTGTTTTTACCGCTTGGATCACCCACCATACCAGTAAAGTCACCGATCAGGAAGATCACCTCATGGCCCAACTGCTGAAAAGTTCGCAGTTTATTGAGAATAACTGTATGACCCAAGTGGATATCAGGTGCCGTCGGGTCCGCTCCCAGCTTCACTTTAAGGGGACGCCCCTCTTTCAACTTTTCCAGCAGATCCGATTCGAGCAAAATCTCATCGGTACCACGTCTAATTTCTGCTAATACCTGGTCTAAGTCAGCCATCTCGGCAGTTACCCCTAAGCGCCTAATAAATAGTAAGGGAGCCATGTTACTTGTTAGCGCTAATAAATAAAAGTGTGTACACTTAGGGATGAGTCTTGATTAGTTATTTTGGTTTCGAATTCAATGGGAAAGGTCGTCACACTGTTCAATTTATTGCCCAGATTGCATCAGGCACTGATAGGTTTACTGCTTCTAATTATCTTTGCAGTGGTGCTGACACCCGCAGACGACGCCCAGGCCTCACGTCAAACTCAACCGATCGCCGTCTCTACCAACGCGCTAGCAACGGATGTCGACGTACCTCTGGCCTTTCGTACGCCCGAAGCGCCAACAGCGACTGTAAAGGACAAACCTCACGATCCATTTGACGCTGCACCACAACCACAGACTGAGGTAGAAACGCCAACAGTTGCTCCTCAATTGACCGAAGAAACTGTAAAAGTGCGCAGTGGTGATACGCTGGCAGCAATATTCAACCGCGCCGGGTTTACAGCCCGCGATGTGTATGATGTCACCCAACTTAAGCAGATGGGCAAAATCGTCCCCAAATTGATGCCGGGCGACAGCATGGCGCTGCTCAAAGATGCCGATGGTAAATTTGCCGGGCTGAAGTACCAGCCAAGCAAGATAGAGACTCTGGTCGTGAGTCGTCACCCGGATGGATTAAAAGAGTACCTCCTGACCAAAGAAGTCACGCGGGAAGAAAAGTTCGTCATCGCCGAGATCACTTCCAACTTCTGGAATGCCGCCGCCAAAGCTGGCCTTACCCCAGCTCAGATTATGGAGCTGGCTACCATCTTTGGCTGGGACATGGATTTTGCTCAGGATATTCGTGAAGGCGACAGCTTTGCCCTCATCTATGACGAAGAGTATGCCGATGATCAGTTTCTGCAAAACGGCAATATTCTCGCCGCCGAATTTATCAACCAGGGCGAGCGTTTTACGGCGGTTCGCTACAAAGACGGCCAGTATTATTCAGAGGATGGCCGCAGTATGCGCAAAGCTTTCCTGAAATCCCCGGTCGATTTCAAATATGTCAGCTCCAATTTTAATCCCCGTCGATTGCATCCTGTGACAGGTCAGGTCAAAGCGCACCGGGGTGTTGACTATGTGGCCGCCGTAGGCACTCCCATCAAGGCTGCCGGCGCTGGCCGTGTGATTAAGTCGGCTTATAACAAATACAATGGTAATTATGTGTTTATCAAGCACAATGACACCTATACCACCAAGTATCTGCACTTAAACAAGCGTAAAGTGAAACAGGGCCAATATATCAAACAGGGTGAGACCATCGGCACTCTGGGCGGCACAGGTAGGGTAACTGGCCCTCACCTGCACTATGAATTTATCGTTAATGGCGTGCATCGTAATCCGCGCACAGTCAAGCTGCCCAAAGCCAAGCCCATTGCACAAAAAGAGCGGCTACAGTTCGATAAGCTCAGTCAGTCTCTGATGGCCAGTATCGAATCTAAAAAACAAAGCCGTTTCGCCCGAGAGAACACTAATTAAATGAGTAAACTGTTTATAGGACTCATGTCCGGCACCAGCATGGATGGCGTTGACGCCGTGTTGGTCGATTTCACTGCTGCCAGCCCCAAATTGATTAGCGGCCATTCCGAGCCTATGCCGGATCATCTGTTCAAAGGGTTACAGCGCTTATGCCAACCTGGTACCGACGAAATCAACCGACTGGGCAGGCTGGATCGCACTGTGGGTAAACTCTTTGCCGAAGCCGTTAATCAACTGCTGGCCAAAACCGGCGTTTCACCACTTGAGGTTGTAGCTATCGGCAGCCATGGGCAAACCGTTCGTCATATGCCCAACTTGGATACCGGCTACACATTGCAGATTGGTGACCCCAACACCATAGCCGTGGAAACCGGCATCAACGTAATTGCTGATTTTCGCCGCAAAGACGTGGCGCTGGGCGGCCAGGGCGCCCCATTGGTACCTGCGTTCCATCAGGAAATGTTTGCCGCTGCGGATACAGTCCGGGTGATCCTCAACATTGGGGGCATTGCCAATATTACCTTTCTGCCCGGCGACAGAAATAAAGTACTGGGATTCGATACTGGCCCCGGCAACGCTCTTATCGATGTGTGGGTACAGCAGCATCTGCAAACCCCCTTTGACCAGGATGGCGCTTGGGCGGCATCAGGCAAGACCAACGTAGAGCTGCTCAAGCAAATGATGTCTCACGCCTACTTTGCCCAGAACTTCCCGAAAAGCACAGGCAAAGAGCTGTTTAATCACGCTTGGCTTGAACATCAGTTGGCGGAATTCAGACATCTGAAGGATCAGGATATTCAGTCAACGCTGCTGGATTTAACCTGTCATACCATAGCGAACGAGGTGCTGAAACTAGCCAGTACCGGCGAACTGTATGCCTGCGGTGGTGGCGCCATGAACACTGAATTGATGCGCCGCCTGCAGTTACTTCTGCCGGGCTTCAGAATTGCGACCACGGCACAACTGGGTGTCGATCCCAAATGGGTTGAAGCCATCGCCTTTGCCTGGCTGGCGATGCGCTTCGAACAGGGGCTGCCAGCTAACTTGCCGGCAGTGACCGGTGCCCGTCGTCAGGTCGTGCTGGGGGCCCGTTACCCCGTAGCCTGAGGACAATTACCTTTGCTGCAGGTGGTTCAATCGCATAATGTCCCGCTGCGGATAATCTGTCAGTGTCATCAACAGCCGCTGCTTCGCGGATATATATGCAAAAGTGCCAAATGTTGACAGGTAGTTTAGCGAAATGCGCAGAATACCGCGGGTCTGATTGGTCTGCCTGTCCCAAAAACTCACTATATGCTCAACGCCGCTGGCTCTTTGCTTAAAATACACCCCCTGTGGAACAGCCACCCAATTGAAGCCATCGGCGAGATACACACCCGCCGGTGCTGACTGCCAGTCGATGTTACTGTCCTGTCCTCTGATTAATGGTATTGGCGAAGGAAGATTATCTCCCTTTGCCAGGGCTGTTTCATAAGCTTCTATATCCAACTGCCACAGGCCGGGCTCATCCCGTCGACTGAAAACCAGCAGATTGTCCAAAACTATCTGTCCACGGGCTATGCTCAAATCGTTGAGAACCACTGGCTTGGCACCATCCAGCAGGAATTTCACCAACTGATTGTCGATGGACGAATAGATAGCTTTGTCGTCCGGTCCCCAAAACAAACGGGTGTGATTGCTGTAGGGCGAGGCAACTACAGACATCTCGCCATTATCCAGATGTAACACAAAGATTTGATTACCCTCATTGAGTTCATCCGGGGCGATAAAGGCAATTTTATTGCCGTCCGCAGACCACCTAGGGTAAAGCGCACGGCCCTGGATAAAAGTATGCTGAATGCGGTTATTCCCCTGATCGTCGGACGTCCAAATTTCATTGAAGCCGGTTTCATTGGAGGTGTAGACCACCCGACCAGCTTTCTCCGAATAGTCAGGTAAACGCTGAGCATAGCCAGAGTAGAACAGCGGATAAGGCGCCTGAGGAATGGTTTTGTCCACATCCATATAAGCAATATCGTACTGGCGGGCATAGTGGTTGTAGACCAAATCCGAGCTGCCGGGAATAAACTTGGGGTAGCTTATACCGGGAACCGCCAGATCCGCCACTTTACCGGTATCCAGATCCAGACTGAAACCCCGTCTCACTCCTGAACTTTCCACACCGAACACCAGTTGTCTGCCGCTGTGATGCCAGGTCAAGCCGCGAATATCCTCCATGCCCTGAGTCAAAGCCCGCTCTTCTCCCGTGGTCAAATCGTACAGGAAGATATCTTCCGTAATATTGCTCAATCGTCTGGCTATTGCTAGATATCTGCCGTCCGGGCTGAATGCCAAATCACGGGCGACACCAGTGCAACCCCGCTGACACTGGATTTTATGGGGGATGGGTTCATTACTCTCCAGCCGGATAATATATACTTCATCATTGTCACCCGGCACGTTATGAATATAGGCTAACTGACTGCCATCTGGCGAAATATCCAGTGCGCTTCTATAAGAGTTACAGGGTGTCAGATAACGTACCTGGCCTGAGCTCACCTGCATTTCCGCAAAAAAGCACCGCTTGTCCTCCGCCCGCCGACTGGGATAATAGAGATATTCCCCTCCAGGATGCCAGACCGCCCTTGCCTCTTCAGAATCCCTGGGAGACAAACGTTTTGGCAGTGCACCTTCTAACAAAATTTCCTTCAGAAACAGGCCGTAGTTACTGCCATGGCGGGCACCACCATAAACCAGATAGCGCCCATTGGGAGAGACTGCCGGAAACCGTTCTGAGCCATCTTCCGTGGTTAATTGACTGATTTCTCTACTACTCCGAGTTTCTACTCCGGTCCACAGCATATAGACCATGGTCACCATCACCAAAGCAACCAACAGTAAGGCACTGAGAGAGTGGCGACGGAACTGACGGAAACTGACCTCAACCTGATCAACACCACTGACCACAGCTTCATCGAACCGGGGCGCAATCAACAACCGATACCCGATCTTGCGCACCGTATCAATGACGGTGTCATCTCCCAACGCTGTCAAATGCTGGCGCAAATGCCAAATCGCATTCGTGAGTGCCTTGTTGCCCACGTACCCATTGCCATCCCACACGGTTTCAATCAATTCATCCCGAGTCACCACATCCGGATAGCCACGGGCCAACTGTGCCAGCACCTCAATGAACTTGGGCTGCAACGACAATTTCTCCTGGCCATCAAAACTCAGGCTGTTGTCAGACAGATCAACCCGGCAATTGCCCAGATTGAAGTTGGATATTTTTGTTGTTTTTTCCATATTCTGGATCCGATGGTACCGGTATGGGACAAAGGTCTTATGCGCACAATGCTAACCAATTAATTTACATAAAAATAGATATTAAATAGAGAATAAAACAAGTGAGAAAGGAGGGAGCTCCCCTTGCACTCGCTCTGCGCTTCCAATAAAAAACTGAACTGAGTGAATTACAAGAAGTGATAGGCAGACCTTCGGCCAAGCCACATCAGCCGGGGCAAGCCCAAGGATGACAGAGATGAGAACCATTTTCGCCCTGACAGCCGCCCTGTTGCTGTTCAACCCCTTAACCCTCGCCAACGAATATCAGACGCCGCCCACAGCACTGCAACAGGTTGTTGAGCAGCCTGGAAGTATTAATACCCTGCTGTCACAGGACAAACGTTGGCTGGCCGTGTTGGGAAAGTCCAGCACGCCGAGTATCTCAATGCTGACTCAGCCAGAAGTGAGGTTGGCCGGCCTGAGAATCAATCCTGTCAGCCTAACACCCAGTCGCCCCGGTAACAGCTATCAGTCCCTGACACTCATCCCACTGGATGAAGACGATAGCCAAGGCACAGAGATCCCGCTGCCAGCTGGCGTGAGTCTAAGCCATGGTAGTTTTTCTCCCAACAGCCGCTACTTCTCCTTTACCGGGCTGAGTGATACAGGCGCCTGGCCTTACATTGTCAGCCTGAAGGACTTTTCCGTGACTAAACTGGAGCAGGCCAGACTGAATGCGACTTTGTCTGGTGCAGTTCATTGGCTCGTTGACGGCAGTGCTATGCTTGCACGCCTGGCCGTAGCGGAAAACTTCATCCCCCGAGCAGAACCTGCAGACTCGCTGGCTCCCCTGATAAAGGCCACCTCTGAACAAAAAGCCCCTAGGCGGACCTATCAGGACTTGCTGAAATCCCCTGCTGATGCAGCCTATTTCAGGCAATTGACTTTAACTCAGCTAGCCCTGATAAGCCCGGATGGCACGCAGCGTAAACTCGTCAGTCCTGCTATTTTCAATCGGGTCAGTCTGTCGCCGGACAATCGTTTTATCCTCATCGGTAAATTGACCGAGCCTTTTTCATTGCGGATGAAATATCAGGACTTCAGTCAGCAGATGAGCATTCTGAGTCTGACTGATGGCCGGGAACAACTGCTGGCCCAGTTGCCCAGCGGTGAACATCGCCCACCAGGCCCGGATTCGGTCACTCCGGGGACACGAAATTACCAATGGCATCCGGCCATGTCGGCAACAATAACCTGGGTTACTGCCGCAGATCAGGGTGACGGCACCCGTGACGCTGATATCAGGGACAGACTTTATTTGCTGAATGTTCCCTTCGATGGCCAGGCAGTCAGTCTTGTGGCCACGCCGCAGCGTATCGCTGATATTGACTGGATTGATACCCAAACCGCGCTCATTACCCAGATCAATCGCCAAGAACAACAAATCACGGTGAGCCTGCTTGATGAGCGAGGGCTGACTCTCTGGCATCAACGGGCCCTCAGGGATACCTATGACAACCCGGGCGTACTGTATACCCAGCGCAATGTCTTTGGCCGCCAACTTATCGCAGTCGCAGATGGGCACTTGTTGCACTATGGACTGGGGGCGTCGGATAAAGGTTATCGCCCGTTTTTAAAGAGAACATCGCTGACTGATGGTCAAAGCACTACGCTATGGCAAACCCGGGAAGGTAAGTACCAACGGGTTAAATACGTACTGAGTCAAAAGCCACTACAATTAATTATTAGCAGCGAGAGCCGCACTGAGGCGCCAGCGCTGTACCAATTGGATGTCGCATCAGGAACAAGCCGGTTGCTGTATCAGCAACACGATGCTCTGTCGGCTTTCAAAGGCATACAGAAGCAGTTGCTCAACTTCACCCGCAGCGATGGACTGCCACTGTCGGGAACCCTGTATCTTCCTGCTGGCTACACGCCTTCACAGGGGTCGCTGCCGGTGCTGATGTGGGCTTATCCCAGAGAGTACAAAGACAAATCGGTCGCCGCTCAGGTGACCTTTTCTGAGCATAAGTATCTGAGCATCAGCCCCCGCAGCCCAGTCGCATTGGTGTCACAGGGATATGCGGTTTTTGATCGGGTCGCCATGCCCATAGTGGGCGAAGGCAGCAGCAGACCCAATGACAGCTTCAGGCAACAACTGATAGCCAACGCTGAAGCCGCGGTGAAGGTACTGGTCGAAATGGACATTGCCGACCCACAGCGTATCGCTGTAGGCGGCCATTCCTATGGTGCCTTTATGGTAGCGAACCTGTTGGCCCACACTGACTTGTTTGCTGCGGGCATCGCCCGCAGTGGTGCTTATAACCGCTCGCTGACGCCCTTTGGATTTCAAAACGAAGAACGTAATTACTGGCAGGCAACTGAGCTATATCAGTCCATGTCGCCTTTTGCTCACGCCCACCAAATCAATGAACCGATTTTGCTGATCCACGGCGAATTGGATGCCAACTCAGGCACATTCCCCATGCAGTCCGAGCGTCTGTTCAACGCAATTGCAGGTTTGGGCGGCACCGCCAGATTGGTGATTCTGCCCTGGGAGAGCCACAGCTACGTGGCGAAAGAATCTCTCAATCATCTGCTGTGGGAACAGCTTAACTGGCTGGACAGCTATCTCAAGCCAAGCCGGACATCGGCTGACGCAGACGTGCAACAAGGAGCATTATGACCAATTGCATTTACCGAATTGGGCTCATCCTGAGTCTCGGTTTTTCAAGCCTTGCCACTCAAGCCAGAGCCACTCCCTGAAATATGGTATTGCTGATCGGTGATGGCATGGGACCGGCCTACACCACAGCTTACCGTTACTCCCGTGCGGGGGGGCACCGCCAATCCACCACAGCCTACCATTTTTGACTCGCTGCGGGTCGGCATGACCACAACATTTCCCGATGACGATACCTGGGTGACCGACTCGGCGGCTGCGACAACAGCCCTCGCAACCGGCCACAAAACCTATAATGGCGCCATTGGCATCGACCGGCATGAGGCCCCACAGACCAGCTTGGTCGAAGAGGCCAGAAACCGGGGAATGCTGATCGGGGTAATTGCCACATCGCAAATCAACCACGCAACCCTGGCAAGCTTTCTGGCACACAACAAACACCGTAAAAACTACAACACCAACGCCGATGGCTATCTGGGTGAAGATAGCCAGTCGGCAGTTGCCGAACTGCTTCTGGGGGGGGCGGAACCAGCTACTCTTTTCGACCTGATACTAGGGTCTGTTGACCTGTCATGGTTGAATTTTGCTCGTTCTAGACGCGCTTTAATCGCGACGCAAGGTGTGCCGCCTAGTGGGCCTAAGCAAATACCTTGCAACAAAG
>JAJNAU010000010.1 GCA_021462625.1 Shewanella sp.
GGAAATTGCGCGGTAGGGTTTGCTGTGATCAATTTTGTGGCAACCTACGTGAAATACCCGCCAGCCGTTTTTGCGGGAGCCAAACCCCAGAAACAGGGGGACCATCTTTTTGGCTTTGAGTTCTGCCAGCGTGGCAGAATAGAAATGAATGCTGCCTTTGACTGTGTGGGTAAAGCAGAAAATCAGCCGGTGGTTGCTGTTATTCGGTTCGGCAATGATACGCCTCAGACGGGTTGAGGTAAGCATGGCCGTCAACTGACTCTTGTCATTCTCATCGAAGAAATAGTTAACCAGTGAGTGGTTGTCCTGACTGAGTAACATGTGGCCAATCAGGGGCTCGTTGTGCTTGTTACTGATAAACAATGGTAGATGAGGCATTCTGGGCAGATATTGTCGCTCGAGTCCAAGCGAGATGGCGGATTGCACCACATCGTTCACATCCAGTTTGTATTTTTGTTTATAGGTGGCGATAAAGCTTTCAAGTAATTCAGATACACTGGCGCTGTTGCCGATGCGTTTCAGCTGTAATACGACCTGGTCATCGACAGGTTCTTCTGCACCTAGCACTTCATAATCTATGCCCTCGGCCAGTTTATCAAACAGATGTTCTTCATCGGTATAATGCAGTTTGATTTGTATCGGGTGGTTGGTATCAATGCAGCTGGCGGGGGAAAGGACGACTTTGGCGCGATTGACCGACAGCTCCAGTGTCTTGCCCTGCAGTGCTGAACCATCCTGCTGACTGGCAGATATCTTGATGGTCATATTCAGCTGGACTCGATTGCCGGTGTCATGATTACCCAGCAAGATCCCCGGAGCGATCAGAGCATTGTCTTCATCCCGCAGAGCCTGCTGGGTCTGTGCCCGCTGTTCATTTTGTTGGGATTGGCGGGCGCGAAAACTCTCGATGACTTCTTCGTAAACGCCTAAAGTATACTCTCCCTGATACAGGGCAATGCTGGATTCAAATACCGTTCTGGCGGGTTCATCGAGAAAGTGCACCAGCTCGTCGTGTTGAATGGCATCACATGGCAGGTCACTGTTGTCGCGCAGATCTATGCTGCGGGAACAGGGCTCTGAAATGCGGTTCAGTTCCATCTTGATCAGAAAACGTGTGGAGGTGGCTTCGCCAGCGGTGAGTTGTTCAAAGGCTTCTTGGAAGTGTTCCTCTTTCAGTAAGCCTTTGAGTTGGTCTATCAGTTGGGCTTGCAGCTCGATACTCATGTTCTGGTCTTTTTTAGGTTTTAGTTTGAATACCGGTTTTCAGCTGCTAATGTCGGCAGTGAGACCGGTTACTTTATTAAAGTTTATACGAAAATTTATTTAAATCATGGCGAAAAATAAAACTGCATATGTGTGTAATGAGTGTGGTCAGGACTTTCCCCGTTGGCAGGGGCAGTGCAGTGCCTGTAAGCAATGGAACACTATCACCGAAGTCAGATTGGGTAGCGTGACTGCAACCAGAGGAAATCAGTTCAGTGGCTATGCCGGTACCAGCGGCAGTGAAGTCAAAACGCTGGACCAAATTGATTTGAATGAATTGCCCAGACTTGGCAGCTCGTTTAAAGAGTTTGACCGAGTGCTGGGTGGCGGGATTGTGCCGGGCAGCGCCATTCTTATTGGCGGTCATCCGGGAGCCGGCAAGAGTACATTGTTGCTGCAGACCCTGTGCCGGCTGGCAGAAACCATGTCGGCGTTCTACGTTACCGGTGAAGAATCATTGCAGCAGGTGGCTATGCGGGCCCATCGCCTGGGGCTGCCTACCAGCAAGTTGCGCATGCTGTCGGAAACCAGTGTTGAGCAACTCTGTGAGGTTGCATTAAAAGAAAAACCCCGAGTCATGGTAGTTGATTCTATTCAGGTGATGCATATGGCAGATATTCAGTCATCTCCCGGCAGTGTATCACAGGTGCGTGAGTCAGCGTCGTTCCTGACCCGTTTTGCCAAGCAGCATGGCATTGCTGTGATTATGGTAGGTCATGTGACTAAGGATGGCAGTCTGGCTGGTCCGAAGGTACTGGAACACTGTATCGACTGCTCTGTTATGTTTGAGGGCGATAGCGACAGCCGCTATCGCACGCTTCGGGCACACAAAAACCGATTCGGCGCCATTAACGAATTGGGGGTTTTTGCCATGACCGAGAGAGGATTGCGGGAAGTGGCCAATCCGTCGGCAATATTTCTGTCCCGTGGCAGTGAGGCTGCGTCCGGGTCTCTGGTGATGGTCATATGGGAAGGAACCCGTCCCATGTTGGTGGAAATGCAGGCGCTGGTAGACAACTCTGCATTGGCTAATCCCAGACGGATTGCCGTGGGCATGGATGGTAATCGGATGGCGATGTTGCTGGCGGTGATGCACAGGCATGGAGGCCTGCAAATGTCGGATCAGGATGTGTTTGTTAATGTTGTGGGCGGTGTAAAAGTGACCGAAACCAGCGCCGATTTAACACTGTTGCTGGCGATGGTGTCCAGCTTCCGCAATCGGGTGTTGCCTCAGGATATGGTGGTTTTTGGTGAGGTGGGGTTAAGTGGTGAGATCCGCCCTGTTCCCAATGGCCAGGAGCGTTTGCTGGAGGCCGCCAAACATGGCTTTACACGGGCCATTGTTCCCGTTGCCAATGTTCCCAAAAAAATGCCGCAGAGTATGCAGGTTCTCGGGGTCAGTAAACTGTCCGAGGCACTGGATGCGTTAAGCAATATCGATTGACGGGTGGTTGAGCGTGCGGGACTTACTCAGTAACGGGAAGCTGCACGCTCAGCGATAAAGTGCTCAAGGGAAGGTGCGGGGACTTGTTCGCCCCTTCCTCAGAAGAATAAATGTGCCATCAGGGCGATAAACGGCAGGGTCACCAAAGTCCGCAGAATAAAGATGGCAAACAGCTCCCACACCTTCACCGGGATCCGGCTGCCTAGCAACAGAGCACCGACCTCACTCATATAGATAAGCTGAGTCACCGACAGGGCAGCAATTACGAAACGGGTCATTTCAGATTCAATTGATGCCGCCAGAATCGATGGGATGAACATATCGGCAAATCCCACCACTATGGTCTTGGATGCTTCTTCTGCGTAAGGGATTTGCAGCAGCTCCAGCAGCGGAATGAACGGCATGCCCAGCCAGGTGAAAATCGGCGTGTATTCAGCGATGATCAGCGCCAGAGTACCTATGCCCATGACCACAGGCAGTACACCAAAGATCATATCGATCATGTTCTTACTGCCATCAAGCATAAAGTGTTTAACACCACCTGCATTTTCAGCCCGGCACAAGGCGCGGTCCAGTCCCCAGGAGAGAGCTGTGTGTCCCAGGGGGATCACTTCATCGTCTTGTTTGCGCACGGTCTGGTCGATAAACAGATCCTTCTTGCGGCTCAGAGGCGGCAGCCGGGGAACGATCACGGCCGCCAATACACCTGCCATACAGACAGTCAGGTAGAAGGGAATGAACATGTGTTCCAGCTGTACCTGAGAGATCACAACCAGCGAGAAGGTGATGGATACGGCGGAGAAGGTTGTGCCAATTACCGCAGCTTCGCGCTGGGTATAAAAATTTTCTTCATACTGCTTGGTCGTCAACAGGATCCCCACACTGCCGTCTCCCAACCAGGATGTCATACAGTCGATGGCGCTGCGCCCCGGTAAATTGAACAGCGGGCGCATGACTAAGGTCAGCAGGGCACCGAGTAGCTCCAGCAAGCCAAAATTCAGCAATAGTGGCAGCAGCAAGCCGGCAAACAGGAAGACGCAGAACAGGATCGGCAGCAGATCATTAAGTACCAGAGCTCCGGTTCCGACCGAGTTAATCATTTCCGGTCCGGTTTGACTGTATGTCAGCACAATGAAGATGGCGCCCAGCAAACGAACCGAAAACCATATCGGAGAAATATCCAGCAGATTTTTCAGAAATGAATTTTCCATGATGAGTCTGGGCTTCATCAGTTTGGTCAGTATGGTTGCCAGAGTGCTGAGGACCACAATGAAGGTGACCATCTGTGGCAACACTTCTGCCAGAGCAGCTTGCAGACCTTTGGCCAGCACAGCAATGGGAATGGTCAGAGCATTGTTGTAATTGACTGGCGTCATAAACAGCAGCAGACCTATAAAGGAAGGGACGATAAAGGTCATCATCGTCTTGATATTATAATTTTGGTTAGTGTTTTCCACGAGTTATAAGCCCTTGATTGACTGAAAACAACTGATCCCTGACTGATTTCTCATGTCTGGCGATGACGCTACAGGGACAATCGGCAGGCATGACAACAACAGGAACGTTGCCACTTTGCATGGTCATACAGGTAGTTATGCAAAATTGTTTTGCGAGGTTACCCTCTTACTGCAGTACTGTAAAATGCACTTTTTCTGTTTTTTATACTTGCTGCGGTAAATAAATATACACTTTAGATGACTGAATGCGCAATATCTAGAAAATCCATAAATACGCGAAAAGTGTATAGCTTGTATAATTTAAAGGATTTTTGGTATTTTTGTGCTTAGGATTTATGGGTTTGTTGAATTATTATGCGTTTTTGGTTTTTGGTTTTTGGTTTTTGGTTTTGTTTGCCCTCCGAGGGCGATGCAGATGGCGTCAAAATGGGAGCGTTGATTCAGGAGAGTTTGGATAGTCAATAAACCGAACACCTGAACCAGGCTAACTTAAGTGGGGGCAATTACAGCCTGGCAAAGGTATGGCGAAGGGCTATAGGGCAGGTGCGAACAAGTCCCGTGCGTGCTGTGCGAGTGATGATAGCTCCTAGATGCAGGACGCAGCTCGACGTTAATGGCCTGAGTCCTTAGCGGGAGCTGTAACAAAGCAGATAGGGCTGTCAGCCTCGCCCTTCGGGGCTTTCGGGTACACTCGATTGCTGTGGTATTGCGCCTTGAAAGGCAACCCGCCTTGCTGCACCTGAATACCTTGAACTCGAATATGCCCGTAAGCCAGAGCTGTGCGAGGACTTGTTCGCAGCTTCCTTAGTGGTTTCGGCGCAGGCTCTTAGGGTCCGTTGACAACAAAAGGTCAACAGACCCAAGGTGATAAGCCACCTGCTCAATCATATTAACGGCTTGCCGGTTTTTTCACTCAGGGCTGAAGTCCGGTGAATATTGTCCGCCAGCTCTTGCAGTGCCGTTGTTGGTCATGCCCGCCTGACCCAACCAATAGCCGTTACTGATGGAAGATAGTCGGGGGGCTGGCTGCTTAGCTATCAGCTGCTCGGCATAAGTGATGGTCGACAAGCCGACAGGCAATATCCTGTACCAGTCCACGCCAATGTCCCGCATCTCCTGCTGATAGTCCTGTAAATCCGTGCATTGCGCCGCCTGGGTTTGAATACCATTGAGTCTGAGCAACGACTGGTTTTCCTGGGTCAGGACCTCTATCCCTGTGGGGTAGGCTCTACAGGCGGTATTACAGTCATCCTTGCTTAGTCCCTGCTGGCGGGCAGTGAAACAGCGGGCGGAGTGCGCCAGCGGCAGGTGTCCAAATCCTGTGACTTCCGTTTCAAATCCCAGCTGTGGTTTATCCTCCAACACCCTTGCCAGCCAGTCTCTTGACAACTCCAGTGGCATAACAAAGCGTTGCATGCCCAGTTTTTTGAGTAATGTGAGTGTCTGCAGATTGTATTGGTTAATCTCAGGCCCGGCCACGAATGGCAGTTGTTGTTCATGTGCCAGCTGGACAACTGCCATGTCATTGGCTTCCACCATGAACTCACCGTTATCAACGATTTTTTTTAGTTCGGTCAGTTCAGACTTGGCTTCTACCAAAGCCAGGGTGGACAGTACCACCTGTTTTCCGGCATCTCTGAGTTGATGGGCTATCTGCAGGTAATCACTGAATTTCAGCTCCCGTCTGCGACTGCAGACCACTTCACCCAGATACACCAGCTCGATAGTGGATTGCGCAACCGCGTCATAAAAGGCTGTGACTTCATCTTTATGCCAGCAATAATGCAGTGGTCCGAGGGAATACTTCATGGTCATCTCCATAGGAATGTCAGTTATTGCCAGCTGCGCTCATAGGCACCCAATGTTGTGATCTGTCCTTCAGATACCTTGGCCAGCATGGCGTTCCACTCCTGGCGTACAGTAAATTGAGTGGGATTATTGATAAAGCAGTCTATTGCTTGACGCCATATTTTGGTGACCTGCTCCACATAGATTGGACTGCGTTGGCGACCTTCGATTTTCAGCGACACAACGCCCGCCTGATAAAGTTCAGGCAGCAGGCTTAACGTGTTAAGGCTGGTGGGGGACTCCAGCAGAAAATCGGCGCGGTTCAGGGTGGCGGTGCAATAGCGTCCCTTGCAGACTACCGGGTAGCCCATCTGGCTGTTCACGTCAGACTTATCGATCAACACATTATTAAGTCGCGTCAACCTGGTATTGCCTGACTCCTGCCAGCGTACATGTTTCGCCGGGGAGCAGGAGCCGCCGGTGTTCGGGGATTCTCCAGTGACCCAGGATGACAGGTGGCAGCGGCCTTCTGCCATGATGCACAGGCTACCAAAGGCAAACACTTCAAGGTCGACTATCTGCTCTCTGGCCAGATCCCGCACCTGCTTCATCGACAATACCCGGGGCAATACTGCCCGTTCAATATTGAAAGCCTGTTTGTAAAACTCAAGCGCCTTGGCGTTGCTGGCACTGGCCTGCACCGACAGGTGCAGCGGCATATCCGGATATTTGTGGTGGGCATAGTCGAGCAGCGATATATCGGCAACGATCAACGCATCCACCTGGGCGTCAGCGGCGAGATCGACAGCCTGATACCAGCGATGCTCTTCCCCCGGTTTTGGAAAGGTGTTGAGAGTCAGGAATATTTTCCGCCCCTGGGCATGGGTAAAGCGGGCGGCTTCGGCGAGTTTGGCCGGTGTGAAATTAAGGCCAGCAAAGGAGCGGGCATTGGTATCGTCTTTCAGACCCAGATAGATGGCATCGGCCCCGGCTTTGATGGCGCTCTTCAGTGATGGCAGATTGCCTGCCGGACACAGCAGTTCCATAATGCATTACTCCCTGATGGCAAAGGCAACTCCTTGGCCACTTTAACAAATGTCGTTCTGTGATTGGCGTCCGAGTGTAGGAGGATATTGTGATTCAGGAATTGACTTAAGACAGGTTTTGGCACTGAAAGGTCAGTTATGATCCGCCGATCTATGAATGCAATTTGATAAGGATGTAGAACATGGCAAATGCCCTGGCCACCGGTGCGGCAAAACAATTGTTGCAATGGGCGCCCAAATTGGCGACCAAGCCTTTGGCTGTCGTCCCTTTTTCACTGAAGGCTGCCATTATCCGGCAACTGTTAGGACAGGTGATGGTGCAGCAAGCTCAGGATGGTGAACTGGATTTTCTGCAGGGGCGTCAGGTTGCTATCAGAGTGACTGATTTGGATCTTGACTTTGCAGTCAGTTACAACGGTACCTGGCTTATCACCCCATTTAATAATGAAACAGCGGAAGTATGTTTCAGCGCTTCTTCGCAGTCCCTGTTGCTGATTGCCTCAGGAAAAGAAGATCCTGACACTTTGTTTTTTCAGCGTTTACTGAGTATCGAAGGTGATACGGAGCTGGGACTTGAAGTCAAAAATTTGTTGCTGGGGATTGAGCTGGAGACTATGCCAGCGCTGTTGCAGTACTCAGTGCAGACGGTGGCCAAGACGTTACAACAACTGCAGCAGGTAGCACAACTTGGGTAATGGTGCAGTATAGAAGTCTGTTGTTATTTATGTGCAAGTGTTGATTTAATTCGTTGCCCCTGTTTGGATAACGACTGAAATATTTCATTGTTTTACATAAGCATAGAAACTTATGTTAACTAAACTTAAGTGGTATGTTTATCTCGGGCTGTTTTAAAATTGAACATATTTAAGTGAGGTTAAATCTGACCTTATGCATGTGATTACGTGAAAATTTGGCCTGTAAGGAGCTGAAAATGGAATATAGATATGTGTTGTCCAGTCTGGTGTTATTGGCCGCTTTAGCCGGTTGTACTTCCACTTCCGATTCCGGAAAACAAGCAGTTTTAGAGAATTACCTGACCCACAACGGTAATGTCTATGTTGTCTGGAAAGACCCTGCCAAGTATACCGATATTAAATCTACCATGTGGTTACAATCCAAATTTGATCAGTACTTGTTTACTGAATTGACTGATGATTTGGGGAAACTTGCCAACCAATTTCTGGATAAAGACCAGCAGCTGGATCTGGTAGTAACCAACGTGGATTTGGCCGGTGACGTGCAGCCAACCTTTGGTGCCGGGCCTGATGATGTGCGGGTGGTATCCGAACTGTACCCACCCAGGATTGCGTTTGAATATGCGCTGAAGCAAAACGGTAAAATCATCAAGCAGGGCACAGAGAGTATTAACGATATGGGATTCCTGCTAGGAATTCAGCCCATTACCCACGATCCATTCCCTTACGAGCGTCAGATTTTACGCAAGTGGTTTAAAGAAACCATTGAGCCAGCGCTGGTAAAGAAGTAAGTCGAATTCCAGACAATAAAAGACAAAACAGGTGGCCTTTGCCACCTGTTTTTTATCTGCCTGTTGAGATCAATGCAGTTTCATGCGGGGGCGAACCGCTTTGAGCAATCGCTCTGCAATAAACAGGGCAAAACTGCGGGCATAGCCGTGAATAGCCAACTGGTGCATGCGGTACAGCGAGATATACATCAACCGGGCAATTTTCCCCTCGATAAACATACTGTTTTTGCTCAGATTTCCCATCAAACTGCCGACTGTGCTGTAACGTGACAGATTCACCAGTGAACCGTAATTATGGTAGTGGTAGCTCTTGAGCGGCTTGCCGGTTAATTGTGCCGGGATGTTGTACTCGAGCAGCTGTGCCATCTGGTGTGCTGACTGAGCACGGGGAGGCACCCACTGGCCATTTTCCTGCAGGAAACCACAACAATCTCCCAATACAAACACATTGTCTGTTCCCTGCATTTGCAGCTGGGGGGTAACCAGAATCTGATTGGCCCGGTTAAGCTCAATGCCGGCAATGTGGGTAAGCAGATCCGGCGCTTTGACACCGGCGGCCCACAGCATCATATCGGCTTTAATTTGCACGCCTTCGCTAGTAACAAAGCCTTCTGCTGTGGCTTCATTGATGCGGGTATTTTCCATCACTTCCACACCCAGCAAACTCAGCTCGTTGCGCGCCGCGGCAGATAGCCTCTCCGGCAGGGCTGGCAGAATACGTGGGCCGGCTTCAATCAGTGAGATGTTAAGCTTGTCTTTGGTCATTTTACCAAGGCCATAGCTCTTGAGGAGCTCTGCAACATGGTAGAGCTCCGCAGACAACTCCACGCCGGTGGCACCGGCACCCACAATGGCGATTTTCAGGGCAGTGTTGTCGTCAGACTGGTGCATGCGGGTGAAGTTATCTAACAGTTCATTATGGAACTCCTGCGCCTGTTTGTGGGTATCCAGGAAATGACAGTGATCCTTGACGCCCTGGGTATTGAAGTCATTGCTGACGCCACCAATGGCGAGTACCAATTTGTCATAATGGATTTCGCGCTGAGGCAGCAGCAGCTTACCTTCGTGATCGAAGCACTCAGACAGCGTAATGGTCTGGGCCTGTGTGCTCAGGTCGCAGAACTCTCCAAACATAAACTGATAACCATGCTTGACCGCATGGACTGAATACACCACACCATCCAAATCTGAATCCAGAGAACCGGTTGCCACTTCGTGCAGCAATGGTTTCCAGATATGGGTGCGGGAGCGGTCGATAAGCAGGATTTCCGCTTTGCCTTTTTTACCCAGTTTATGGCCCAGACGGGCGGCCAGTTCAAGGCCGCCGGCGCCGCCCCCGACAATGACGATTCGCTGAAGTGTATTGGTCATTTACTCAATCTCTGAATTACCCAAGTTATGCTGGTGCAAAGTCTGTCTTGAATTGTACTGTTGTTCACACTTGAAAAGGTAACAAATTTGATCAATGTTGTCAGGGTATATAGTTGTTCGCTTACGTACTGGTAACACTTGTTGCTTCATCAAGTTGTTTAAACAGCGAGCCAGGACACAGAATGGCACTACCTGAGAAAACAAAAAGTCGCCCACAGGCGACCTTTTACTTACAGATGTAAAGAAAATCAGGCTTCCAGTTTGGCCAGCTCTACTTTCTGTTCGTTCAGTTTGTCCATATCCCGGGTGAACTCAGCCAGTTTGGCGCGCTCTTTGTCGATGACTGCAGCAGGAGCCTTAGCCACGAAACCTTCGTTGGACAGTTTGCCTTCAATGCGCTTGACATCCTGAGCCAGCTTCTCCAGTTGCTTGTCGATACGGGCCATTTCAGCCGCAACGTCAATCAGGCCTGCCATAGGGATCAGCAGCTCCATGTCACCAACCAGCTGAGTGGTTGACATAGGGGCAGTTTCACCGTCAGCCAGTATGGTCATGGATTCCAGCTTGGCCAGTGTCTTGAAGAAGGCCTGGTTGGCTTCAACGCGGGCCTTGTCCTGCTCGCTGACATTGCGCAGCAGCGCAAACAGCGGCTTGGATGGAGCAATGTTCAACTCGGCGCGGATGTTACGTACCGCAACGATCATCCTCTTCACCCATTCCAGATCTTCCATGGCAGCTGCATCAACCTTGGCGGCATCATACTCAGGGAAGCTCATCAGCATCAGGGTTTCGCCTTGCCCTTCGTCACAAGAGATGATGCCGGCCAGTGGCTTAACGCGGTGCCAGATAGTCTCAGTGATATATGGCATCAGCGGGTGCATCAGACGCAGCAGCTGCTCCAGGACAGTCACCAGAGTATGACGGGTGCCACGCAGCTGAGCTTCACTGCCGTTGTTCAATACCGGCTTGGTCAGCTCCAGGTACCAGTCACAGAACTGGTTCCAGGTGAACTCGTACAGGGTGTTGGCTGCCAGGTCGAAACGATAAGCTTCGATATGTTCATCGAAGGTCTTCACGGTGTCGTTGAACAGACCTGTGATCCAGCGATCGGCCAAAGACAGCTCCATCTCACCACCGGCCTTTCCATCAGGAGAGTTAGGGCCACAATCCTGCCCTTCAGTGTTCATCAGCACATAGCGGGAAGCGTTCCACAGTTTGTTACAGAAGCTGCGGTACCCGTCCAGACGTTTCATATCCCAGTTGATGTCACGACCGGTAGAGGCCATGGCTGCCAGGGTAAAGCGCAAAGCGTCGGTGCCGTGGGCTTCGATACCCTCGGCGAACTCTTTGCGGGTGCTCTTTTCAATCTTGGCGGCCAGCTGTGGCTGCATCATGTTGCCGGTACGCTTCGCAACCAGAGATTCCAGATCGATGCCGTCAATCATATCCAGAGGATCCAGTACGTTACCCTTGGACTTGGACATCTTGTTGCCCTGTTCGTCACGGATAAGGCCGGTCACATATACTGTCTTGAATGGCACCTGTGGCTTGCCGTCTTCATCTTTGATGAAGTGCATGGTCATCATGATCATACGGGCAACCCAGAAGAAGATGATGTCGAAGCCGGTCACCAATACGTCGGTTGGGTGGAAGGTCTTCAGATCTTCAGTGTTTTCTGGCCAGCCCAGAGTTGAGAAGGTCCACAGTGCGGAAGAGAACCAGGTATCCAGTACGTCTTCGTCCTGACGCAGGGTTACGTCCACCCCCAGCTTGTGTTTGGCACGCACTTCGGCTTCATCACGGCCGACATAGACCCTACCGGCTTCGTCGTACCATGCCGGGATACGGTGACCCCACCACAGCTGACGGGAGATACACCAGTCCTGAATATCACGCATCCAGGAGAAGTACATGTTTTCGTACTGCTGAGGCACAAACTTGATATCACCGTTTTCAACGGCTTCGATGGCAGTCTTGGCCAGTGGCTTAACAGCCACGTACCATTGATCAGTCAGCAGTGGCTCAATCACTACGCCGGAGCGGTCGCCATAAGGCACTTTCAGTCCGTGAGGATCAATTTTTTCCAGCAGACCCAGGGTTTCAAACTCAGCAACCACTGCGTCACGGGCTTTGAATCTGTCCATGCCGGCATAGCGCTCTGGCAGGCTTGCATCCAGCTCATCATTGATGGTGCCATCAGTGTTAACCACTTCAGCGGTCGCGCGGATAGCGGCATCCAGCGTCATGATGTTGAACATAGGCAGAGCGTGACGCTTACCCACTTCATAGTCATTGAAGTCGTGGGCTGGGGTGATCTTCACACAACCAGTGCCAAACTCCATATCGACATAATCGTCGGCCACAATTGGGATGCGGCGGTTAACGATAGGCAGGATGATTTCTTTACCGATAAGTGACTGATAATGCTCGTCATCAGGGTGCACGGCAACCGCGCTGTCACCCAGCATGGTTTCAGGACGGGTGGTCGCCACCACCAGGTAGTCTTTACCGTCGGCCGTCAGTGCACCGTCAGCCAGTGGATAACGGAAGTGCCACATGTGGCCCTGCTTCTCTTTGTTTTCCACTTCCAGATCGGAAATCGCGGTATGCAGCTTAGGGTCCCAGTTAACCAGGCGCTTGCCGCGGTAGATCAGGTCATCTTCGTACAAACGAACAAACACTTCCTGCACGGCAGCAGACAGGCCTTCGTCCATGGTGAAACGCTCGCGGTCCCAGTCTACAGAGGCGCCCAGACGACGCATCTGGCGGGTGATGGTGCCACCGGACTGAGCTTTCCAGTCCCATACCTTGTCCATAAAGGCGTTACGGCCCAGGTCATGGCGGCTCTTGCCTTCTTCGGCTTCCAGTTTACGCTCAACCAGCATCTGGGTCGCAATCCCCGCGTGGTCGGTACCCACCTGCCACAGGGTGTTCTTGCCCTTCATACGCTGATAGCGGATCAAGGTGTCCATAATGGTGTCCTGGAAGGCGTGTCCCATGTGCAGGCTGCCGGTGACGTTTGGTGGTGGGATCATGATGCAATAGTTGCCATTGCTCTGATCACCCTGGGGTTTGAAATAGCCTTTCTCTTCCCAAACCTGGTAGAGAGCCTGTTCAATAGACTGCGGATTGTATGTTTTTTCCATGGGAGCTTACGTTTCTCAAACTAACTTAAGAGGCTCGGTTGCCAGGTCCCGGGTGCACAGGGTGATGCCCATAGTCCGGTATTGCTTGTAGCGCTCGCGCGCTAATGCCTTGTGGGCCTTGTCACTGGCAACGAAATCGACAATTTGGCCAAAGTTTACCGCAAATGCGGGGCTTTGGTCTGCAAGATTAATCAGTACCGCGCGCTTTTTATTGGGACCGAGTCGGTCAAAGCCAATCTCCACCGGTGCGCCGGTCATCGGGCCTTCGCCCTTGAGGTTGTGGGGGACAAAACTGTTGGCATCAAATTGCCACAGCTGTTCATCGATTGCATAGGCCTGAGCTTTGTCCTGACAATGAATATAGACATCAGCGCCTTCGCGGTAATGCTGGCTTGCCAGCTGACAGGCGGTCAGACTCAGATGATCAATGGCACTCATTGCCGGATTGGCACTCAGCAGATAAAAAGTCGCCTGGCTCATGGCCCGAATTGTACCCTGTGGAAGTTGGACATAAGGACGAAATACTACACTTTTTGGCGTTATGATAATAGGGCTGCGGCTTGTTGCTGAGTGGTTTGTTAAGGAAAGATAAACTGAATGAGTGGCTCTTTCATGGTGGCTCCCGGGGCGATGTTATCATCGCGGGCATATACGTTTTTATCAGAGAATCAACTTGCTGAAATGCTCTGCATCCAGCGGGGGATGAAATAAAAACCCTTGATAATAGTGGCAGTTAAGCCGCTTGAGAAAGTTCAACTGTACGGTGTTTTCTACGCCCTCAGCCACCACTGTTAACCCCAGGTGGTGTGCCATCACCATGGTGGTTTCGACAATGGCAGCATCGTAGCCATCATGGGGCAGACCCTGAACGAAGGATTGGTCAATTTTAAGGGTATTGATGGGGAGATGCTTCAGATAGGACAGGGATGAATAGCCTGTGCCGAAGTCATCCAGTGCGATACCGATCCCCATGGACCTGAGCTTAAGCATTTTTTCAATGGTGGAATCAACATCCGCCAGGGCAACGCTTTCTGTCAGTTCAAACTCCAGTTGGCTGCAGATAGTGCCGTAGTCCTGCAGACATTGTTCGACACACTCGATAAACTCCGGATGATTAAATTGATCGGCGCTGACATTGACTGACAGGCATAAAGAAGTATTACCCGCCTCCCGCCAGCCCTGCAGAAACCGGCAGCTCTGTTGCAGTACCCATTTACCCACAGGAATAGCTAAACCGTTCGCTTCAAGATGGGGGATGAACTCGACCGGATTGATCAATCCCTTTTCGGGATGGCGCCATCGCAACAGGGCTTCGGCTTTATAGATGTGTTTACCGCTGCTGTCCACCAAAGGCTGAAAGAATAGCTCAAATTGCTCCCGGTTGACGGCGGCTGCCAGTTCGGTTTCCAGCCGCTGACGGCGCTGCTCGCTCTGGCGTAACTCCTCATCGTAGAAGCGTACGCGATTCTTGCCTGTGTGTTTGGCACAATACAGCGCGGCATCGGCAAACTTGAAAATATCTGAGCATTGGATCGGCTTGTCATCCACAATTACAACGCCAATACTGCTGCTGATTTGAGTCGAGACATTGCCCATCAGCACGGGGTTGCGGAGTTTGACTCTGATATTTTCGGTGATTTCAGTCAGTTCTGTTTGGGCGTTCTGAGCGTCGAGATCACTCAGGAAAATCACAAACTCATCGCCCCCCATGCGGGCGACCAAATCATGCTCTTTGACCGCAAACTCCTGCAATATCTGGCTGATTTCACACAGAAGTTGGTCACCCGTATTGTGGCCATAGTGATCATTGACCTGTTTAAAGTTGTCCAGATCTATGTAAATGATTGCTGCCCATTCTCCGTGATTGTCCGTCAGCCTGTCTGTCAGGTGCTCTATTAGTAATCGTCGGTTGGCAACGCCGGTGAGTGCATCGTGGTATGCCATAAAACTGACTTTTTCTTCGGCAGCGACTCTGGTGGTAATATCGGACAATATGCCGGCAAATCCTACATATTGCCCGGTTTCATCGCGCAAGGCACGGGCTGAAAGCTCAAAAATACGCAGCTCACCATCGGCATTGAAGAAGTTGATCTCTTCAGTCAATTCTGTTTTCTCACCAGACAGGAGATCAGAAAACCCCATGGAGCAGCGCTGTGCATCGCTGGCCTCGACATTATTGAGAAACTCCTTTCCCAGTGATTCATCAACGTTAAAACCGGTCAGGGAATACCAGGCCTGATTGAGAAAGGTCCACCTGAGTTTCAGATCCAGATGGAACACCGCATCCCGCAAGTGCCCTACCAAATCCTGATAGCGTTTTTCTGATGCCTGTAAATGTTCAATCAGGCGATTCTGGGCCTGCGAGAGCAATTCACCGGGATTGGGACCTTTATGTCTGTGCTGCATTCAAAGCCCCAGTTTTTCAATCATGTCTGCAGAGCCGGCAACGGTTGCATACATGGGCATGATTTCTTTGAGGTAGTACTCCTGTTCAAAGGAGGTTCGGGCAACAGTGCAGTCTGACAATATGGTGACTTTATAGCCCAATTCTGTAGCTTCACGGCCCGCGGAATCGATACACAGGGACGTTACCGCACCGGCGATAATGACGTCGGTAATCTGATGTTGTTGCAGTACTTTGTGAAGTGTTGTTTTGGTGAAACAGCTTAATCCCCGTTTGCCTGGAATATTGCAGATGTCGGTACCAAAGGCTTTGATTTGGACAATGGTTTCTGCTCCGGGCGAGCCGGACCTGAAGGCGCCTTTTTCCTTGATTATTTTCAGGATGCCAATCGGAGCAGACAGCTCTGAATAGTCAGGGGTAAAAATGATGGGAGTGGTGATGACAGTTGCATCGGTCGGCAGGAGTTGCTCAATAAAAGCCAGAGAGTTTTGCAATACCTGGCCGACCTGCTCAGAGTTTTCCAGTGCATGGTGCAGTATGCCATTGTGCGCAAAGTAATCGTTTTGATAACCGATGAGTATCAGGGCGGTGTGTTTTAAATCCATGAGCTTATCCATTCCTGGTGGCGGCAAAATACTTGCAATGACAACGACTTATCTCCAGACTGTGTCACACCTTATGATTTGCAGGTGCCGCAATCCACCGCAGACGGTGCCCTGGCCATGCCTGACTCTGTAATCCAAGTATAGTCAATAGTTGGTGAGGGCAGCGCTTTTGTGATTAGGGTCTGTTGACCTCTGCCGGTTCAGCCATTGAGCCAGGTTTGTCATTTTGTCGATTGGATTATTTCGGGGGCTGGGGTGTGGCTTACAGCTACACCTACACCTGTAGCGTTACAGATTTTGCAAAGGATTGGGGACATTCGCTGCGAACGGTGCCTTGCATATGAGAGTTGCAAACCTGCGCAGAGCACGCACGGGACTTGTTCGCACCTTCCTTAGTCACGGATGTTATTCTCTGGACTATTTTTGGGGAGGTTTACACATGTCTTTGTAAAAACAACCGTTGAGTTGAGTCTCATGCAGGAATGCCAGCCTGACATTGTTAAATACATCCATATTAACTTTCGCCTGTTTATGCTAGAACCTGGAAAGAGAAACGCTACTGATCAGCCCGTTAATGTCATACCGGGCGAGGGCGCCAAAGGATTTACCTACAATGATGTTGTTTTCAAAAGGGGAGTCATTGCGACAATGAGCTAGGTTTGCCCTTAGCGGAGACAGCGGGCTGTTGGCATTGACACCCCCTTCTTCCATGGTGACAAAGTCAGGGCGTAAATAGCCTGCTTCAAGTGCCCAGAATTTGATATCCATGCGTTTGCAGACTTTAGCGGCCAGTGCATGATAGCTGCGACAATTACCCTAAACCACGACAGCATCAATCTGATGGGTAGAGCAAAACTTGCTGAAGTCTTTTGACCATTGATTTATCGGCGCTGTGTACCTTACCAACTCAGTTTGAGTCGGCCAGCACTCATCTTCGCCGTTAAAACAGATTTTATGGCGCTGACTTGGTGCCGCAAGCTTGCCCGGTTATCGAGCTGATTTCTTGTGAAAAAGCTGCTGGCCACAGGCTGACTTGCTCACTAGATACGCCCCAGCTCAAGCGCTGCACAGTCTCCGGCTTGATAAACAGCTGATCCCAAATCAGTTGTTTTTTCTGTTTCTATAAGTAGAAAGAACAATTAACTGGAACTCCCATGTCTGCATCCTCCTCCTGCCCGTCCACGGCAAACTCTACCTCAGCCGATAAAGATCGGGATTTTCAACGCAAAGCCATTTTCAGCGTTGCCTTTTTGATGGCGACCACCTCGGTCGGTCCGGGATTTCTCACTCAAACCGCGGTGTTTACCAATATCTACAAGATGAATATGGCGTTCCCTGTGCTTATTTCCGCCTTTATCACCTTTGGTATTGTGATGAACCTGTGGCGTATCGTCGGCGTCTCCGGCCTGCGTATTCAGGATATCGCCAACCGAATTGCACCGGGTCTGGGCTATGTGATTGGAACTTTGCTGGCGCTGGGTGCCGTGGCCTTTAACTTTGGTAATGTCAGCGGCTCTGCGCTGGGGCTGAATGTGCTGACCGGCATAGGTACTAACTGGGGTGCCCTGTTTACCGGTTTGGTCGGTAGCGCACTGTTTTTAATGCACAATGCCTCCAAGCGTATGGATCAGATGGCCAGGTATCTGGGGCTGTTGATGATCTTGCTGATCGCCTATGTCACCATGACCAATCTGCCACCTAATGCAGCAAACACTGATTGCAGCGGTATTCTCTTCTGACTATGCCAGCATACTGCTGCCAACCCTGACCATTGTGGGTGGCGCCGTGGGCGGTTATTACACAGGGGCGCAGCGTCTGGTGGATGTAGACTTGCAAGGAGAGGCGCAGGTCGGGGCGATTAAGCAGGCCGCCTGGGCCGGGATCTCCATCGCTGTGATTATCCGGGTATTGCTCTTCTTCGCTGTGTTGGGGGTGATTGCATCCGGTGTAGTATTGGATGGCGCTAACCCAGCGGCCGATGCCTTCCGCGCCGGCGCAGGCAGTTTGGGTTATCACATCTTCGGCCTGGTGCTGTTTGTGGCCTCTATTACCTCGGTAGTGGGTAACTCCTATATGGCGGTTTCCTTGGTTAACACCCTGTTCCCTGTGGTGGCCCGCAATGAAAAGGCCTGGTGTGTTGGTTTTATTGTGGTGACCAGTATTGGCACTGTGCTGGTGAATATGCCGGTGTTCCTGCTGATGCTGGCGGGGCTGGTTAACAGCATTATTCTGCCGTTGGTGTTGGGCGTGATGCTGCTGGCGGCAAGACGTAAGGACATTGTCGGTAGCTATCAGCACCCGATTTGGCTGACTGCGATAGGGGTTGGCATAGTGATACTGATGGCCGGTGCCAGTGTCTCCAATGTCAGTAACTTTGCTGCCAAATTCCTGGGGTAAGGGCACTGTTTCCCTCTTATAATTTGCCCTTTTCCTGACAAGAATGAATGTAAATATTGTCAGGGAGTGCGGGATGCAAGAGAAGCAAGCATTGAGTCAAAGAGAGTCCAGTCAGTCAGTATGCGCTGGAAGGCGGCTGTTTGTGCGGCGCGATTTGCTATCGTGTAGATGATGACCCTTTTGATGCCGATTACTGTCATTGCCGTATGTGCCAGCAGCAGACTGGAGCCCCTGTGTCGGCCTGGATGGACTTTAAGATTGAACAGGTGCACTGGCTTAAAGGAAAGGTGAAGGAGTTTGCTTCTTCTGATACGGTCCGCAGAGGCTTTTGCGCCCAGTGTGGTTCGACCCTGACATTTCGGGACACAGGTTATGCTGACTATCTGACCTTAAGTATTACCTCTTTGGATAATCCCACCCTTGTAGTCCCCAATACTATATCTATACCGCCAGCGTGCCTGACTGGCACAGTATTGATGATAGCTTGCCCAGGTATGTAAAAGGCCGCAGCGACTGATATCCAGGGCGCTCAGGCAATAAAAAAGCGAAGCCTGAGCTTCGCTTTTTGGGTTACTGATAAGTGTGATTACTCTTCGGAGCCAATACTGGCGCGGTTGATCAAAAACTGAGTTAGCAGGGGAACCGGCCGGCCGGTGGAACCTTTGTTTTGACCGCTGTTCCAGGCTGTGCCGGCCACATCCAGGTGTGCCCAGTTATACTTCTTGGCAAAGCGGGACAGGAAACAGGCCGCAGTAATAGATCCTGCCGGGCGGCCGCCCAGATTGGTCATGTCCGCAAACGGGCTTTCCAACATTTCCTGGTACTCATCCCACAGCGGCATGCGCCATGCGCGGTCACCAGACTGTTCACCGGCATTCAGCAGTTCATGGGTCAGCGGGTTGTGACCGGAGAACAGGCCGGATGCGTGCTTACCCAGGGCAATCACACAAGCGCCGGTCAGGGTGGCGGTATCAACAACCAGCTCAGGGTCGAAACGCTCAACATAGGTCAGTACATCACACAGCACCAAACGGCCTTCGGCGTCAGTGTTCAATACTTCCACTGTCTGGCCTGACATAGTGGTCAGGATGTCGCCAGGACGATATGCGGTGCCGGATGGCATGTTTTCACAACCAGCCAGTACACCAATCACATTGATTGGCAGGTTCATTTCACAGATCGCTTTCATGGTACCGATAACACCGGCAGCACCACCCATGTCGTACTTCATCTCATCCATGGCTTCGCCCGGCTTCAGCGAGATACCGCCGGAGTCGAAGGTCAGGCCTTTACCTACCAGTACGATAGGCTTTTCAGTGGCATTCAGTGAGCCCTTGTAGTTCATCACTGTCATGATGGACTCATTAGCACTGCCGCGGCCCACGGCCAGATAGGCATTCATGCCCAGCTCAGCCATCTGCTCTTCACCAACAGTGGTCACTTTCAGGTTTTCATACTGCTCGCCCATTTGACGGGCCTGGGAAGCCAGGTAAGCCGGATTGCAGATGTTGGGTGGCATATTGGCCACATCGCGACACAGGAGCATACCGGCAGAAACGGCTTCTCCTTGCTCGATGGCACGTTCGCCAACGGTCAGCTCGCGGCGGGTCGGTACATTAAACACCAGTTTGCGCAGTGGACGGCGGTGCTCGCCTTTACAGGTCTTGAGTGTATCAAAGTTGTACAGACTGGCATTGGTGGTTTCCACTGCCTGACGCACTTTCCAGTATGTGTCGCGGCCTTTTACATGCAGCTCAGTCAAGAAACAAACGGCTTCCATTGAGCCGGTTTCATTCAGCGTGTTAATGGTTTTGGCAATAATCTGTTTGTATTGGCGTTCATCCAGTTCACGCTCTTTGCCACAGCCAACAAGCAGTACGCGCTCACTCAATACATTGGGCACATGATGCAACAGCAGCATTTGGCCTGGTTTTCCTTCCAGATCACCGCGGCGCAGCAGATTGCTGATGTAGCCTTCGCTGATTTTGTCCAATTGCTCGGCGATACCTGACAAACGCCGGGGTTCATAAACCCCAACCACAATACAGGCTGAGCGTTGTTTTTCAGGGCTGCCGCTCTTTACGCTAAACTCCATGAGCACTCCTAGATTCTTAAAGACAAATTTTTATATTTATTAGATAATGCCGCTTTATACCTGCGTTCGGCACGGTGCGGTGTTTGCCGTTTATCAGCCAAGCCTGAGCTTAAATAGCCTGGGCACTGTCAGCAGGGCACAGGGCAGTCCGGCTGTGTTTTCTGACGTTGTGTAAAGCCTGAACCTGTTGTGGCAGCTCTTATAATGACATTTATTACCCCGTCAGCAGACGGACGTGGGGTTGGTCAGAAAACTATCAAAAGTAAACAGTTTACATGAAAGTCAGTCTGTTACCAGCAAAATGATAAGTTTAGATACCGGATTCAGCCTGTGATTGTATTTAGATATCTGATTCGAGAAGTTTTAAAGGCGCAAATCGCGGTACTTTTGGTACTGTTAACTATTTTTATCAGTCAGCATTTCGTCAGAGTGCTGGCTGATGCCTCTGACGGCGAATTCCCCGCCTCTCTGGTGTTGACTTTGCTGGGCCTTAACCTGCCGGGGCTGGCTGTGTTGGTACTGCCTTTGAGTTTGTTTTTGGGGATCCTGCTGGCCCATGGCCGCATGTACGCCGAAAGCGAAATGGTCATTTTCCACGGTGTGGGGATCAGTGAGTGGTATGTCACCCGGGTTACTTTGTTGCTGGCTATTGCCAACCTGGTGGTGACGGGATACCTGTCAGTGTTTGTCTCGCCCTGGGCGGAAGAAAAACAAAATCAGGTGCTTGAGCAGGCACAATCCGATGCGGGCCTGGCAGCGCTAGTGCAGGGACGGTTCCAAACCAGTCCCAATGGCCGAGCCGTGCTGTTCGTTGAAAAAATTGGCAAAGACAAAAGTCTTGGCAATGTGTTTGTGGCCCAGTTGCCAGAACCCGATGAACAGTCCGGGCTAACCAATATCGTTGTAGCCAAGGGCGGTAAGGTGATCGAAGAAAGCTCTGGCAGTCAGCATCTGCAATTAACTGATGGCAGTCGCTATCAGGGTTCACCTATGGCAAAAAACTACCAGGTTATTGATTTCGGTGGTTATGACATGCAGATCAAAGAGCAGCCGGTGGATCAGCGTCGTCGCAAAATGTCGGCGCTGCCGATCGGTGAGTTGATGAAACTCGATACGCCTGAAGCCAATGCGGAATTCCACTGGCGTCTGGCTATTCCCATGTCTATCCCACTGTTGACCTTAATTGCGGTGCCTCTGGCTCGGGTAAACGTGCGGCAGGGCAAGTTCGCCAAAATGCTGCCGGCTATTTTGCTGTATCTGGGCTATTTCGGCTTGATGGTGGCCGGTCGCAAGGCGCTGGAAGATGGAGTCATTCCGGGATATCTAGGGATGTGGTGGATCCATATCATTGCGCTGATCATGGGGCTGATGCTGCTGGGTAAGGAGCGACCGTTTGGCATGAAGGTGTTCGGTTATATCAAGCGCAAGAGGTACCCCTAGTGAAGATCCTTGACTTGTATATCGCGCGTGTATTGCTGAGTACCTCTGCGCTGAGTCTGTTGGTACTGACAGGCTTATCCGGCATCATCAAGTGGGTAGACCAACTCAGGCACGTCGGTCGTGGTGCCTATAACATGGCGGACGCTGCCATTTATGTGCTGTTTCTGGTCCCCAGAGATATTGAAATGTTTTTCCCCATGGCAGTGCTGCTTGGTGCACTGATTGGCATTGGGATGCTGGCATCCAACTCTGAATTGGTGGTGATGCAGGCTTCCGGTATGTCCCGTTTGCAGATCACTATGTCGGCGATGAAAACGGCTGTACCACTTATGTTGATGGTGATGGCTCTGGGTGAGTGGGGCGCACCGGCTGCTGAACAAAAAGCCATTGATATGAAAGCCAAACAGATTTCGGGTGGCAGTCTTATCCAGTCCCACCGGGGGATTTGGGCCAAGGACGGGGATCTGTTTGTCAATATTGGTGAAGTGGTGGATATGAATAAACTGGGTAACATTACCCAGTATAAGTTCGACACTGAGCAGGCCCTGACAGACATTGTCCATGCCGACTCGGCAGTGTTCCAGAATGATGCCTGGTTGATGCGCAATGTCACCCATACTGAGATCACCCCGGAGCAAGTAAAAATGCAGAAGCTGGATACCAATGTATGGCAGTCAACCCTGACCCCGGACAAACTCAATATTGTTTCCATTAAGCCCGAGGCTCTGTCCATTGAGGGATTGGTGGATTATCTGGAGTATCTTAAGGTCAATTATCAGGATGCCAGCCGGTATGAGCTGGCATTGTGGCGCAAGATGATGCAGCCGGTGACCGTTGCTGTGATGATGCTGGTGGCCCTGTCGTTTGTATTTGGACCATTGAGAACCGTGACTATGGGAGCCCGGGTGTTGCTGGGTGTCGTGGCGGGCTTCAGCTTCTATATCTGTAATGAGATCTTCGGCCCCATGAGTATGGTGTACGAGCTTCCACCTGCTGTGGGAGCGATTGCACCGAGTTTGTTGTTTACTGCGGTGGCGCTGTATTTCATACGACGATAATAGCAACATTGATGAAAGGCGCTCAGCAGAGCGCCTTTCTTACCCGTGAATGAACTTGGGCTGGTATGTCATACCAGTGCATGGAAGATGGGTATTCGATGGCAAAGTTATTCAGCATTGCATTCCAGGCTGGAAAGTTCAGGGTCATGATAATAACAACAATCGCGAGAAAGCCGAAAGGGTTATGCCATCGGGACCTAAACTGAGTCAGTGAGTTGGACTTTTACTCAAGTCTAGCGGTTGATGGGCAGTGTGGGTAACCCAATTCCCATAGAGTATTTTTGTTTTATGAACACAGGGAAAAGTGGCTTTGAATAAGGCGGTGCGAGGACTTGTTTGCACCTTCCTTAGGCTGGCTATGCACCGTGCCAGTTGCGTAACTGATTGGCTTCTTTGGACAGTACAACGACTTCAGAGCGGGTCATGCTGTCCTGCAGCGCCAGTTTGTCTCCTGACATCAGAATGGCGATGTTGCCCAAACCCAGCAGTGACCAGATAACTCTGGCATATGCGGTAATCATGCTCAGATTCAGGCCATTGGGATGCTGTACTTTTAAACGCCAGGCGCGCATGCCCAGCGTCTGGCCGCCACGGCTCCAGAACAGGGCGTAGAAGGTCGCAACACAAATCACCAGATAAACCTGATATAGTCCCCGGTAAAGCGGAGTGTTATTCAACAGATCAGAGATATGCGCCTGCCCCTGAATACCGATAAGGCCGGCTTTGACCAGCAAAGTGAAAAGGCCAAAACCTATGGCGCCGGCAAATATATAGACGGCAACCGCCAGCATCAGGTCATAGGCCATGGCCCCTAGGCGACGGAAAAACCCCGCCCGCGGAAAGTTTGCATGCTCTGGATTGTGCATAAAATTATCCCTGTTATTGTTATTCTGATGTGTTACCAAGGGTTGGAGTTATTCTTCCTCACGCACAAACTGAATGTCTTTAAAGCCCATTCGAGCAAACTCATTCAAGCGGTAATCGCGCACGGCTTTGTTGCCCCTGGAGGTCATGGCCACCTGTTGCTCCATCGCCAGGAAACAGGTCAGATCAATGCCTTCGGCGGCAGCTGCAGCCTCAAACATATCGTGATACTTGTCATAGGCAAAATTGATGACCTTGGCTTCACCTTTAAAGGTATAAGTGACCTGACGTGCCATGACGGCTCCTTAAAACTCACTGCTTGATAAAATAAACGGCGTCGATTATACACAATCCCGCCTACAAATAATCGCGTTTTGGCTGCACCTTCCTTAAAATATTGCAGCGGCACAAAAGGCATATGGTGGTGGGGTGATATTAAAGCGCCAGCCTCATGTAGCTGGGATTGTCACAGTAATACCAATCCGCATAGGAGTTTAGTCACTCAGCGAGAATTCAAAGGTGTGAAGACAATCAGAGCAATCGAAGGTCTATCGGGATAAATCAAGAGGGCTCTGGGCAGTATGCACGCCTTTAAAAGTCGCCCTACGGGAGCCTGTCAGCCACACGATTACGGCACCAAATTGTTTAGCCAGAGAACCACTATGCCGTCACCAATTTCGCTTGTACTCGAATGGCTGACATGGCTCTGATGAGATCAATCTTCTATGCGGATTGGTATAAGAGCCCAGCGACTTGGTGGTGTGGGTATGTTCAAACCCCTGCTTTTTCCAAAAGCTTTCGGCACCTTGTGCCGCCACCAAAGACAGATGGGGAACACCCAGTTGTTTAGCGTGAGCAATCAATCTGCCGAGCAAGGCCTTGCCGGCACCCAGCCAGCGAACTGCCGGAGCAAAAGCCATATCATGCAGATAGAGGGTTTCTGGACTATCCAGCTCTGTGGGCAGGCATTGATTCAGCGATGGGGGCCTCCAAGCCAGGGGTGAGCCAGGCAATAACCCACGACCTCAGTCTCCAGTTCAACCACTAGGCAAGTATCAGGAGACAGTAACCACTTACTATGCATGACATTCAGAGGTTCAGGATAAATGGCGTGATATGTTTGTGCCTGAATGGTCATGATGGCTGATCAGTCGGAGTGAGTGATTGGACGGATGTGCATACCTGTTGATTCAGAATGAAATTAAAAAAATTAATCTGGCGGTAATTATATCAAGGCATTGTTGGCCTTCCCACCCGACTTTGTTTTCATCATGGGTGAGCAAAAGGGAAAGGGAAATCGACAAGCTGTCAAAGAGATTGCATGGAAGCATTAAGGTCGGCTATTGGCAGCGCCACTTACCAGACTGTTACCCAAAAAATGAATGTTCGGTGATCTTTAGGGTCTGTTGAACTTTTGTGGTCAGCAGACCCTAATAGCGTCGCTCGTCGGTTACGTGGGTGTAATGACCAAGGTGTCGCCAGCAACTGCAGGGGAAAGCGGCGTCCGTATGCATGCGCTACAGTTGAATGTGGATTGAGATTGTTTATGTCATGTCAAGTTATATCTTGTGTGCTTACTATCACATCATTGATGCAAATATCTGGCGCGCAGATGTTTGAGCAGAGCCTCAGAGGATAGAGGAGCGCCGGTGGCGCAGAGGATAATCTCCTCAGTGCTGTGCAGGGAGCCCTTTGACCAGATCTTGCTGGCCAGCCACTGCAAGATGGTATTAACTCGACCGGCACGGATCAGCTCATCCATGGCGCCCAACTGCTGCTCCAGAGCAAATTTCAATTGCGCGGCAGTCATGGCGCCCAGGGTGTAGGACGGGAAGTACCCCAGTTCACCGAGGGTCCAGTGAATATCCTGCATACAGCCATCACGGTAGTTGCCGTCAGTATTAATTCCCAGTAATTGCTGCATATTGGCAGACCAGAAGTCCGGCAGATCATCCACGACCAGGCTGCCATCAATCAGCGCACGCTCGGCATCGAATCGCAGCATGACATGGCAGGGGTAAGTGACCTCATCGGCATCGACCCGTATGAACCCCGGAGCCACCCGAGTCAGGTTCTGATACAGTGTCTGCGTAGCGAAATTACTGTCTAAGGTGTGATTGATGTCGTCCTGGATAAGATCCAGAAAGGCTTCGCTGCGTGCCAATTGCATTTCAAAGAACAAGCTCTGGCTTTCATGCATTCCCATAGAGCGCGCCATGCCGGCGGGTTGTCCCTGCCAATCGGTTGGCAAGCCTTGTTCATATTGAGCGTGGCCGGTTTCATGAATGGTGCTCATCAACGCTGGGCTGAAGTCGGTTTCATCAATGCGGGTGGTGATACGGGTATCCCCGGCGCTGCCGCAGGAAAATGGGTGAGAGCTGACGTCCAATCGGCCGCAGTTGAAATCAAAGCCCAGCTTTTCCATCACCTTGCGGCTCAGCGTTAGTTGGTACTCAGCTTTGTAATGCCCCTGCAGGGAACAGAGTGGCAGCCATTGCTGGCGAGCCATTACCTCGGCGATCAGCGTCGGCAATGCCTTACGCAGGGGGGCAAACAGGGCGTCCAGTTTGGCGGTAGTCATACCGGGTTCAAACTTGTCCAGAAAAGTGTCATAAGCGGGGATCCCTAAGGCCTCACCACGGATTTGCGCTTCCTCCCGAGTGAGTGAGATGACCTGCTTCAGGTTTGGGGCAAATCCAGCCCAGTCGTTTTCTTTGCGCTGGGTGCGCCAGGCATGTTCACACTGAAATGCCGCCCGGGTTTTGGCCGCGATCAGTTTGGCAGGCACAAGGCTGGCCTGTGCTACCTGTCTGGACATTTCATCAAGGTTGGCCTGCTGCGCAACAGTCAGTGATTCCTCACGGGCATTCGCTATTGCATCGTCAAGCCAGGATTCAGTGCGCATGATATGAATGTGGGCACTCAGGGTTGCCATGGCTTCTGAGCGCACTGTGCTGCCACCGTCCGGCATCATGGTGTTGATATCCCAGTCACCCAGGGTGTTGAAGTGCTCGAAATGACTGATGCGTTTGAAGTGGTCTGCTAGTTGTTGATAGTGGCTCGCTTGAGTCGGCATATGAGATTCCGGTTGGCGGGTTATTGAGGGCATGGTAGCACAGCCAATGTCTTCAGGATGATGTTGATGGAAGATGAAAGGGATGACTTATTGAATAGGCTTTTATCCGCAACCAGGGCTCGAAAGACCCTAACACTGGCCCCTTGGCTGGGGTAAAATCGTGGCAGATATTTCTGTCCTGATTTTTTTATGAATTACAATCAAGCAATACTGGGCATGGCCCGTGATGGACTGGCTGCGTTGGCCGACTCGGCGCTGGCGCGAAAACAACCGACTGCGGCGCAGGAGAGTCATTTTATTTGCAGCTGGATGGTTGATGCCCTAAAAAAGCACGCTTATCCCAAGTGCCTGGCGCGGGAGCTGACTTTCTGGGTGCGGGATGGCCGCAGCCTGGGAGCCGGTGCTCAGTTAAAGCCTTTGCTGGAGCAGATCGTGACCCAGTACGCAGCCCTTTAGCATCAGGGCACTTCACTTGGCAGCGCGCTCAATTTGTGGCTGGATGAGTTGCGCTCAGATGGTGTACTGGTGATTACTGATACCCCTGTGGATGGCAAGCTGAAGCTGGACAATGATGGTCTGCCCAGCGTTATTATTTCGGCACCTGAGTACCGGCAGCATATTCAGGATGGCGAGCTTATCAAACCTGTTACCCTTTACATCCGGGCTGATGAAGCCATGCTGGCGACCACGGCGCTGGCTCAGGGGTTGTTGCTCAGTACCGGCGACAGGAAATCATCTCTGATTAAACATCACAAGGCGTACCGGATTTATCCGGCAAACAACCAACCCGGCTTGGCTTTGTTGATTTCCTGAAGCCTCCGAATGGAGGCTCTGCCTTAGGGAAGGTGTGAACAAGTCTTCGCATCGCTCTGGCTGACGGGCAAATTCGAGTTCAAGGTATTCAGGTGCAGCAAGGCGGGTTGCCTTTCAAAGCGCAATACCACAGCCATCGTGTTTGCCCGAAAGCCCCGAAGGGTGAGGCTGACAGCCCTATCTGCTTGGTTGCCGCTCTCGCTAAGGACCCAGGCCATTAACGTCGAGCTGCGTCGCGCATCTCGGGGCTGTCATCACTGGCAGTGCTCGCACGGGACTTATTCGTACTTTCCTTAGAGGTTATTTCAGTTTTTTCGGCTTGATGCCGCTGGAGCCGACTTTCACTTTCACGCGGCGACCCGACATGTTCTTTTCTGCTGCCATCTGAGCCACAGCTTCATCATCACGCAGTGACTTGCTAAAACGGCGGCGCTGCAGGTGCTTGAGCAGTGACTCACGGCGGGACACCTCATAACCTGGCACTGTCATACGTTTGATACGCTGGTCGATCAGCTTTTCAATGTCTGCCAGCATACGCTCTTCTTCGCGGCTGACGAAAGAGATAGCCACACCGGATTTACCGGCACGACCGGTACGACCGATACGGTGGACATAGTCTTCTGCCAGGAACGGCAGGTCGAAGTTGACCACATACTCCAGATCAGGAATATCCAGACCCCGGGCGGCCACTTCGGTGGATACCAGTACCCGCAATTTGCCTTCCACAAATTCTTTCAGGGCGCGGCGGCGGTTGCCGTGAGCTTTTTCACTGTGGATCACGCCGGTGGGAATACCATCCATATTCAGCTCCCGGGCCAGCTGCTCGCAGTCTTCCCGGGTGGCAGAGAACACCAGCACCTGATGCCAGTTCTTGCGGCCAATCAGCTCCGACAGGAGTTCGCGTTTGCGGCGCTGTTCAACCGGGTACACCACCTGACTGACGGTTGCCGCAGCCGTGTTGCGTTTATCGGCGGTAATAACTTCATGCCTTGGCATGATTTCATCGGCCAGACGACGTACGCCGCCTGAGAAGGTGGCAGAGAACATCAAGGTCTGGCGTTGTTTATTACAGACCTGCAGTACCCGCTGAATGTCCTTGATAAAGCCCATATCCAGCATACGATCAGCTTCATCCAGCACCAGATAATCGATATTCGCCAGACTCAGATTGCAAGCCTGCAATTGCTCCAGCAGGCGACCCGGCGTTGCCACCAGAAAGTCTGTTCCCTGGCGCAGTTTTTTGGCCTGAGCCTCAGCGCTTTTCCCGCCAGTCATCAGACGGACATTGAGCTTGAGGTACTTACTGTAAGCCTTGAGGTTATTGGCGATCTGTTCGGCCAACTCACGGGTTGGCGTCAGGATAAGCGCTCTTGCCTGACCTGCAGTCAAAGGTTTCGGCTGCTCGACCATCTTCTGCAGAATAGGTAGGGAGAAGGCCGCGGTTTTGCCTGTGCCGGTCTGGGCGCTAGCCAGCACATCCTGCCCCCGGCGCACGGCAGGAATCGCCTGGCGCTGGATAGGTGTCAGGGTTTTATAGCCACACCCAGATACTGCCTGCAGTATCTCAGGGGCAAAACTGAAGGATTCAAAATTCATCGGCTTATCCCATTGTTGCAAAAATGACCCGTCGGCGTCGGGCGGGCGCGGAGTATACCAAACTCCGCCGATAATCTGTACTTTTTCACCGCAGTGATTGTGATTATGAGTGTGATTGTGCCCCGCTGAGGCTTGCATTCAGCCAAGCCCTGTGGTGTGCGGGTGTCAAGGCCGCTGGTTTATCGTCACACACTGGCGGGTCCACTGAGCCTGCTGCTGTAGCTTATTCATCAACTGCGGCTGCAGTGTTGCCTCGGCGAGGCGCTGCCATTTGTCGGCCCACTGACTGTCGCAGCCTGGATGCAACATCAGTGACGCCAGATCGTAGCGAAACACCATTGGTTGCTGTTCATCCTGCAGCCATTCGAGGCGCAGAACCTGACTGGCCTCACTCAGTAACTGTTGCTCAGGAGGATAGAGGCTGGACATGATTTGACGGCGCTGTGCATCAGTCATTCGTGGCAGTTTGGCAAGCAACGCTTGCTTTTCCAGCGCACTGGGGCTGACCGCCCGTAATATGAGCTGCTGGGTGTCTGACAGTGGCTGCTGTTTGTGTTGCTCTTTGAGCAGACGCGGCGCGGCCGGATGATCAAAACGCGCCAGTTGCCGCAGGGTGGCGAAGCGCTGTGCCTGAGTCAGAGGCGGCAGACGAACGGCGGGATACTCCAGCAGGCTTGCCAGATGGTCAAGTGTCTCGCGGCTTTGTGCCAGAGCTAAATAGGTGTCAAGCCAGGTTTGCTGCAATGTGCTGTCGCTGCCGGTTTCCATAGCCCGCTGCACGCTGAGATGCGCCATGGCATCAATCAGCCGGTCACTTTCTCTGTGCTGCCCGGCGGCGAGAAACTCTGCCAGTGCCAGCAGTTGTGTCTGCAGCAGCTGTGCAGTTGCAGACTCTGAGATGTTTGATGCATTGAGCATGACCAGCGCCAGATACTCACGGGCTGTCAGCTGGCCTTCCAGCACGGATTGCCACAGTGACTGCCATAACAGCAGTGATGTCAGCGGCTGATGTATCTGCCCTAATTGCAGACGCGAGCGGCTCAGACTGTGTTCATCCGGCAGTACCCTGATATAACTGAGGTTATCCTCATTGGGCCAGATGAAATCCGGGCAGACCAGATGAGTGGCCTGAGTGACCTGGGTATGGCCGCCGCTGAGCATGACCGGCAGGACTTTATCCAGGTATACTCCCTGACGATCGGTATGGTAGAGCCCGATACGCACTGACTGATGGCGAAGCTGCCCTTGTTGTTCAGGCTGTTGTTCAAGCGTCAGCTTTTTAATTACGCCGTTACGGCATTGTACTCTGGCCTGGAGCTGATTGATGCCGCGCCTGTTGATGAAATCTTCAAACCATGGCTGAAGGTCCCGCCCGCTTGTTCTGAGCGCGATATCCATAAATTCCACTACGCCAGAGGCCTGTCCTGCGTAGTGCTGCAAATAGGCCTGGAATATTTTATCCAGCTGCGATTTGCCCAATTGCGCCTGTAATTGTTCAAGGGCTGCAACAGCCTTGGTATTGATGCTGGGAGCTTGAGACAAATTATGGCCTGGAGCGTCAATAGCGTGACCGCTCAAGGGCGGAGTGTCGTGCGCTGTGGCCAGATCCTTTGCCTGTGGCGCCTGAGAGGTGCGGGACAAGAACTGGCTGATAGCATCCGCCAGCCAGTGACTGGTCCACCAATCTATGCTAACACTGCTGCCAAGCCACTGATGTGCCAGTTGATAACTGATTGTCTGAGCATCAGCCCGGGCGGGTTGGATAAATACTACCGCCGCAGCTTTGCTGTGCGATAGCGCCTGTTCGTTCTGCAGCAGTTGATCATACTTATCAAACGGAAAGTCGGTACCGAGCCGGCTTTCCAGTAAGTTAAGCTGCTGCCGGGTTCGGCTCAGCCAATTATCGGCATTAACCAGTCCCTGCTGTGATTGCCGGGCATAAAGCGCCAGAGGCAGACCTTTACCTGTGTTTTGCCAACGGACAAAGGGGCCAGCATGCAGTGACATATTATGGGGGCTCAGCGGTAGCTCGGTATTAAACGCGGTGCAACGGCTGGAGTCATCCTGAGATGGTGCATTACATGCCATGGGACGACTGCCGGAGATAACCTCCCACCTGGATGGCGCCGTGACTTCCAGTTTAAAGCGGGCTGGCAGATCCGGCTGATCAAACAGGGGAAACACTCGGGATGCGCCGTTAGGCTCAAAGTGGGAATAGAGGTATTGCAGTCCATCCTGAGGGTCAATCAGGCTTATCAGTCCAAGACTGCCAGTTTGGTATTGTCCGTTGAATGTCAGTGTCACCCGGTTGCTGCCGGTACTCAGCAACGCCGGTGAAAAGGTCAGTTGCGAGCCATTGTAATTGGGATAGAGGTAGCGGTCATTGATGGTTACGGCACTAAGCTGCAGCCCTTTGGCGTCAAGCGACAGCGGCTGGCTGGCATCATTCAGGTTGAACCGGATCTCAGCCTTGCCCTGGAAGCCATATTCGCTCAGGGTCAGTTGGTACCTGTAGTCAAGCTCAGACAATCTTGCTGAGCGCGCCATGGCCGCAGCACGCCCGGCATCCGCTGTTAGCGCATCGGGCTTATTGGAGGAGGTTGACTGACAACCTGTTAATGACAGCAGGGCCAACAGACCGGGAAGCAATAACAGCCGGAGCATGATTCGTTATTATTCTTGTATAAGTGAGTCGTGTTTTTCCACAAAGAGTGGGGCAACTCAGTTGTTGCCCCTTATGGTTGCTCGATTACAGACCAAGGAAGGATTTTGAGAGAGTTTTACGGATCTCTTTTTCATCCGACCATTCAATCAGCCCGGTATCCAGATCCATCAGACGCATGGTCATCTTGTAGTAGACATCCTTGGTGCTGCCCTCCTGTTTGACTATGCTCGACAGGTTGCCATACAGCATGTACTGAGCACCAATTTGGCGACCAAACTTAATGGCGTTGGATGGGTCAACCATACCTGAGTTATTTTGGTAATCCAGTTGCTTACGTACTGCATCGACCTTGGTCATGTCGATGAAGCGGAACTTGCCTGAACGCAATAACTGATTGCTGATGGAGTCGGTGACTGATTCAGTGTCGATATGCTCTGAGGTCTTGTTCTTAATGCGGTCGACAAAAATCACCGGACGCTCTTTGGCAGTCAGTGCCACTACTGGTGGGAATGCCAACATACTGTCGACCATTTTCTCAGTGATCGCCTGCAGATCCGAAGAGCCAAAGTTTTCATTCACGGTTTCCACGGCGCTGGCATCGCCGTATTCCACCCGGGACTGACAGGCGGAGAGTCCGACTACCGCGGCCAGTATCAGTATCAATTTTGCGTGTTTCATGCTTCTGTCCTTTGGTTCCTAAGTTCAGATGATTATTGAATAAAATCGGATCAGATTACCAGTGTCGATTGCCCAAACCAGCGTAGTTTTTCCAGCCTCTATGGTTACCTGATGAGCCGGGCTGCTGTCTAGCCTGATTGGATAACTACCGGCAGGTAGTGATTCACTGGCTATCTGTGCCTGTTGCGGTAAGGTCAACCAGCTGCGCCTGTCTGCCTGCTCGGATACCAGGTTAAACAGCTGCACCGCGACAGCACCGACATTATCCTGATTTTGGTTGTGTTTTCCGCCGGCTTGCTGGTTCATTTTGGCCTTGGCTGCAACCCGCGCCGCCTGTCGCAGCAATATTGCGGGCATTTGTTGACGCAGAGCGTTGATGGCCATGGCATCAAGATTGGCAATGGGAGCCGTTTGCCGTGGTTTTCCCGCGCCGGTGACCGTGGCCGGCAGTACCTGAGGGGGGCGTCCAACATAGGTGGGCAGAGTCACTCTCTGCCAGTAACCATCAATGGTAAAAGGGACGGTGAAGCTCTGTTTTTCCGGCACCAGTCCTCGCTCCAACAGCAGGATCAGCTGGCCATTGGTTTTCGGGGTGGCGTTGGTATCGCCCCAGCGCTGTTTGAACTCCTGATACTGAGGCATTTGCAAGGTCTTGGCCAGACGCACCAGCGTCTGTTGCAGATAGGGATTGCCCGGTGACAACCGCACCGCTTTGCGGTAGTCAATGAAGGCGTCATTGGGCTGGCCAAGAAGTTCATAGATAAGGCCGGTCACATAGTAGCTGTAGGCATTCAGAAAGGCGTTGTCCAGGTTGCCGGCTACCTGCCCCAGACGGCGCATTTCTGCGGCAACTTGACCGTTTTCTATGTCTTGTACTGCAGATTTTGACTCAAAGCGTTTTTGCTCCTGAGCCTGTAGTTCGTTGGTGCGGCGAACTTCCACCAATGCCGCCTCATAATCTTTGGTAAACAGGAAATTCAGCGCCTGGTACTGATGCAGCATAATGCGTTCAAATGCGGGCCCCTGGTAGGGAATGGCGTTGTCGTTCAGCAAAATGCCAGAGGTTTTGGCGCCAATGTCAGAGGCGCTGATAACAGCTTTGTTGTCCTGAGTCTGATAGTCGGCAATGGCTTGGCGATAATATTGTTCACTGACCCTGAAATCCCCGCTTATCTGCGCTACCCGCCCGGCTTCCTGAGCGTAGAGCAGAGCATCCTGCCCCTCGAGTCCGGCCTGCAGGGTGGGTAGCGTTGTTGCAGGCTTTTGGCTGTCAAGTGCCTGACGCACCGGCGCCATCTGACTGGGATAGCTGACAAATAAGCTGGAGCCAGCGCAGCCGCCCAGTAACGGCAAGCAAAGGCAGGCAAACAGGACGCGCAGCTTCAGCATAGCGTTGACTCCTGAGTCTGCTCGTTCAGCCTGATACGCTCAAGCAGGGTAAGCCCTTTGAGATGGTCCAGTTCATGCTGAAAAATCCGGGCTACAAAGCCATCAACCACCTGCTGATGACGCTGTCCCTGTAGATCCTGATACTCTACTTCCAACCACTGATGGCGCGGAACTGACAGCCGGGTGCCGGGCAGTGACAGGCAGCCTTCCTCACCCATTACCTGTTCTGCTGATGCGGCAATAATTCCCGGGTTGATCATGATCTGCGGCGCCATCAGGGGGGCATCGGGGTATCTGGCGTTGGGACGGGAAGCTATGATAAACAGTGCCAGGGGACAGTAGATCTGGGGCGCTGCGATACCCACACCATCGCTGGCCATCATGGTGTCCATCATGTCTTTGGCAAGTTTACTCAACTGCCGGTCAAACACTGTGATCGGCATGGCTCTCTGGCGAAGCATGGTATCCTGATTAGTCGCAATGTGGTGAACCGTCATGACGCTCCCTGAACTCAATAGTGTGGTGGTGTCTCTTCTGACTGACTGGCGATATGACTGGGTTCAATCGCCCGCAGTTTGTCGATGATCAGTTGCATCTGATATTGCTGGCGGGCCACCAGGTCATTGAGTTTGATCAGTTCCTGATTCAGCTCTTCAATGGTGCCATCCTGAAAGGCAATACGCATTTCCAGCTCTTCCAGGTGCGCGTGCAATGTGTCGTTCATCCGTTACCTCGTTGTGGATGTGAGCGACCAGGCTTCCAGCAGCCCGTTGCTGCTGACACTCAATACCTGATCGGCTCCCTTGGTCGCGACAGAGTATACAACGGCGCTGTTGATTTGCCCTTTCTTTGTGATGGCCACCTGCCAATTACCGAGTTTTTTGCCATTGTCGGTACGCCACAGAATGACTTCCCGGGCTGGCGTGCCGGTAAGCAGTGCATTGCCGGATTCGACAAAACGGGCGGCACTGAAGGTTTTTTGGCGCACCCGGATATCCAGTTGGCTGATTAAGTCCCCGCTGTGACTGCTCCAGATACGGGCATCATTGGTGCTGTCGCTGGCAAAGGCCTGCGCCCCGTCATCGCTGAGGGTCACTTTTATCACCCGGGACGCCAGTTGCCAGTTGTGTTCAGGCTGACCTGTGCCTGCATCCCAGAGGATTACCTTGTTGTCATTGCCGCCGGACAGCGCCTGCCTTCCATCGGCGGATATCGCCACGCTGTTAACCTTTTCGCTGTGACCTAGAAACTTAATCAATTTGTCCTGTTCACCGGTCAGCGACATCACGCTGCCATCGGCAAGACCGATAAGCAGGGCACCGTTGTCGGCAACCGCGACGCTCTGGCCTGCCGCTGGCAGTGACCACCATCCCCGGGACTGGCCATCGACAATGCTCCACAGCGCCACTGAATCCAGGCTTAACGAGGCGGCATACGAGGCCGATGGCGAGATGGCAGTCTCAATGATGTCGCTGTTGTTATCGCCGTGTCGCCACTGATATTTCGCGCCAGTTTCGCTGAGCTGCCGGTATAGCAGTCCGGAATCTGAAGTGCTGAGCAGTACACCATTCCCATCTTGTGTCAGGCTGGCGGCGTACAGGGGCTCCTGAGTGAGGGTGATAACCTCCTGTGCAGGTTTGGGCTGACAGGCTGATAGTGCTGTTACTGTGATAACCAAAAGCAGTTTGTGCATATCCAGACTCCGAACTTTTCCCTGTCGGGGTTGTCTTCAATTAGGGAAGCTGCGCATAAGCCCCGCAGGGCTCGAGTTACAGCTGCATCCGCAGCGTTGCAGTTGTTGCAAAGGACTTGGCCCATTCGCTGCTGTGCCTTGCATCTGCTGGCTGTAAGCCTACGCAGAGCAAGCATGGGATTTATTCGCACCTTAACTTAGGTGCTACCCAGTTGATGAATGAACAGAATGTCATTGGTATCTGTTTAATAACTGGGGTAAAGTGATTATTTGTCGCATTAGTTCAAAATATTGTTGGGCTTGGTTGAGTCCATTTTGAAGTAGTACGACATTGATCTACTTGTTATTTTAACGTCAAATGAGAGCTGAGGAAGCATTGATGAAAGTAATTTACAAATTTTCACTGGTTGCACTGACAGTTGCCAGTTTGGCCGGTTGTAACCAGGAACAGGCAAAAGTAACGCCAGCGCAGGCTCTCACACCCGACGCTATGCCTCTGACGACTCCTGAGCAGAAGGAGTCATACAGCGTTGGCGCCTCTATCGGTGCCTATCTGAGAGAGCGCATCACCGAGCAGGAATCTTTGGGTATGCCGGTTGATCGCAAGCTGATCGTCGAAGGCTTCAGCAATGGTTTGAACAACAAGCTGCAACTGACCGAAGAAGAGGTGCAGACTGTTTTGCAGAACCTGGATAAGAAGCTGAATGACAAGCGTACGGCACAGTCTGAAGCACTGGCCAGCAAGATGCGGGAAGAGAGCAAGAAATTCCTGGAAGAGAACGCCAAGAAAGAAGGTGTGAAAACCACTGACTCAGGTCTGCAGTATGAAGTGCTGAAGGAAGGTACCGGTGGCAAGCCGCAGGCCACTGACACTGTGGAAGTGAACTATCGCGGCACTCTGATCGATGGCACCGAGTTTGACAGTTCTTACAAGCGCGGTGAGCCTATTAAGTTCCAGCTCGATCGCGTCATTCCGGGTTGGACTGAAGGCGTACAGCTGATGCCTGTTGGCTCCAAGTACAAGTTCTTTATTCCATCCGATCTGGCCTACGGTGACCGTGATACCGGCACTATCCCTGCTAACTCAACATTGATATTCGAAGTTGAGTTACTGGGTATCGACAAGCCAGCTGCAGAACCTAAGAAATAATCTGCGAGCAAGCCGAATGAAAAGGGCGCCTGAGGCGCCCTTTTCTGATCCTGTGGCTTACTTGTGAAGCCACCTGAAGCGGTACAGCAACCCCAGTTGAATGAAGATAAGCATCAGCAGTCCCAGAGTAAACCAGCCGAAAGCGTGGGGTTCATCAACTCCAGGAATGCCTCCGATATTGACCCCGAGCAACCCGGTTAAAAATCCCAGTGGCAGGAAGATAGCGGTGATCAGTGACAGAAAATACAGGCGCTTGTTCAGCTGCTCTGTCATTTGGTTGGCCAGCTCTTCTTGGGTTACCATGGCGCGATCGCGGATAGAGTCAAGATCTTCTATGACCCTCAGCAGGGTATTGTAGTTTTCCCGCATATGGATTTTCTCTCCCACTGTCATCATACTCGGCGTGTTGATGACATTGAAGAAGGCTTCTTTCTGGGGAGCCAGATAACGGCGAATGGCAATTAGTTGACGCCTGAGCTCCGCCAGTTCAGCTCGGGGTGAGCCCGAATTAGCCAGTAATACCAGTTCTTCCAGATCGGCCAGTTTATCCTCCAGCTCTATCACCATATCCACCTTACGCAGTGTCAGGCGGTGGCACAGTTCCAGAATAAATGAGCCCGGTGTGGTTGGCCCTTTGTTGAGCAGCAGATGTTCGGCCAGCTCGCCGATAGACTTCACTTTACGGTCGCTGGAGGTGATGATCCGCCCGGTATCGGCATACAGGCGCACAGCTACCATATCTTCTGGCCCACTTTCGGGATTGAGATTGATACCCCTTAACGTCATCAGAATGCGCTCGGTGGTGGCTTCGACCTTGGGACGGGTGTTCGGTGCCAGCAGGGTCTGGGTGTCGGTCAGTGACAAGCCAGCCTGCTTCAGCCACCTTTGTGCATCGGGATTGCGGTAGTTCATATGCAGCCAGAGAATGCCCTGATCTGGCTGCCATTGCTGCAGTTCAATCTGACTCAGTTCTTTGGTCTCCCCTGTTTTAGGGTTAATTAACAGGTTGAAAACAAAGGCTTTTGACATTGGTTGTTCACCGGTTTATGACCTAACTCCAGCTTACCGCTGCCACCGCCAGCTGCCAAGGGCATATTGCCCGTCAGACATAGGCAGCCTATGTGGATTGGGGTAGAATAACCACCCCGTTTAAATAGTAAAAAGAGTTCCCAATGGATTACGAATTTCGTCGTAACTTGCTCGATGGATCGGTATTGGCGCTATTCAGTATGGGTCATGAAGCTCTGGGACGTTGGTTGTCCGAAGAGCTGGGGGAGGATAAATCCAAATTGGTGGCTGTACTGCAGGCCATTGCTGAGTTGCAGGCGGGTGAGCTGGAGCAATTTCAGCTGGAGGGGCGTGATCTTACGCTGGTTCTGGATAACGAGCAGGCAGTGGTGATAGCGAATGTCCTGGGCTTTGGGCTGGAGCATGAACTGCAGGAGTCCATGAGCCTCTATGACGCCGAGTCTGTATCTGCCTGTGGGCTGGAAGACTTTCAGCAAGTGCTGGAGAGCTGGCAGGCGTTTTGGGGCGAGTCCTGATATTCAAAAAGGCAGCTTTCGGGCTGCCTGTTATGTACTGAGTCATTGTTAATTATTGAGATAGCGAACAGCCATTTCGGTGCGTGACTTGGCATTGGCCTTACGTAACAGATTTTTCACATGCACTTTAACCGTGCCTTCGCTGATATGCAGTTCTTCAGAAATGGCTCTGTTACTCAGACCCTCCGCCAGATGTTGGAGGATTTGCAATTCTCTGGGGGTCAGGGCATCAATCCAGCTGGCCTGATCCGGCGTTGCTTTCAAATTGTATAGGTACTCGACTACCTCATTGCTGATAACTCTGTGTCCCTGCATGGCTTGTTTGAGTTGTTCAAGCAATAGATCCGGTTCCATGTCTTTGAGCAGGTAGCCGTCTGCACCGGCCTTCATCAATCTGACAACATCCTGTTTTGCATCTGACACGGTGAGGATCACCACTCTGGCGGTGATGCTCTCCTGCCTCAACGCTGTTAGGGTATCCAAGCCTGACATGCCTTTCATGTTTAGATCAAGCAACACGATATCCGGTTCATCATTGGCCACCGCTGCCAGCGCATCCAAGCCTGTGCCCGCTTCTCCAAACAGGGTGAAATCTTCATCAGAGGCGATCAGCTGACAGATTCCGCGTCTCAGCAGGGGGTGGTCGTCAACAACCAATACGGAATATGGCTTACTCATATTGCGAAGTCTCCTGGGGTGGGAAACAAAGATCGACGGTGGTTCCGCCTTCGGCATTGCCGGCGAATTCTACCACACCCGCAAGCTTGCTCGCACGCTCGTGCATGATACTTATACCAAAGTGTTGATCTCTTTCCTTTATATGATCCAGGCCAATACCATTGTCGCAGATGCGTATATGCAGCATGCCATCATTTTCCAGTTGGCACTGGATATTGATTTGGCTGGCGTTAGCATGCTTGATGGCATTGAGTGTGGCTTCCCGGATCAGCTGCAGAATATGGATATGCTGATTGGCACTCAGCAGTGTTCCCGGCAGTTTGTAATCCAGGGTAATGATCACTTCTGTTTTAGCCCGTAGCTGATCCAGCATGGCTTCAATTGCCCGGCGCAGGTTGGGCTCTTTGGTGGTCAGGCGGAACGTGGACAACAGCTCCCTGAGCTGGGCATAGGCAGTGTTGATACCCTCGTTGATTTCATTCATCTGCTGCTTTACCCGGGCATTAGCGTTTGCTTTTTCCAAAGATTTGCGCAGTAGACTGATTTGGATCTTCAGGAAAGACAATAACTGCCCCAGTGAGTCGTGCAGCTCGCGGGCGATAATGCCGCGTTCTTCCATGAGCGCCAGTTGTTGACGCTGCTCGCCACTGTTGTGAATAACAATGGAGCGCGCCAGCATCATGGCGTAGTTGAGCAGCAGCAGTTGATTGGGCGTTTCGTCGGTGATGACATCAAGGTATCCCAGCTCTGACTCATCGCATTTCAGCACAAATCTGGCGCTGGGTAACGAGCTTGCCGGCCAGCCTTGGGGATCGGTGATTTCATCGGTATCATCTTCATTCCCCAACAGCAGGCGGATATGTGTGAGTTGTTGATTTTTCCTCAACTTTTCCAGCAAATGCCCCAGTAACTGCCGATCCAGTGGCCGGGTATGCAGCAGCATCAGACTGTCGTACAGCAGGGTCAGCTCAAGATGCGCCTGAGTCAGCGCTCGGGTTTTGTCCTCGACCTGAGACTCCAGATTGCGGTACAAGGAGGACAGTTCTCTGGCGGTACTTTGCAAGGCATCGTTCAGCGCCGTCAGTTCAACATAGTTGGTCTTGGGCATTTCAAGCTCAAATTGTCCTTTCGAGATACTCTCGGCCGATACCATCATCTGTTGCAGTGGGATAACCACCCGCTTGCGGGTATAGCGAACCGCAAAAAAGGCGATAAGCAACATCAGCCCAAGCCCCAGCAACTGACTGATGGCCAGCACCTTGAGCTTGAACTCGGCATGGTGCTCCATTTCCAGTACCAGCAGATCTATGGTGTCGACAAAGTCTTTCAGGGAGGTGGCATAGCTGCGGGAGTTTTCCTGCTGGATAAACTGTTTCATGGTTTGCCACTTGTCCACCACCAGGCTGTACTGGGCGCCCAGTGCTGCCGGAGCGGCCCAGGATACGGCGTGTTTGAGATCGTCTGAATACAGGGTGTTTTCAAATTGCCGGATTTTGTTTTCCGCTTCTTTACTGCCTGAGTCGGCAAAAAATATCAGGCGATAGCTTTGCATACGCAGGGAGCCGGAGGCGTTGATCGCCCGGCTGTCTTCCAGGCTGTAGAACAAATTTCCCAAAGCAAAGGTGGCCAATCCACTGGACAGTAAAATCAGTACCAACATTACCCCTAAAATTGTAGAGGTGAGACTGGCTTGTTTCATGATGATTCCCGGTCAAATCAGGTGGCTTCCGGCTGTCTTTTTTAACACTTGTTGTATTAGTAAGTGCTTTATCCTGAATAAAAAAGTTGAAAATGCGATCTAAATCTTGCGTGTTTGTTAATCTAACGCAAGCTTCAATTCTGATACCTATATAGGGGTATATTCATGTTTTTTAACTGTTTATAACTTTACCTTCAGAATGAGTGGGTTGCACAGCACTACCTGCATAAAGATGGAGATAAGATGATGAAAGCGATAACTGGAAAATCCTTTGCCCTGAGCGCATCGGTTGCCGCCAGCTTTATGGCAGCGGGCGTAATGGCCAGCGATAAGACTGAGCCACGTAACGAAGTTTACAAAGACAAATTCAAAGATCAATATGCTAGCTGGCATGCGACCAGTGAAAGTAGCGAATTAATCGATCTACTGGCAGAAGACCCTAATCTGGTAATTCTGTGGGCTGGCTATGGCCTTGCCAAAGATTACAACAAGGCCCGGGGGCATATTTATGCAGTGGCCGACGTGCGCAACACTCTACGTACTGGTGCGCCTATGAGCGACACCGATGGTCCAATGCCAATGGCGTGCTGGAGCTGTAAGAGCCCTGGCGTTCCTCGTCTGATTGAAGATAAAGGTGAAGCCAGTTACTTCGATGGCAAGATAGGCAGCGGCAGTGCTGAAATTGTAAACAGTATCGGTTGCTCTGACGGCTATGAAAAAGGCTCACCAACGCTGCGTATTTCCCGTCCATTCGCCGAGCGTGCGCTGGAAGCCATCGACATGCCGTTCGACAAGGCCTCACTTAAAGATAAGCAGTCCATGGTATGTGCCCAGTGTCACGTGGAGTACTACTTCGAGAAAGGCGAAGGCCGTAAAGGCTGGGTGAAGTTCCCTTGGGATAAAGGCGTTACCGTAGAAGATATGGAAGCCTACTATGATGCACTGGACTTTGCTGACCGGACTCATGCGCGCTCCAATACGCCTATGTTGAAAGCACAGCACCCTGGCGATGAAACCTGGATGCAGGGTGTACACGGTAAGAACAATGTAAGCTGTACTGATTGCCACATGCCACGTGTGACCAATGAGAAGGGCCGCAAGTTTACCGACCACAAAGTGGGTAACCCATTTGATCGCTTTGATGAAACCTGTGACACCTGCCATACCCAGGACAAAGAGTTCGTCATGTCCATCACCAAAGAGCGTCAGCAGAAGGTGAAATCACTGACCTTACTACTGAGCAGCAACTGGCTAAGGCTCACTTTGAAGCCGCCAAGGCCTGGTAAGTCGGTGCAACTGAAACGAAATGGCATCAATCCTCAAGGACATCCGTCACGCTCAATGGTGCTGTGACTATGCGATTGCCTCTCACTGTGTGGCGGCTCACACTCCTGAAAAAGCACTGCGTATTCTGGGTACTTCTGTAGACAAGTCTGCCGATGCCCGTGTGAAACTGGCTCAGGTACTGGCCAAACACGGTGTGACTGAGCCGGTTGTGGTTCTGGACATCTCTACCAAGGCCAAGGCTCTGTAGGTGCTGGGTATGGATATGGACAAGATGAATGCTGACAAGCAGAAGTTCCTCAAAGAGATCACGCCAAAGTGGGATGAGGAAGCCAAGAAGCGTGAAGCAACCTGCTGATCTCATAGGGTCAACAGACCCTAGTGTAAAGAGCTGATACCCCCCAGTTTGCAGTTCCCCTGCAAGTTATCAGAGCAGCCCCCCGCCCAAGTGCAGGGGCTTTTTTTGGAAGGGATACCTCTGAGGAGGCATTGTTACTCGGCAGTTAATCGATTGCAGTGGATTATCATACCAAGGCATTGAACACACTTTAGTGTTGGCCCTACCAGAGTTGGTGGGGTTAACACTATTAAGTAAATTTGTATGATCGATTTTATGATATCTATTGATATTAATTTTTAATGAGTGGTTGCGGCGTGCGAATCCATGCAATGAGTTGGTAAATGTCGATTAATCTTCTTTGCTTGAGCGCCTATCTGGTTGTTTTCACTTTGTTTGAAGCATATTTAAAAGGTGTTTCCGGTGGTGTGTCGCTTGTTTTTCAATCTAGTTGATGTGACAATAGTTAGAGTTGAAATTATTATTGTTGTAATTAAATTAATAGTAGAAAGGAAGCGTTCGCATGTCTCAGTTGTCTTTGAAAGAGAAGCATTTTTCACCCGATATTCCCCTGACGCTGGTATCTGATTGTTCACCGAAGGATTTTAAAGATTATCAGGCGTTGATGGCATTCGATGTGGCCAATACGCCCTGGCGTGAAACCTTGGCTCGCTCCTTTAAGACCGATAAACAGTTAGCGCGGGTATTCAGTAATATCAATCCCGTTGATGATGAGGTTTATCAGGTCATTGCCGCTCGTATCACACCTTACATAGCCCAACTGATGGATCAGGAAGATCCTGCCTGTCCTATCCGATTACAGTATGTCCCTGAGCAGGATGAAATGGATGTTGCTCCCCATGAGTTGGGTGATCAGCTGGCTGAAGATGACATGATGCCAGCGGGGACCTCCATCGTGCACAGATACCCAAACCGGGTACTGTTTCTGGTGCATAACATCTGCGGAGCTTACTGTCGACACTGTACCCGCAAACGCATGGTTTCAGATCCGTTGAATGTTATTTCAATGGATAGAATTCGACAGTCGGTGGCGTACTTACAGGCACATCCTGAAATTGAAGATGTACTCCTGTCCGGCGGTGATCCTTTGCTTCTGACTGACGACCGACTGGATACTATTTTATCCATGATTCGGGAGGCTAGGCCGGATTTGAAAATCCTGCGCATCGGTAGTCGCTTGCCAACTCAATTGCCAACGCGTATCACTCCAGAGTTATGTCGGGTGCTGGTCAAAAATCGGGTGACCTTGCTCAATACTCAGGTTAATCATCCGAAAGAGATAACATCGTTATTTATCAAACACATGACTATGCTGCGTAACAGCGGAATTATGCTAGGAAATCAAAGTGTGTTGATCAAAGGGGTCAACGATGATGTTGATGTGATGCGGGAGCTGGTGATGTCGCTTATCTCCAATGGCATCAGACCTTATTATGTGTATTCCATGGACCCTGCCCCAGGTAACAGTAAGTTTCAGGTTAGTTATGATCGCATGTTGGAGATCTATCATGGGATCAGAGGCTGGGTATCAGGCCCTGCTATTCCGACCTTTATCGTAGACGGTATCGGTGGCCTTGGAAAAATGCCGGTACAGCCAGAATATGTCCGCAAGGAAACCAAGGAAGGGGAAACGCGCCTGATGGCGACAAATTTTGAGGGGCGCAGTGCCGACGTATCCTTCCTGCTTGGCAGTTAATAATGCATCAGTTGGATTACGCAATATTTGTTGCCTATCTACTTGGGTTACTTGGGTTTGGTTATTATCACTCTCTAAACCATCGTAACGGCGATGATTACTATTTGGGCGGAAGGGGGATAAAGGCCCGTCACGTCGGCTTTTCAATTGCGGCTACAGATGTAGGAGGTGGCTTCTCTATCGGGCTTGCCGGGTTGGGATTTTCCTTAGGCTTGGCAGGCAGCTGGCTGCTGTTTACCGGACTGTTGGGCGCATGGCTGTCTGCAGTAATCTTGATCCCGAAAGTGAAACAACTTGAGGCACAACATGGATTGTTGACTTATCCTGATTTGCTCCGTCGCCGTTTTGGTGCGGGTGTCGCGCTAGTTGCAGCAGTCATTTCCTGTGTTGGCTATCTCGGATTTACCGGGGCTCAAATGTTAGCCGGTGCAAAGTTGGCGGCTGCGACTTTACTGGCAGAGCCGGCCACAGGTATCTCCAATCTTGATTTGATGTTATGGGTGATCGGTGGTGTTACCGTTATCTATACTGTATTTGGTGGTCTTAAGGCAGTGATCTACACCGACAGTGTTCAGTGGTTAGTGCTGTTATTGGGGCTATCGTTGTTTGCAATTCCCTTTGCGTTGAACGCTGTCGGCGGATGGGTTGGATTGCGCGCCAGCCTGCCTGCTTCGTATTTTTCTTTGTCATCATTAAGTGCCGCAACCGCATTTAATTGGTTGGTGACCATTACTCCTGTCTGGCTGGTGGCCATGACCTTATACCAACGGATGTTTGCCTGTCGGGATGCGGCTGCGGCGAAACGGGCCTGGTATTTGGCCGGTGTGCTGGAATACCCCTTGATGGCGTTTAGCGGTGTGGTGCTGGGCATGTGTGCCCGGGTATTGTTGCCGCAAATGGATGCGGAAATGGCGGTACCCGCTATGATACGTGATCTGTTGCCTATCGGTATCACCGGGATAGTTATAGCCGCTTATTTTTCGGCAATTATGTCAACGGCAGACAGTTGCCTGATGGCGGCTTCGTCAAACCTTACTCAGGATGTACTTAACATTTCTCCACATCACCCCAGGGCAGTTCGCTTGTCCATGTTGGTGACAGCATTGTTGGGGGGCGTTGCCATGATACTTGCGTCAGCTGCTACCCAGGTGCTGGATGCTATTCTTTATGCATACGGCTTTATGGTATCTGGATTGGTGTTACCTACACTTGCTGCATTGTATTGGCCTAGAGTTGATAGTTTTACCGCCATGGCTTCAATGCTCTGCGGCGGAGGATGTGCCATTTTGCTGATGACTAACCCGTTGGTATTACCAGGGCCCATGGCAAATTTGGGGTTGGATATGAGTGTTTATGGATTAATGCTGTCAGGAGGCGTGATGGCTGCCGGTGTTACAGTCGGCCATTGGAAGCGGAAAGATAAAGCGGTTTAAGGAGTTAGCGTGGTAGTCATGAAGACTGAAGAATTTGATATTTGTAGCAGCCTGAAAGGAGCGAGCGTACAGTTTGGTCCTAACAGTGACAGGGTGTATCTGATGTCGATGCAGCAGGGATCACCCAGTGTGTTGGCAAAGGCCATGCGTCAATTGGCCAAAGAGCAGATGCTTGGGAAGCTTATCGCCAAAGTCAGACAAAGTGATGCAGAACCGTTTTTACAGCAGGGGTTTGTGGAAGAAGCGTGCTTACCCGGGTATTTTGGCTCTCATGGATTGGGGGGGGGAGAGGATGCTCTGTTACTGGCTGCATACCCTGACTCTCAGCGGCAGTATGAGTCCGGCTCAGCTGATTATGACAGGGTACTTGAACTGGCAACCATGAATATTACACCCTTTGTCCCCAATCGAAATTGGCAGATTATTCCTCTTGATCAGGGGCATGTGCACGAGATGGCACACCTGTACCGGGAAGTGTTCCCCACTTATCCATTCCCGATCTATGATGGCGAATATCTGCGGCAGATGATGGCCAAGAATGTTAGATATTATGGCATTAAGTTTCAAAGTCGACTGGTGGCATTGGCTTCTGCAGAGCAGGATGCAGAGAATCTGGCTGTGGAGATGACAGATTTTGCGACATTGCCGGAGTTTCGCGGACAACATTTGGCTGGATCATTGCTCGCTACCATGGAGAGCGAAATGCAGCAGTCAGGCTATCAATTGGCCTACACTATTGCCAGAGCTGCCTCCGTCAGTATGAATCGAACTTTTGCCCGTCAGGGCTATGAATATCAGGGCCGGCTAATCAACAACACACAAATTTCAGGTAATCTTGAAAGTATGAATATCTGGAGCAAGGTACTCTGATCCCCAAATTTGGGGCTCTTGCAGTGATCTTGTAGTAACCTGAAACTTAATCGCTGTCGTTGCTGTTATCCTGATTGTCAGGGTTATGAATATTACCAACTACCAACACAGGAGCGGCATCCAGATCTTCTGCATCCATCATATAGGCAATACGTTCAACAGCTGACAGCAATTGACTTTGCTCCCACTCATTCAATGCCTGATAGCGTTTAATGAAGTGTTCTTGTAACGCCCTGGGCGCATCCTTGTGGACTTTTTTCCCTTGTTCACTCAGATAGAGGTGTACTTTACGTTTGTCACTCTGGCTGCGGATCCTGATAACAAGTCCCCTGGACTCAAGTCTATCTATGATGTTGGTCACGGTGGCCGGGCTGAGATTAATCTCATCGGCAACTTGCTTTGCCAACGGGCCGTCTAGCTGAGAGATTTGGTGCATCACCATCAACTGAGGCCCGGTCAGACCGGCAAATTTACTGAGTTGTTTTGAATGGATATCAATGGCCCGGATGATGCGGCGCAATGAAATCAAGAGTTGTTCGTATTTTTCCATAGTGCTCTATTCCAATGAACATCAGCACCTTAACGGCTTTAGTCATAGGTTGGAAGTCTTTTCCCGGGAATATCTTGCTGTTGATGTTGAACATCGGTTATTTGGACTGACGCCACCAGGCGTTATAAAGTGCAGCAGCGCAAAGCCGCCGTGACCGTATATATAGGTTTCTATAAGGCCTATTAGGTTTTTGTGGAGGTTCAGTAAATCAGCTGCCTCACTCGATCCCTGACGCATGCCAATAAACCAGAGTGTGCCGCTGAGCGCCGCCAGCAACAAAGCCAGCAGTCCCAATCCTTCAACACAGGCCGCCAATCCCGCGGATCTGAATGGTGGCAGCGTGAGGGTTTGCAGGGTGTGAATGTCTTCTTTAATCACGTTAAAGCTACCCGCCAGCCAGGGATACAGAACCCGACAGGTACGACGCTTGAGTAAAATCCCCATAAATACAGGCACCAGCAGCAAGAGTCCTAGACCGACAACAATGTGATACCAATCCAGTGCGCCGAAACTGCTCGGCAGCGTGTCTGCATGGATATGCATGAAAGAGGAGGAGATGATCTGCAATATGACCGCGGTTAATATCAGCCCATGCCGCCATTTTTTCAATGGCGGCAGTCCGGAAAACAAGTCATTGATCCCGCGGGAAAGCTTGGATTCAGACATAGATTGTTAGGTTCAGTGGCCTTTGGTGATTTTTTTGCAGCAGTTTGTGGGTTCTTTATCCAAGGAAGAGGCTTTGGCCTACATGAGAAACCGATAACGCAGGAGAAAGGGGCCACAAACGCTGCCCATAGGGCTGGGCTAAAAGCGTTTTATGCTTTGTTGAGGTGTAATTAATTGCTTAGCGAGGGTGCGAATAAGTCCTGTGGGTGCTCAGCGAGTGATGACAGCGCCTAGATGCGGCACACACCTTGCCGCGTCTAAAACGCTTTGTGATAGAGTGCAATTTAACCACAAAAGGTCAGCGGCCCTTAATACTGACGAAGATGGATACTGACAGTGCGCCGTATTTCACTGAAAGGCGAGATGATTTTTGGTTAATGCTGGCAAGGTGAAGAAATAAAAACGGGAAGATAGCTAGGGTCTGTTGACCTTTGAAGATGGTTTTTGCAGCACTTTGTCGTTGTTTTATACAAAGCAACGCGATTGTGGTGTAGTTGTTCTAC
>JAJNAU010000011.1 GCA_021462625.1 Shewanella sp.
ATAGCAAAGAAAAGCTTTTCTTCGTGGTCTTCGTGGTTCAATCTTTCTCTTTCAAACGTAACGGAAACATACTAAGTGAACAGCATTGCGATGACAAACCGGGTGTTTTCACGAATATTGTCAGGCCACTGCAACCTGAGAAGATGTTAACATCACAATCCCAGTACCAATTCAATCTGGTGTCTGGCACTGAGCACAGCCTGTTCACCGGCGGCAATGGCCTCTTCGGCGCGGTGAAATTCCATAATGCCAATGTCCCCAACTCTGGGCAGAATACAGACATCCGGCAGATCTCCCATCAGCCTTGCCCGCTTGTGGCGCTGTTCAAGAATATCCATTGACTGGGACATCACCGCTAACATGCCCGGGTCCTGGCGGGACTTGCGGCCAAACACATCGGTCAGCCCGAGCAGATATTCCCGCCCTCTGGCCAGCAAATCAGTAAATCCTGTAGCACTGTGAGCATCAGCTTTGACGATATCAGCCGCTGTTAGCGGTTCGCTCTTGAGGCTGACCGGCACCGCCTGAATACGGCGACGTCGCTCGCCGCTTAAATCCACGGCAACCACCACATCCACATCCATCGCCCGGGCAACCGATACTGGCACGGGATTGACCACTGCACCGTCCACCAGCCAGCGCTCCCCTTGCTTAACCGGTGACAGAATGCCCGGCATCGAGCATGACGCCCGCACGGCATGTCTAAGCTCACCTTCGCTAAACCAGATTTCCTGACCTGAATAAAGATCCGTGGCTACCGCAGTAAAAGGCAGTTTGAGATCTTCAATGCGGACATCGCCGATATGGGATTCCAGCACATTAAACACCCGCTCACCACCTATCAGCCCGCCCTTGCGCCAACTCAGGTCCAACAGCCCCAATACATCCCATTGTGAAAACCCCCTGACCCAGTTTTCCAGTTCATCAAGATTGTCATTGGCATAGGCTGCACCAACCAGGGCGCCAACTGAGCAGCCTGCCACCTTATCCGGATAGATCCCAAGTTTTGCCAGACCGTTAAGCACGCCAATATGAGCCCAACCTTTGGCGGCGCCACTGCCCAGCGCCAATCCTATGGTCATCGGCTTGTGTCCTGTCACACTTTTTCTCCTCTTATCTGCCCCTGCCCCGGGGTGAGCAGACAGTATAGTTAGTTGTAGCAGACAGACCAATGACAACAAATAATGGCCGGGCAAAAAATGGTTGGGAAGGTGTTTGGGTTTAACCCCGAAGCACATGGGTATACAATAGCGCGTCATTTTATATACGGAAGGTAATCACACACCGTATGTACTCAGCGCCGGCGTCATTTTGCCATCGATAAGCGAGCACTGCTTACCTTCAATAGGAGTACACCTTTGCAATTTTCCGATTTCTCTCTGGACAAACGTTTAATGGCCAGCCTGGATCACATGGGGATCAGCACCCCGACTCCCATTCAGGAGCAGGCCATCCCGGTCGCCCTGTGTGGCCGTGACTTGATGGCATCGTCGAAAACAGGTTCAGGCAAGACACTGGCCTTCCTGCTGCCGGCCATGCAGAGAGTCATCTCCACCAAGGCTCTGTCCAAAAAGGACCCTCGTGTGCTTATCCTGCTGCCTACCCGCGAACTGGCGCATCAGGTATACAGTCAACTGAGGCTGTTGACTGCCAACACCCAATACAAAGCGGTGGCTATCCTTGGGGGGGAAAATTTCAACGATCAGGCCAGGGCGCTGGCCAGGGATCCTCACTTTATCGTGGGTACTCCGGGTCGTGTAACCGACCATCTGTTCCAAAAACAACTCTACCTGAATGGGTTGGAGTTGTTGGTACTGGACGAAGCCGACCGTATGTTGGATTTGGGCTTTGCCCCTCAGCTGAAAGCTATTCATGAGGCAGCTGATCACAGACGTCGTCAGACCCTGATGTTCTCGGCCACCCTAGATCACAACGAAGTCAACGACATCGCCGCAGAGCTTTTGAAGCAGCCTGAGCATGTGGCTATTGGAGCCAGCCACACGGAACATGGTGATATCACCCAGCGTATCTTCCTGTGTGACAACCTCACCCACAAAGAAGCCGTGCTGATGGCATTGCTGAAGCAGGAAGAGCACAAGCAGGTGATCCTGTTTACCGCCACCCGCGGCGACACTGACCGTCTGGCGGCCCTCTTGTCTGAGCAGGGCTTTTCGACTGCTGCGTTAAGTGGCGATTTGAAGCAAAGCGCCCGTAATCAGATTATGGACAGCTTCAGCCGCGGCCAGCAGCAAATTCTGGTCACCACAGATGTCGCCAGCCGGGGGTTGGATCTGGTGAACGTGTCTTTGGTGGTGAACTTTGATATGCCCAAGTTTGCCGAAGAATATGTGCACCGCATTGGCCGCACCGGTCGTGCCGGCGCCAAGGGTGATGCAGCCTCTCTGGTTGGCCCCAAAGACTGGCTCAACTTTAAAAAGGTGCAGGTGTTTCTGCGCAAGACCTTTGATTTCACCACCCTGCCCGGCCTTGAGCCCAAGTTCAGTGGTCTGAAAGAAGTGCCAAAGAAAAAAGCGGCCCCCGGTAAGAAAACCACCGGCAAACCGGCGGCAAAACGCCCGGCCAAAAAGACGGCCGGCCAACCGGCACCCAAGCGCGACAAACGTTTTATCACCGGTGTCGATGTGGGCGACGCGCCAATGCGCAGAAAGCCCAAACCTGCTGCCGACTTTACTGATGATGACCAGTAAGCGCTGGTAATCTCTTATGGCTAATTGCCGCAATTAATAACTAAAAATCCCCGCGTTGCGGGGATTTTTAGTTATCTGGAATTGATCGTCACCAGACATCACCCGGCAACCACAGCACTTTCATCCCAGTTCGACCCGAGTAAAATAGATGTTGGTTTTCCCTTCATGGGGGGAGTAGTCGCTGATGTGAAGTGGTTCCTCCCATGTAGTGGCGCAATAAAGGTGGCCACCTGATAAAAGGTGATATGATTGCCTCATCATAGACACGGGTAACACAATAAAAAGTAAGACAAACCTGCTATTAGGGAAGGTGCGAACAAGTCCTCGCACCGCTCGGGCTTATGAGCAGAAGCGAGTTCGAGGTATTCAGATAAAGGAAGGCGGGTTGCCTTTCAAAGCTGAATTCCGCCGAAGTCGTATTGGCTCGAAAGCCCCGTAGGGCGAGGCTGACAGCCCTATCTGCTTGGTTGCAGTTCTCGCTAAGGACTAGGGCCATTAACTTCAAACTGCGCCGCGCATCTAGAGGCTGTCAGCACTCGCAGAGCACGCACGGGACTTATTCGCACCTTCCTTAGTGTCTGTCTGAAAAAAAAGGCCGCAAATACGACCTTTTAATTCAATACGATAGTTTTATCAACTGCGCTGACGGCTTGGCTTGGAACGGGCCTTGCCGGTGTTGGTTTTGTGCTTGCGCACCGCCCGTTTGATCTTGGCACTGCGCACCGTGGCACGGGCTACACTGTGCTTGTCAGCGCCCAGCAGAGTGCGGGTTTCAGGGTCCATGCCGGCCAGTTGACGCAGATAGTTCACCTGCTCCAGTGGCAGTTCAATCCAACCTCCCCGTGGCAGGGTGTTGGGCAACTCAATCATGCCGTATCTCACGCGAATAAGGCGGCTGACCTGAATTTCCTGAGACTCCCACAAACGACGCACCTCACGGTTGCGGCCTTCACGCAATCCCACATGCCACCATTGATTGATGCCTTCGCCCCCGGCTGACTTAATGTAGTCAAACTGGGCTGGTCCATCTTCCAGCATCACCCCGCTGCGCAGACGCTGCACCGCTGCTTCAGTCACCTCACCAAAGGTGCGCACAGCGTATTCACGCTCGACTTCGTTGGAGGGGTGCATCAAACGGTTGGCCAGTTCACCGTCAGAGGTGAACAACAGCAAACCTGAAGTATTAATATCCAGACGGCCTACCGCGACCCAGCGTGCATCACGCACCTTGGGCAAACGGTCGAATACCGTTGGACGGCCTTCAGGATCCTTACGGGAACAGATTTCCCCTTCAGGCTTATGATACGCCAATACACGACACACGATATCGTCGGCAGATTTCAACGATACTGCCCGACCATCGATACGCACCTTGGCATCAGCCTCGATACGGTCACCCAGATTGGCGATTTGTCCATCAATACTAACTCGTCCTGCAGCAATCCATGCCTCCATCTCACGACGGGAGCCATGGCCTGCGCGGGCCAAGACTTTCTGCAATTTTTCACTCATTAGTCGACTCTTCTAACTGCTCTGTCGCCTGCTCCCGATTGGAGAACAAGGCGGCCAATGATTCAGGATCGGTCAGCGGAGGCAAGTCCGCCAGCGTCTCCAGGCCAAAATATGATAAAAACTCCGTGGAGGTCGCATAGAGTGCCGGTCTGCCCGCCACTTCCTTATGACCCACAACACGGATCCAATTCCGTTCAGTCAATACTTTGATGATATGGCTGCCTACAACCACACCGCGAACCTGTTCGATATCCCCTCGGGTTACCGGCTGTTTATAGGCAATCACCGCCAGCGTCTCCAGTGAAGCCCGGGAATATTTGGGTGCTTTTTCCTGCCACAGCACTTGCAGGTAAGGGCTGAGTTCTTCCCGGCTCTGGAAGCGATAGCCACCGGCCACTTTCACCAGCTGTACGCCACGGGGCAGGTAATCCTGCTGCAGCTCTTCCACTGCACTGCGGATTCGGTCTCTGGACACACTGAAAGGTGCCAGCACAGTTTCCCTCATTTCCTTGAGAGTGATGGGTCTGGCCTGTACAAACAAACAGGCTTCAATCAGTTGCTTAAGTTGCTCAGAATTGATCTGCATCAGCGGGCTTTAACATAAATCATCGCAAGGGGCTGACGCTGGTAGAGCTCCACCAGCAGTTCTTTCACCAATTCCATCAATGCCAGAAAAGTCACTACCACTCCGGCGCGGCCTTCGAACACAGTGAACAACCTGGAAAATGGCGTGAACTCCCCGTCCTCCAACATCGCCAAAATTTGACTCATACGCTCACGGGTTGACAGCGTCTCGCGCTTAACCTCGTGATGAGCGTAAGCTTCAGCCCGTTTCAGTACCCCGGCAAAGGCCCGAGCCAACTCACCCAGTGACACATCCGGCGGCAGCATCTGGGGTTTCACCCCGGGCGCCACCTGAGCGCTGGCCTGAAACAGATCCCGCTCCAGTCGGGGTAACTGATCCATCGCCTCTGCAGCATACTTAATCACTTCATAGGCTTTCAGTTGCTTGATGAGCAGAGCTCTGGGGTCCGGCTCCTCCTCATCTTCAGTGACCATTTTGGGCAGCAGCAGACGGGACTTAATTTCCGCCAGAGTTGCCGCCATCACCAGATAATCGGCAGCCAGATCGACCTGGGCATCGGTCAGCAGGGTGATGTATTCCAGATATTGAGCCGCAATTTGCTGCAGAGGTAAATCCACTATATCGAGTTTTTGCTTGCGGATCAGATACAAGAGTAAATCCAACGGACCCTCAAAGGCTTCCAGAAAAACTTCCAGCGCCTCAGGAGGAATAAAAAGATCGACCGGGAGCTCAGAAATCGGCTCGCCGCGTACAACAGCTAAAGGTAAGACTTGTTGTGCGCCCTGCATGAGCTCCCCACAATTGACCCAACATCCGGCGGATCCTCGCCAAGCGCGCGATTATACCTGCAATTTCATCGCGATTAAAGAAATGGTATGTGTTGTTTACAGAAACCGATTGAGGTCACCGGCGCCCTGACGCACTATTTCCACTTCACCTTCAGACAGGTCCACCACTGTGGTGGGATTCTCGCCCAGATAACCGCCGTGCAGAATCGCATCCACCTGATGCTCCAGGCGATCGCGAATGGTTTCAGGATCAGATTCGGTAAACTCTTCTCCCGGCATAATCAAACTAGTGGACAGCATGGGCTCGCCCAGCGCCTGCAACAGTTCACGGGCGATGACATTGTCCGGCACCCGGATACCTATGGTCTTACGTTTGTCATTCAGCAAACGCTTGGGCACTTCCTTGGTCCCTTTGAAAATAAAAGTAAAAGGGCCCGGGGTGCAGTGTTTCAGCAGGCGGTATGCCTGATTGTCCACTCTGGCGTAACTGGACAGTTCAGACAACTCCAAACACATCAGGGTGAAGTTGTGGTCGTACTGAATGTTACGGATACGGGCAATACGCTCTGTGGCGCCTTTATCGCCAATCATACATCCCAGGGCGTAACCTGAATCCGTGGGGTATACTATCACTCCGCCATTTTTAAGAATACTGACCGTTTGACTGATTAAACGTGCCTGAGGATTCACCTCATGCACATAGAAAAACTGACTCATGCTCGGGTTTCCCACTTGTCTGATTCCCAGACCCAGGACAATCCCTTGGCCCGGTGTAAATTTTTACCCAGCTCGATCCAGTGGCCGGGGAAATGAAAGTCACTGCCAACGGAGGCCAGCAAACCTTTTTGAATACTCAGTGCAGCCATCAGTACCCTGTCGTCCGACGTTTGTTGCCCCATCACCACTTCCATGGCATCGCCGCCAGCCTCTTTAAACTCCCGAAGCAGGCGCTTGAGCCACTTGGCCGAGAGCTTATAGGCGCTCGGGTGCGCCATCACGGCCACACCGCCAGCATCATGAATGATCCTGATTGCCGTAGCAATATCGGCCCAGTTGTTGGGTACATAGCCGGTTTTGCCTCTGGCCAGATAACGCTTGAAAACAGCCATGGTGTTCGGCGCATGACCGGCGTCCACCAGAAAACGGGCAAAATGGCCGCGACTGATTGCAGCGTTGCCGGCAAGTTGTCGGGCAGCGTCATACGCCCCGTCAATACCAGCCTTGGCCAGTCGCTCGCCGATTTCCCGGGCCCGTTCTTCGCGCAAAAGCCGCTGTTTCTCAAGGAACTCAAGCAATGCTGGCTGGGAAACATCCAGATTCAACCCCACCACATGAATATCAAAATGGTGCCAGCGGGTGGAAATCTCGACACCATTGATCAACCTCAGCGGCTCAGATTGTGCCAGATTGAACTCATGGGCCGATTGCAAACCATCGACTGTATCGTGATCGGTAATCGCCAGCATCTGTACCCCTTGCTCCAGGGCTCTTGCCACTAATTCGGCGGGCGTCAGCCTGCCATCAGATGCAGTAGTATGGCTGTGCAAATCAGCCAGTAAAGTATCAGTTATCATGAATTGAATTGTACTATTTTCTTCAAGCAAAAGCGCTAAGGAAGGTGCGAATAAGTCCCGTGCGTGCTCTGCCAGTGATGACAGCCCCGAGATGGGCGACGCAGTTCGACGTTAATGGCCTGATCCTTAGCGAGAGCTGCAACCAAGCAGATAGGGCTGTCAACCTCGCCCTTCGGGGCTTTCGGGCAAACACGATGGCTGTGGTATTGCGCTTTGAAAGCCAACCCGCCTTGCTGCAGTTGAATACCTTGAACTCGAATTTGCCCGTAAGCCAGAGCGGTGCGAGGACTTGTTCGCACTTTCCCTAACTTAGCGAATGCAAGCAAGAACAAACTAATGGCCGACACGGCACAGCCAGGAACAAGACGCAACGCGATAGCAACCATCCGGCAATCCATAAAGAATGCGTTGTAAAAGAAAAAAACGCTCATGGTTAAAAATGAACATTATTCAATTGACAAACTTTACCGGATTGGGTTTCTATGGGGTGAAGACAACACAGGTGACATGTAAAATGAACAAGCACAGCTTCATCATTAACAACTGGTGGTGGCACTATCTAACTTGCGGGTAGTGTGTTGTGCTTCACTCATTTTACTGAGACAGAACTCGACAAAGGCCCGCACAAAGCGGGTCTTTTTTATGTCTGGTTAAATCTGTAAAAAAGTCCCGCAAGGTAGCAGGAATAAGACGCTCAGCCATGCTGACTACAACAGGAAAGACGGATGAAACCTACTGAAAATCAGGGATGCACCAAGTTTCCCGACATTTTTACCCAAAAGCAGGCTATCAGCTATCACAGCGATCCCCTTAGCCTTTACCAGTATTTGTGTCATGACTCGGCCAATACCCTGCTGCTGGAATCGGCTGAAATTGCTACCAAGGATCATTTAAAAAGCCTGGTGATGACAGATGCGGCGCTGATGATAAGAGCCGATGGATACCAGCTGACCTTCAGCGCCCTGAGCGCCAACGGCATGGCGCTGCTCGCCCCGATCGCGGATTATTTTAACGGGGATGAATTTCCGGGTTCGGCCAAAACCCAGGCAGAAGCGACCCTGATGGTGACACTGGTGCGTCCATCCTGTGTTATGGATGAAGACTCTCGTCTCAAAGCCTGCTCGCCATTGGAAGGGCTCAGGATGCTGGTCAAAGAGATTGGCGGCGTCACTGCCTTTGAAGATCTGTTCCTCGGCGGCGTACTGGCCTACGATCTGATCGATACCGTTGAGCCACTGCCGCCAACCCAATCCGGTGCCAATCACTGCCCGGATTATCTTTTCTATCTGGCAGAAACCCTGTTGCTGATTGACCATCAACAGGCCAGCGCACAGCTTATCACCCACGCCTTTACCCGGGATGATCTGGTACTTGGCAAGCTGGCTAACCGCACGGCAAACCTTATCAGTCTGGCCAAAGCTCACTGCCCCGCAGAAGCACTTAAGCCGGTTGATGCGCAGATAACGGTCAATGTCAGCGATACGGATTTCTGCCGCAAAGTCGATGCGCTGAAAGAGCATATTGTCGACGGCGATATTTTTCAGGTGGTGCCGTCACGTCGGTTCAGCCTGCCCTGCCCAAGCCCCCTTGGTGCCTACCGGGCGCTGCGCTCAAACAATCCCAGCCCCTATATGTTTTATTTTCGCGGTCCGGACTTCACTTTGTTTGGCGCCTCACCGGAAAGTGCCCTCAAGTATGACGCCGCCAACAATCAGGTTGAGGTGTACCCCATCGCAGGAACCCGCCCTCGGGGCAACGCGGCCGATGGCAGCATAGATGCCGATCTGGATTCACGCATAGAGCTTGAACTGCGACTAGATAAAAAGGAGTTGTCTGAGCATTTGATGCTGGTCGATCTGGCCCGCAACGACATCGCCCGTATTGCCCGCGCCGGCAGTCGCAAGGTGGCAGAGCTTTTAAAAGTCGACCGTTACTCCCATGTGATGCATCTGGTCAGTCGGGTCACCGGCCAGTTGCGTGATGATCTCGATGCCCTGCATGCTTATCAGGCCTGTATGAATATGGGCACTTTGGTGGGCGCCCCCAAGGTGCGGGCCTCACAGCTGGTGCGTAAGTGTGAAGGCGAGCGCCGCGGCAGCTATGGCGGTGCCGTGGGTTACCTCAATGGCCTTGGCGATATGGACACCTGCATTGTTATCCGCAGCGCCTTTGTGGCGGATGGTATCGCCCACATTCAGGCTGGCGCAGGCGTGGTATTTGATTCAGTGCCACAGCTGGAAGCCGATGAAACCCGCCACAAGGCCCAGGCTGTCATCAATGCCATTTTACAGGGAGGTGGCGCATGAAACTGTATCTCTTGGATAACTTCGACTCTTTTACCTACAACCTAGTGGATCAATTCAGAAGCCTGGGCTGCGAAGTGGTGATCTATCGCAACGATATCGATGTGAACTTCTTGGCCGATAAATTATTGTCAGAAACGGTTCCCACCGCGCTGGTGTTGTCCCCCGGACCAGGAGCCCCCCACGAAGCAGGCTGTATGATGCAACTGCTGGAGAAAGTGGCCGGGCAACTTCCGATCCTGGGGATCTGCCTTGGCCATCAGGCCGTGGTCGAGCACTATGGCGGCAAAGTGGGCCGTGCCCCGACTGTAGTCCATGGCAAGAGCAGCAATGTGTATCACAACGGCAATCCTCTGTTTGCTCAGCTGCCATCGCCTTTGCCCGTCGCCCGCTATCACTCACTGGTGGCGACCGCCGTGCCGGAGTGTCTGGAGGTGATTGCCACCACCGATGCTGATAACGATTCACTGACTATGGCTATTTGCCACAAGCAGCACCCATCGGTGGGCTTTCAGTTCCATCCGGAGTCGATTCTGACCCCAGCCGGCAGTCGCCTGTTGGTGCAGACCTTGGCATATCTGAAAAGCCGTAGCCAACTCCAAGCCCAAGCCCAAGCCATGACAGGAGGTCAGTAATGGCACAATCCCAGCAACGCCTTTTAGAGCAGCTGTTTCAGGGTCAGAGTCTGTCCCGTGGCGACAGCCAGGAGCTATTCACCTCGCTGGTGCGCGGCGAGATGACCCAGACCAATATGGCCGCCATGCTGATCGCCCTGAAAGTTCGCGGCGAAACCATAGATGAGATTACCGGTGCCGCTATTGCGCTTCGCCATGCAGCCAAAACTTTTCCCAAGCCAGCTGGAATAAACGGAGTGATTGATATCGTCGGTACCGGCGGCGATGGTTTCAACACCATCAATATCTCCACCACCGCCTCCTTTGTAGCCGCAGCAGCGGGCGCCAAAGTGGCCAAGCATGGTAATCGCAGTGTCTCCAGCAAGTCAGGCTCCTCGGATCTGCTGGCCAGATTTGGTATCGATCTGACCATGCCCCCCCAGTCAGCTGCCGCTTGTCTTGAACAGCTGGGATTGTGCTTTCTATTTGCGCCCCATTACCACGCCGGCGTCAAACATGCAGTGCCTGTGCGTCAGCAGCTTAAAACCCGAACTCTGTTCAATATCCTTGGCCCCCTTATCAATCCTGCCAGTCCGGACTTTATGCTGCTTGGAGTATACAGCCAGTCGCTGTTGATGCCGATTGCACAGACCCTCAAAGCGCTGGGGGTGAAGCGCGCCATGGTGGTACATGGCAGCGGGCTGGATGAAATCGCCCTGCACGGCGACACCAGCGTTGTCGAGTTCAAAGACGGTGCGCTTAAGGAATACACATTGACTCCTGCCGATTTCGGTGTACAGGGCGCCACCATTGCAGAGTTGGAAGGCGGTGAGCCAGAGCAGAATGCCGAAATCACCCGCGCCATTCTGCAGGGCCATGGCCTACCCGCGCACAGGGATGCGGTCGCTATCAATACCGGCGCAGCCCTGTATTTAAGTGGATTGGCGCCCTGCCTGAAAACCGGCACCGCCCAGGCGCTGACGATACTGGAAAGCGGCAAAGGCTGGACATTACTGCAGCAACTGGCTGACGTCGGCGGCCAGGAACAACGCCAATCAGATGCTCAGGAGAAACAGGCATGAGCAATGTACTGACCAAAATTGTCAATAGCAAAACCGCACACATCAAAGCGCTCAAACAGCGCTTTGGTGAGCAGCTTGCGCCGCAGCTGTCAGAGCGCAGTCTGTATGACGCCCTGGCCAAGCCGGAAGCCGGCTTTATTCTGGAGTGTAAAAAGGCCAGTCCATCCAAAGGGCTTATCCGCGCCGATTTTGATATTGCCGATATTGCCTCAGTCTATCGCCGCCATGCCAGTGCCATCTCGGTACTGACCGATGAAGCCTTTTTTCAGGGCGATATGGCCTATATTCCTCAGGTTAAATCCCGGGTACATCAGCCTATCCTGTGCAAAGACTTCTTCGTCAGTCCCTATCAGGTGCAACTGGCAGCCCATCAAGGCGCTGATGCCATTTTGCTGATGCTGTCAGTACTGGATGATGCGCAATACCAGGAGCTGGCAAGCGAGGCCGCTAAGTACCGGCTGGATATCCTCACCGAAGTGAGCAATGAGGATGAACTGGATCGCGCCATCGCGCTGGAGGCGCGGATTATCGGCATCAATAACCGCAACCTGCGAGATTTGAGTACAGTTCTGGCCACCACAGAGACACTCGCGCCACGCATCCCCGCCGACACACTGGTGATCAGTGAATCAGGAATTTATAGCCATCAGGATGTACGCCGTTTAAGCCCACTGGTTGCCGGTTTTCTGGTAGGCAGTTCACTGATGGCTCAGGAAGAACTGGATCTGGCCTGTCGCAGGCTTATCCACGGTGAACACAAGGTCTGTGGCCTGACCCGTATTCAGGACATGCAAACCGCGGCTCAAGCCGGGGCGGTGTACGGCGGCATGATTTTCGCTGAGCACTCCAAACGTAAACTGACGTTGAAGCAGGCCAAAGTAATAGCCACTGCCAACAGCAAAGCCGCACAAAAGCTCGCGCTGGTTGGTGTGTTCGTCAATCAACCCCCCGAGGTGATTGCCAGCTATACCAGTGAGCTTGGTCTTGGCGCCGTACAACTGCATGGCCAGGAAAGCGCTGCAGAAATTACCCGTATCAGAGCGATGTTGCCAGATGGCATTCAAATCTGGAAAGCTATCGCCGTGGAAGTGGCTACTGGCAATACGGCCAAAATCAGCAATGAGCTTATCGCCGTCGTTGATCGCCTGCTGTACGACAGCAAGGACGAGCTGAGTTTTGGCGGTAGCGGCGAAGTCTTCAACTGGCAACAACAGTTGCCAAACAAGTCATCCGCCATGCTGGCCGGCGGCCTGAATGCCGATAACGCCAAAGCCGCCGACAATGCCGGGTTTCTTGCACTGGACTTTAACTCAGGGCTGGAAGATAGCCCAGGTATCAAACAAGCCAATTTGGTTGAACAGGCATTCACCCGCCTCAGACAGTATTAAACAGAAGGAAGTAACATGAGCCATTTTAAACTGGATGCCTATTTTGGCGACTACGGTGGCGCCTTCGTGCCGCAAATTCTGATGCCGGCGCTGGTGCAGCTGGAGCAGGCCTTTATCGACGCCATGGCGGACGACGACTTCAAGGCTGAGTTTGTCGATCTGTTGAAGAATTATGCCGGTCGTCCAACGGCTCTGACCCTGACTAAGAACTTAAGCCCCAACCCACTGGCTAAAATTTACCTGAAGAGGGAAGATCTGCTGCACGGCGGTGCCCACAAAACCAATCAGGTACTGGGTCAGGCGCTGCTGGCCAAGCGTATGGGCAAAAAAGAAATTATTGCCGAAACCGGCGCCGGTCAGCATGGCGTGGCCACCGCGCTGGCCTGTGCCCTTTTGGGGCTCAAATGCCGTGTGTATATGGGTGCCAAGGATGTTGAGCGTCAGTCCCCCAATGTGTTTCGCATGAAGTTGATGGGTGCAGAAGTCATTCCTGTACACTCAGGCTCAGCCACCCTGAAAGATGCCTGTAACGAGGCACTTCGAGACTGGTCAGCCAGTTACGACAGTGCCCACTATCTGCTAGGCACTGCGGCCGGTCCGCATCCCTTTCCGACTATTGTACGGGAGTTCCAGCAGGTGATCGGCGAAGAAACCAAAAAGCAAATTGTTGAGAAGGAAGGCCGTCTGCCGGATGCGGTCATCGCCTGTGTCGGCGGCGGCTCGAACGCCATCGGCATATTTACCGACTTTATTGATGAAACCTCAGTGGCACTTATCGGTGTTGAGCCGGCCGGTAAAGGGATAGATACCGAGATGCACGGCGCGCCGCTGCATCATGGTAAAACAGGCATCTTCTTTGGCATGAAAGCGCCGCTGATGCAGGATGAAGATGGCCAGATTGAAGAGTCCTATTCCATCTCTGCCGGTCTGGATTTCCCCTCCGTTGGCCCACAACATGCCCATCTGCACGCCACTGGCCGCGCCCAATATGGCTCGGCGACTGACGATGAAGCGCTGGCCGCTTTCCAACTGCTTGCGCGCTCTGAGGGGATTATCCCGGCACTGGAGTCTGCCCACGCACTGGCCTATGCCATCGAGCTTGCCAAAAAAGCAACCAAAGAAACCCTGCTGGTGGTTAACCTGTCCGGTCGGGGTGATAAAGATATCTTTACCGTATCGGACATTCTGGCCGAGCAGGCACTGCAGCGCCAAGACGCCCAATAAGACAGACAGGAGCAGATCATGACACGTTACCAAACTACTTTTGTCCGCCTGAGCGCAGAGCAGCGCGGCGCCTTTGTGCCCTTTGTGACCCTGGGCGACCCAAGCCCTGAGCTGTCACTGGCAATTATCGATACTCTGGCGCAGCACGGCGCCGATGCGCTGGAGCTGGGTTTCCCGTTCTCCGACCCCCTGGCGGACGGCCCTGTTATTCAAGGCGCCAATTTGCGTGCCCGCAGCTCGGGCACCACACCAGCTGTATGCTTTGATATGCTCACCCAGGTGCGCGCCAAATACCCGCAACTGCCCATTGGCCTGTTGGTCTACGCCAACCTGGTGTATGCCAACGGCATAGATAACTTCTACGCCAAAGCCCGGGATTCCGGGGTGGACTCAGTGCTTATCGCCGATGTGCCTGTTGAAGAAGCAGCACCTTTTATCGCCTCTGCCAAAGCCCATGGCATTGCACCTATCTTCATTGCGCCGCCTAATGCAGGCAACGCCACCCTAAAACGGGTCAGTGAAGCCGGCAGTGGCTATACCTATCTACTGTCCCGTGCCGGTGTTACCGGCACTGATACCAAAGCTGGCATGCCGGTGGATCAGGTACTCAGCACCCTTAAAGAATTCAGCGCCCCACCGCCACTGCTGGGTTTTGGGATCAGCAGCCCTGAGCAGGTGCGTGCGGCCATAAACTCAGGCGCAGCCGGTGCCATCTCAGGCTCAGCCGTAGTGAAGATTATTGAGCAGCATCTGCATGAGCCACAGGTGATGCTGGCCAGACTGGCTGATTTTACTGCGGCGATGAAAGCTGCAAGCTAAGCCGGGCCTTAGCCAAAAAAAAAGAAGGTCAGTGACCTTCCTTTTTTTGGCTGTCGCTACTCAATCGGGCGCTGATGGCTCTATCCCCAACGCTGATGGCTCATTCTTTAGCGTCCGCGCGGCTTAGCTTACCCGCTGAGGGGATCGAGCTTGCAAACCTTACACTGAGTCGGGCAGCAAGTTGAAGCACTCGGCCATAATATCGATGCCCCTTGCCAGCTGTTCATCACTCACCGTCAGTGGCACCAGCACCCGCAGCACATTGCCGTAGGTACCACAGGAGAGCAGGATAAGCCCACGCTCCCGGGCTAGCCTCAGCATGGCAGCACAATACTCAGGCTTGGGCACACCGTCTTGAATAAGTTCGATAGCAATCATTGCCCCCAGGCCACGCACATCGGCAATAAAACTATGCTTATCAGCCAAGGCATTGAATGCCGATTTCAGGGTTTCGCCAATGGCACTGGCTTTGGCAAGCAACTGCTCCTGCTCAAACACCTCGAACACGGCCAGCGCTGCGGCGCAGGCCAGCGGGTTACCAGCATAGGTGCCACCGAGGCCGCCCGGGGAGATGGCATCCATCACCTCTGCTCGGCCGGTAATGCCCGACAGCGGGAAGCCCCCGGCAATCGACTTGGCAAAGGTGGTGATATCGGCAACCACGCCCGTCTGTTCCATTGCAAAGAAAGTACCTGTACGGCCGGCACCGCTTTGTACCTCATCGGCAATCAACACGATGCCTTCGCGATCACACAGCTGACGCAGACGCTTCAGAAAGGCAGGAGATGCAGCGTAAAAGCCGCCCTCGCCCTGCACGGGCTCCAGGATAATGGCCGCGATATCACAGGGCTCAGCATCGTTTTTAAAGATGCGTTCAATGGACGCCATCGCATCATCTTCTGTTACGCCATGCAGCTCACAGGGATACTCGGCACGGAATACATTGGCCTGCATCAGCCCTAAACCCTTGCTATAGGGTGCCACCTTACCGGTCAGGGCAAGCGCCGCCATAGTGCGACCATGAAAGCCCGAAGTGAAGGCAATAACACCGGTACGTTTGGTATAGGCTCGGGCAACTTTGATGGCGTTTTCCACGGCCTCAGAGCCACTGGCGAACAGCGCCGATTTCTTGGCAAAGTCACCGGGCACCAGCGCATTGAGTTTTTCACACACTTCGATATAGCTTTCATAACCCAACACCATGAAACAGGTATGGGAAAACTTATCCAGCTGCTCACTCACCGCCTGTTTGACTTTGGGATGCAAATGCCCAGTATTGAGCACGGCAATGCCACCGGCAAAGTCGATATACTCGCGCCCTTCGACATCCCATACACTGGCATTTTCCGCACGCTCGGTAAATACCGGGTGGATTTGCCCGACACCATTGGCCACCGCAGCGGCTCGGCGGGCCATCATAGCTTCATTGGTTTTGCTCATACTGACTCCCTTAAAGGCAGGTTACACCGACAGGCAGATATATTTGATTTCCACATACTCATCCATGCCGTACTTAGAGCCTTCACGGCCAAGGCCGGATGATTTCATACCACCAAAGGGTGCAACCTCTGTGGAGATAAGCCCGGTATTGACGCCAACCATGCCGTACTCCAGCGCCTCGGCGACCTTCCAGACACGCGAAATATCCCGGCCATAGAAATAGGCCGCCAAACCAAATTCAGTATCATTGGCCTGACGGATGACATCGTCCACTTCAGAAAAGCGAAACAAGGGCGCAAGCGGGCCAAAAGTCTCTTCCCGGGCGACATTCATATCCGCCGTAACATTGGTGAGAATGGCGGGCTCCATAAAATTGCCACCCAGATGGGCACCACCTTCCACCAGAGTCGCCCCTTTCTCCAGCGCATCCTGCAGATGACTCTGAACCTTCTCTAGCGCAGCCTGATTAATCAGCGGCCCGGTGGTTACGCCCGGGTCAACGCCATTGCCTACACTGAGTTTGCTCATCGCCGCTGTCAACTTGGCGGCAAAGGCATCATAAACCTCGTCCTGCACATAGATACGGTTGGCGCACACACAGGTTTGCCCGGCATTACGGAACTTGGAGATCATGGCACCTTCCACCGCAGCATCCAGATCGGCATCGTTAAACACAATAAACGGTGCGTTACCACCCAGCTCCAGTGACAGTTTCTTCAGTGTCGGGGCACACTGCTGCATCAGCTTGATGCCCACGCCGCTTGAACCGGTGAAAGACAGCTTACGAACCACAGGGTTTTCGCACAGTTCATTGCCTATCGCCACCGCATCACCGGTGATCACACTGAATACCCCGGCTGGAATACCTGCCTGCTGTGCAAGCTCTGCCAGCGCCAGTGCAGTAAAAGGCGTCTGCGGAGCAGGTTTGACTATCATGGTACAACCTGCGGCCAGCGCAGGGCCAGCTTTGCGGGTAATCATGGCCGCCGGGAAGTTCCAGGGCGTAATCGCCGCCGTCACACCGACCGGCTGTTTGATAACCATGATGCGCTTGTCACCCTGATGTCCGGGTATGGTATCCCCATAAATCCGCTTGGCTTCTTCGGCGAACCATTCGATAAAAGAAGCCGCATAGGCCACTTCACCTTTGGCTTCAGCCAGTGGCTTGCCTTGCTCGGTGGTCATCAGCAGCGCCAGATCATCGGCATGCTCCAGTATCAATTCAAACCAGCGGCGTAACTTGACACCACGCTCTTTGGCCGTCAATGCTCGCCATCCAGGCAATGCTGCCTGAGCAGCTTCAATCGCCCGGCGGGTTTCCCCACGCCCCATCATGGGCACTCTGGCAATCGCCTGCCCGGTTGCCGGGTTGACGATGACCACCCGCTCACCGCTGATCGCATCACACCACTGACCGTCGATAAGGCACTGGGTTTTCAACAGAGATGGACATTCAAGCTGCACAACTGACTCCTTTTCCCCGGGCGGTAACAACGAACTCCGTCCCTGATTCATTAGATTAGATCCCCAATTTATCCCGTACCGTGTAATACCAAGCGCCCAGCGCGCTGAATGGCACTCTCAGGGCATGGCCGCCGGGGAAGGGATAATGTGGTAGCGAGGCAAAGGCATCAAAGCGTTTCGCCTGCCCAGACAAGACCTCTGCAATCAATTTGCCTGCCAAATGGGTATATGTCACCCCATGACCACTACACCCTTGGGAATAATAGATATTTTTGCCCAGTCGGCCAACCTGAGGCAAGCGTGATAGGGTCAGCAGGAAATTGCCGGTCCAGGTATAATCAATTCTGACATCGCTGAGCTGAGGGAAGGTTTTAAGCATCTTGGGCAGAATGATGGATTTGATGTTGTCCGGATCCCGCGCGCCGTACACCACACCACCACCATAGATCAGCCGCTTGTCGCCGGACAGGCGGAAATAATCCAGCAGATAGTTGCAGTCTTCCACACAGTAATCCTGAGGCAGCAGGCTGTGAGCCAGCTCTTCGCCCAGAGGTTCAGTGGTAATAACCTGAGTCCCGCAGGGCATGGACTTGGCCATCAGTTCGGGCATCAACTTGCCCAGATAAGCATTGCCTGCCACCACCACAAACCGGGCTTTCACTTCACCATGGGCTGTTTTTACAACAGCCGGCTCGCCTTCCACCACATCGAGCACAGCCGAATCTTCGAAGATTATTCCCCCCAGACTTTCCACCGCCCGGGCTTCGCCAAGTGCCAAATTCAGAGGATGAATATGGCCACCACTTTTATCCAGCATGCCACCGACGTAACGTTCAGTATTGACCACACCGCGAATGCCCTGCTCGTCGAGCATTTCGAGTTGATTGACATGACCATGGGCTTCCCAAAGGGCTTTTTGGGAACGTAAATGCCCCATCTGCTTTTGATTGAGGGCAGCAAACACTCCGCCATTTTTCAGGTCGCAGTCGATATGATATTTCTCGATGCGCTCTCGAATGATACGTCCGCCTTCAAAGGCCATTTCACCGAACAGCTTGGCGGTTTCCTTGCCCACTGTTTTTTCAATCACATCGATATCACGACTGTAACTGTTAACTATCTGCCCGCCGTTGCGACCCGAAGCGCCCCAGCCTATTCTGGCGGCTTCCAGCACTACAACAGTGAATCCGCTTTCCAGCAGATGCAGCGCCGAAGATAATCCGGTGTAGCCTGCACCAATCACACAGACATCTGCCTCGAGCTGCTCTTCAAGCCGGGGACGGTGAACTTTGTCATTGGCGGAAGCGGCGTAATAGGATTCTGCATGTGTCATTGCAACCATCTTTCCCACCTCCCCTTGTGTTCATTATTTTAAACAACTAGCCTATGCTACACGTTCAAATTCGGAAACTCCAGCACAAGACCCAGAATAGTTTACGGGTATGTAAAATTTATGAAACAACAACGGCCGCCGCAGCGACCGTTATCATTGCCGGGATCCCACTATTCCATGGCCGCTTTGGCCCGTTTCTCTGAACGCCTCGCAAAGTACCAGGACAGGAAGGCCAACAAGGACACCACCAGAATAATCAGCGTCGCCAAGGCGTTGATTTTGGGCGATACCCCAAGGCGTACCGAGGAGAACACCACCATGGGCAAAGTGGTGGCACCCGGCCCTGAGGCAAAGCTGGCTATCACCAGGTCATCCAGCGACAGACTGAATGACAGCAGCCAACCCGCCATCAGCGCCGGAGTTATCATCGGCACTGTGATGGTGAAGAAGGTCTTGAGCGGGGTCGCCCCCAAGTCCATGGCCGCCTCTTCGATGGACATATCCAACTCCCGTAATCGGGATGACACCACCACAGCCACATAAGCGGCGCAGAAGGTAGAGTGCGCCAGCCAAATGGTTAATCGCCCGCGTTCGGTCGGCCAGCCGATTAACTCTGCCATGTGCACAAACAACAGCAGTAGTGACAGACCAGTGATCACTTCGGGCATCACCAAAGGCGCGGTGATCATATTGGACAACGACAGCTTTGCCCAACTGCGACGAAAGCGGATCATCACAAAGGCCGCCATGGTGCCCAGCACCACCGCCATTGAGGCTGACAAGAACGCGATGTTCAGACTGGTCCAGACTGCATCCAAAATCTGCTGATCCTCCAACAACTCTCCATACCATTTAGTGGAAAACCCGCCCCAAACAGTCACCAGCTTGGAAGCGTTGAAGGAGTAGAAGATCAGGATAAACATTGGGGCGTATAAAAAGATGAGCCCCACCCACAGCATGACGGTAGAAAAACTCGGCTTCTTCATGCATCTTTCTCCAAGTCTTTAGCCTGATAATGGTGGAACAGGGTGATTGGGATGATAAGCAGTGCCAGCATCACAATCGCCAGAGCCGAAGCCACCGGCCAGTCACGGTTATTGAAGAACTCCTGCCACAACACTTTACCTATCATGAGTGAATCCGGGCCGCCGAGCAGCTCAGGAATAACAAACTCACCCACCGCCGGAATAAACACCAGCATAGAGCCTGCTATGACACCGCCTTTGGATAGCGGCAGGGTAATTTTCCAGAAGGTGTTAAAGCTGCGGGACCCCAGATCTGAAGCCGCCTCAAGCAGACTCACATCCAGCTTCACCAGATTGGCGTACAGGGGCAGGATCATAAAGGGCAGATAAGCGTAAACAATACCTATGTATACGGCGAGATTGGTATTCAGTATCTGCAGCGGCTCATCAACTATTCCAAGTCCCAATAACAAGTTATTAATAAGCCCTGTGTTACTTAAAATTCCCATCCAGGCATACACCCGGATAAGGAATGAAGTCCAGGAAGGCAACATCACCAACAGCAGCAACACGGTCTGCATCTTTGCCGGCGCCCGAGCGATGGCATAGGCCATGGGATAGCCCAGTAATAAACAGCCCAGGGTCGAGAAAAAGGCGATTTTCAGCGAACCCAGATAGGCGATGTAATACAGAGAATCATCCACCAGCAGCAGATAATTTCCCAGGTTCAACGCCACATCGAGGATTTCATCGGCATAGATAAAGGTTGGCTCATAGGGTGGAATTGCAATGGCTGCCGTCGAGAAGCTGATTTTCAGCACGATGGCAAATGGCAGCATGAAGAACAGGCTCAGCCAGAGAAATGGAAAACCCAGAGTAAAATGCCTGCCACGAATGGCCAGGCGAAAACCTTTTTTTCTTTTGCTCATCATGTTCTTAACACCACGCCACTGGTGTCCTCCCAACTGATATACACCTCGTCATCCCAGGTGGGGTGGTCGGCATGACGCTCGCGGTTGGTCATGCTGCACTGCACCAACTGGCTATTCTCCAAGCGGATGTAATACACAGACAAACCGCCCAGATAGGCAATATCGTGTACTGTGCCTTTGGCCCAGTTGTAATCACCCTCAGGCTGCTCACGGCTGATCAGAGTTTTCTCGGGACGGACCGCCAGCCACACCCGCATATCATCAATACTGGTGGATACCCCGTGGCCAACGTAGAAAGGCTGGCTCAGACCCGGGCCTTTGATGATGAGATGGTCCACTTCGTCGTCAGTAATCTCCCCTTCGAACAGGTTCACGCTGCCAATAAATTCAGCAATCATGCGGCTGCTGGGGCTTTCATAAATGTCCATGGGTGAGCCGGTCTGGGCAATCCAGCCATCGCTCATAATGGCGATGCGACCGGCCATGGTCATGGCTTCTTCCTGATCATGGGTCACCATCACACAGGTCACCCCCACCCGCTCCAGAATTTCCACCACTTCCAGTTGCATCTGGGTGCGCAATTTCTTGTCAAGCGCTCCCATGGGCTCATCCAACAGCAATAGCTTAGGACGTTTGGCCAAGGAGCGAGCCAAAGCAACCCGCTGGCGCTGACCACCGGATAACTGGTGCGGTTTGCGATTGGCAAACTGCTCCATATGCACCAGTTTGAGCATCTCTTTTACCCGCTGTTCAATTTCTGCCTTGGGCAATTTGTCCTGCTTTAACCCGAATGCAATATTCTGAGAGACTGTCATATGGGGGAAGAGAGCATAAGACTGGAACATCATATTAATGGGACGCTCGTAAGGCGGCAGATCAGTAATATCCTGACCATCAAGGAAAATGCGTCCTTCAGTTGGCTTTTCAAAACCGGCCAGCATTCTTAGTAAGGTTGACTTACCGGAACCAGAGCCGCCCAGTAAGGCAAATATCTCGCCTTTATTGATGGTCAGTGACACATCATCCACGGCACGAACATCATCAAAGAGCTTGCTGATCCGCTCAATTTTGAGCAGCACTTCATCCTGAGTTTTATGATTTGGTTTGGCAGGAAGGCCTGAGGTGATTGCCATAATACTTCTCCGCAAAATACCCAGCAGGCGGCACCAGGTCCGCCACAGGTGTAACAACTAAGGTTTGTCTGTCATCAGCAGACAAGCAGGGGCACTGGGCCCCTGAGTTATTGTTATTGGCCGGATTTCACTTTAGCCCAAATACGGGTCAGTGCCCGCTGAGCCTTCAATGGACGGATTTCACCCACGTACAGGTTATCTAATGTTGCCTGGGGGGGATAAATGCCGGGATCCTTGCGGATTGACTCATCCAAAAGTGCCTGTGCCGGAACATTGGGATTGGCATAGGAAACATAGTTGGAAATGGGCGCTATCACCTCTGCTCTGAGCAGGTAATTGATAAAGGTCAGCGCATTGTCGACATTGGGCGCATCGGCTGGAATAGCCAGCATGTCAAACCAGAGGTTGGCGCCTTCCTTGGGGATAGCATACTTGATCTCGTTGCCATTGCCGGCCTCTTCGGCGCGGGACGCAGCCTGGAGGATATCACCTGAGAAGCCGAAGGCAACGCAAATATCACCATTGGCTAAATCTGAGATATAACGGGAGGAATGGAAGTAGGTTATATAAGGACGCACCTTGGCAAGCACTTCACCGGCCTTTTTATAGTCATCGGCCTTGGTGCTATTGGGATCCAGTCCAAGATAGATCAGAGCCTGGGGTATAATGTCGTCAGCAGAATCCAGCATAGATAAACCGCAGGATGATAATTTACTTGCATATTCCGGGTTGAAGATCAGCTCCAGCGAATCAGTAGGCGCATCATCACCCAGCACGGCTTTCACCTTATTGACGTTATAACCTATGCCATTGGTTCCCCATAGGTAAGGTACGGCATACTGGTTACCTGGATCTGCGGTTTCCAACTGTTTCATCAGTTGGGGGTCGAGATTTGTGTAGTTGGTCAGCTTACTTATGTCCAGAGGCTTAAACGCACCGGCCTTAATCTGCTTAGCCAAAAAGTTGTTCGACGGTACAACTAAGTCATAACCTGAGCGACCAGACAATAGCTTAGCCTCGAGCACTTCATTACTATCGAATACGTCATATATCACACGAATACCAGTTTCCTTCTGGAAGTTATCGAGTGTGTCTTCGGCAATATAATCCGACCAGTTGTACACGCGTACCACCTCTTCAGCCGCAACGGCGGAGCTGCCGACAATACCGACTATGACCACTGCCAGAGCGGTCATTTTTTTTAATAACTTCATGCTATCTCCTTTTGCATGTAATCGTGACGCCACCGCAGTCACTTTGATTGTGTCGCCGGTTCTGCCGGCTTTAGTGTTATTGTTAAGATCAATGCTACAACCAGTACAACTGCATCGGCAGCATCCCAAGCATGCCCTCAAATATCGCAACAGGCAGTTTCCAATTTATTAGTCTTCACCTTGATTTATATAACTTTTTATCTCAGTACCGCAGCGCCGATGAGCATCAGTGCGGGCGTTGGCAGACCAGCTTAACCCACGCCGGTTAAAGCATGGAATCACACAGTCAGCAGCAGGAACTCACGCTCCCAGGAACTGACCACGCGACGGAAGTTCTCCAACTCTGCCCGCTTGACCGCCACAAAACCGGTTGTGAAGTCCTCGCCCAGATAACGACGGCAGCAACTGCTGTCCTCCATCATCGCCAGCGCTTCCTCCAGCGTCAGTGGCAAAGTCACCTCAGAGCGATTTTCATTGGCCCTTCCCACGACAGGTTGTGATGGTGCGATTTCTTCAACCATACCTATATAGCCACACAGCAAACTGGCGGCGAATGCCAGGTAGGCATTGGCATCGGCACCGGGAATGCGGTTCTCAATACGGCGATTCTGCGGTGAAGACACAGGAACCCGCAGACCACAGGTGCGGTTCTCCTCTCCCCACTCCAGATTCACCGGCGCCGAGGTGTCAGGCAGGAATCGTCTGAACGAGTTCACATTTGGCGCCATCAGCGGCGTCAGCTCAGGCATATAACGTTGCAAGCCGCCTATATAGCTGAGGAAATGCTGGCTCATGGTGCCATCGTCTTTGGTAAACAGATTACTGCCAGTTTTTGTATCCAGCACACTCTGGTGAATATGCATGGCGCTGCCAGGTTCGTTAGTCACTGGTTTGGCCATAAAGGTGGCACAGACATTATGTTTGAGGGCCGCTTCTCTGAGTGTGCGTTTAAACACAAATACCTGATCAGCCAGTTGCAATGGATTGCCATGACTGAAGTTAATCTCCATCTGCGCCGGACCGTCTTCATGGATCAGAGTGTCAATAAACAGCTCCTGAGCCTCACACCAATCATACATATCCTCAAACAAAGGGTCGTACTCGTTGGCGGCATCGATGGAAAATGACTGGCGACCAGCTTCGGGACGCCCCGAACGGCCAAGGGGCGGATTGAGTGGCAGATCCGGATCGCCATTACGGGCAACCAGATAAAACTCCATCTCCGGCGCAATTACCGGCTGCCAGCCTTTATCTTCATAAAGCTTAAGCACTTTTTTAAGCACATTGCGGGGGGACAGTTCGATGGGATTTCCCATACGGTCATACAGATCGTGTATCACCTGGGCGGTGGCTTCCACTGTCCAGGGCAACTCATACACGGCGTTTTCATCAGGCACACACAGAAAATCGACATCCGCCTCATTGAGTAGCTGGTAATGGATATCGTCATCCACAAAATCGCCGGTGACTGTCTGCAACAAGACGCTTTCAGGCAAGCGCATGCCCTCTTCATTGATAAATTTGTCCACGGGGGCGATCTTACCGCGGGCGATCCCGGTCATATCACTGATAACACATTCAACTTCAGTGATTTTCTTCTGTTTCAAAAACGCGATTAGCTTTTCCATTTTTATCTCACTCGGGTTTGTGCCCTGTGCTGACATGCTTCACCAAACGCCTTGAATATCGACAAGTAGAAGGCATGCTTGGTCACTTCCCATTCGGGGTGAAATTGCACACCCAGGGCAAAATTACTGGCATCTTTCACCGAGACAGCTTCAATCAAGCCGTCCGGCGCGTAGGCTTCCGGCCGCAACCCACTGGCAAGACGATCAACGCCTTGGGTATGGACGGAATTCACTTCCGCCGAGCTGCGGCCCCATACGTCGAAAAGCAACCCCCCTGGCTCCAGTGTCACAGTGTGGGCCAGCCCATACTGCACTGTCAGCGATTGACTCCTGTCTTCCCTGTGCTCCATAAAACGCCCTGTCTCATGGAGTTTTTGGTGCAGACTGCCACCAAATGCGACATTCATTTCCTGAAAGCCCCGACATATACACAGCAAAGGAACTCCGGCCTCAACGGCCTGGCGGATAAGAGCAAGCGTCGTGGCGTCGCGCTGCGCATCATGTTTAGTTCCGGGGTCGCTCGCCGGACCCTGATAGTGATGAGGCTCAACATTGGAAGGCGAGCCTGTCACCATCAGTCCGTCGAGTCGTTCAAGAATTGCTGCCACTGGCGTTTCGACGCCGAGTGATGGGATGAGTAGCGGCCAGCACCCCGCTCCGTCGGTAATCCCCGACAAATACTTAACACCAACAACATTGAATGGATGCAAGCCCAACTGCTCATTACATGCTGTTACGCCTATCAAAGTCTGGCTTGTCGCCATGAACCACCTCTAATTACACTGCCGGGCTTTTGTTGCATGCTTGTTGCGTGCGTTCATTTTTTCACACACTACACGGATTTATAGGCACAGGCAAGCGCTAATAGTGCAACTCTGACGACAGCACATAAACACCACATAACACATTGTTTTTAAATTATTTTTAAAAAATAGACGCAGGGGGTTTATGGTTAATAGGAACAGAGTGAACGGTAACCCATAGACACGTCCCTAACAAATTGACTCTGAAGGAAAAACCGGGAAAACCGACAAATTGGTCGAAAATTATTTACACGTGAAGGGAAATCAATCGGCCGACGATAAAATTCGGCCAGCTAAAATGGCGGCATCAGCAGCAAAACATCAGAAATTCGCTGGAGTAGTGGCGCTGATCAGGCGGCAGGGAGTATCGAATGGATTACGGAATCTGTGAGGTTGTTCGCTGTTGAAATAATAGCTGTCTCCGATTTCAAGAATGAACACCTCATCCTCCACGGTCAGCTCAAGGCGTCCCTCAATAACCATGGCCGCCTCTTCGCCCTCATGGTGTAACATGTCTTCACCGGTATCGGTGCCGGGGTGATAAGTTTCATACATCACAGACATCGAACGGTTCGGATAATCGCGACCTATGAGTTTAAACTCCAGCGGCCCGGTGCCGAAATCCAGCAGCTCATTGGAGCGATAAACCACTTTTTGTTCTGCGGTCATGCTTTCGCCGATAGAGAAAAACTCGACCAGAGACATGGGGATCCCAGAAAGTACTTTTTTGAGCGAGCTGACAGAGGGGCTGACGCTGTTTTTTTCTATCATTGAGATGGTACTGTTGGTTACGCCGGCCAGTTTGGCCAGTTCCCGTTGAGAGAGACCTTTCATTTTCCGAACAGCTTTGAGGTTGGCACCTATATCCAAATCACGAATCCTCCAATCTTCACCATATTCAGTGGCGGCAGGTACACAGCACATAGTTGGGTGCAACAAACAGCAGTGCTGAGCATACTTTGTATTGTATCATGAAAGCATGTTAAATAAAATGAACACTCTGTACAGACTGGTACAGCTTCTGCCGTATTATTGATATACCTGGACGGATTCACGTACAACAAAAACAAGAATGGAGTCAACATGCCAGCCAAATCCCCGATCCACAATGACAATTACCCCGCCTCCTTTTATTACGCCACGGCCAAAGAGTTGGTGCCGCATCCACGACTGGAGGCGTCTGTCGATACTGACGTGTGCATTGTCGGCGGTGGTTTTACCGGCATTAATACCGCCATCGAACTGGCGCAACAGGGCTATAAGGTTGTATTGCTGGAGGCTCACAGGATTGGCTGGGGCGCATCGGGGCGCAATGGGGGTGAGTTAATCCGCGGCATCGGCCACAACCTGGATCAGTTTGAATCCAGCATTGGTTCCGAGGGTGTTCGTGCCATTAAGCTGATGGGTCTTGAAGCCGTGGATATCGTTAAACAGCGGATTGCCAGCCACAATATAGATTGTGACTTGCAAATGGGCTTTTGTGATTTGGCCATAAAACCCAGACACATGGATGAACTGCAGGAAGAGATAGATGAACTGCTCTCTCTGGGTTACCGGCATGAACTCAAACTGTTACCAAAATCCAGCTTACATGAAGTTATTGGCGCTGACCGCTATCAGGGCGCATTGGTGGATATGGGCAGTGGGCATCTGCACCCACTGAATCTGGTGCTCGGAGAAGCCAGAGTCGCCAAAGAGCTAGGGGTGGCAATATATGAGCACAGCGCCGCCACTGAGATCATCAAAGGTGACACTATCACAGTAAAAACCGCCAGAGGTCAGGTCAGCAGCCGTTTTCTGGTACTGGCAGGCAACGCCTACATCGGCCACAAACTGGAGCCGCACATAGGTGGCAAAATACTGCCGGCAGGCAGTTACCTGCTGGCCACAGAGCCCCTGCCCCAGGCGGTTTGCGAGCAAATTATTCCCCACAATATGGCTTTTGCCGACATGAGTATGGCGCTGGATTACTTCCGTCTGTCAGCCGATAACCGCCTGCTGTTTGGCGGCCTGTGCACTTATTCAGGTAAGGATCCCAAAGATATCTGCGCCGCCCTGAGACCCAATATGGAAAGAGTGTTCCCCCAGCTTAAAGGCGTGGGTATTGAGTATGAATGGGGCGGCATGATAGGCATTGGCGCCAATCGAATGCCGCAGATTGGCCGTCTGCCTGACAGTCCCAACATCTATTTCGCCCAAGCCTACTCCGGCCATGGTGTGAACGCTACCCATATGGCCGCAAGAGTGCTGGCCGAAGCCATCAACAACCAAACTGACCGCTTTGATATTTTTGCCGCCATCCAGCACATGACCTTTCCCGGGGGGCCGGTGCTGCGCTCCCCCATACTGGCAGCCGGGATGCTGTACCATCGTATGATGGATCTGTTTTGACGTAAAAAAACCGGACTGCCTCAGTCCGGTTTTTTCTCCTATCGGTCACCTGTCATCACAGGGCTATCCAGGTCGCCTTAATCTCTGTGTATTTATCGAAAGCATGGAGGGACTTATCGCGGCCATTACCGGATTGCTTATAGCCGCCAAAGGGCGCGGTCATGTCTCCGCCGTCATAATGGTTAATCCACACCATGCCGGTGCGCAGCGCCTTGGCAGTTTTATGCGCCTTACTGAGGTCCGATGTCCACACGCCGGCCGCCAGCCCATATATGGTATCGTTACCTATACTCACAGCCTCATCCATTCCGTTGAATTCGATTACACTCAGCACAGGGCCAAAAATCTCCTCCCTGGCAATGGTCATCTCATTGGTGACACAGTGAAATACCGTAGGTGCCACATAGACACCCCCGGTTTCAGCCAACACCTGCTCACCTCCACAGGCCAGAATCGCGCCCTGCTGCTTGCCTTGTTCCACATACTGCAATACGGTGCGCAGCTGCTGGGCATCGACCACTGCGCCTACTGTGGTTTGAGGATCCAGCGGATGCCCAGGCTTCCAGTTGGCAAGTTCCTCCACCACCAACGCCAGCAACTCCTCCTTGATCCCGGATTCCACCAGCAGGCGTGAACCGGCAGTACAAACTTCCCCTTGGTTAAAGGCAATGGCCGATGCAGCCGCTTTGGCTGCCTGGCGCAGATCCGGACAATCATTGTAAATAATGTGTGGACTCTTGCCACCAGCCTCAAGCCATACCCGTTTCATGTTCGACTCACCGGCGTAAATCATCAGTTGCTTGGCGATTTTGGTCGAGCCGGTAAATACCAGAGTATCCACATCCATATGCAGTGCCAGGGCCTTGCCGACGGTATGACCAAAGCCAGGCAACACATTGAGTACCCCGCGAGGGATCCCCGCTTCGACGGCAAGAGCAGCAATACGGATCGCACTGAGCGGCGACTTTTCCGAAGGCTTGAGGATCACCGAGTTACCGCTGGCGAGCGCCGGCCCCAGCTTCCAGCAAGCCATCAGCAAGGGGAAATTCCAGGGCACGATGGCGGCAACCACCCCCACAGGTTCACGGGTGATCATGCCAATTTCATTCTCAGGCGTAGGGGCAATCTCATCGTATATCTTGTCGATTGCCTCACCGGACCAGCGCAATGCCCTAGCAGCACCGGGAATATCCACGCCTCTGGCATCACTGACAGGCTTGCCCATATCCAGTGTTTCCAGCAGTGCCAGTTCATCGCCGTGGTTCTCGAGCAATTCGGCAAAACGAATCATGATTTGCTTACGTTTTACTGGCGCCATTTTCGACCAGACACCAGACTCAAAACTAGCTCTGGCACAGGCAACCGCCAGCTGGGCATCGTCACTGTCGCAGCTGCTGACATGAGCCAGCAAGCGACCATCCACCGGGCTGATACACTCAAATTTTGCCCCATCGACAGCATCCACGTATTGCCCGTTGATAAATGCCTGCCCACAGACATTGAGCTTGTCAGCCAGTTGTAGCCACTGCGCCTTGGTTGTTACTGCACTCATAAGTCCCCTTGTTGTCCTTGTACTGTCTGCGGGTGCGAGTCCGTGTCCTGATAGTCCGCAAGTCATCCTGTCCCGGGTTGATCTTGTCCAAGATTAGCCTCTGGCCGCACACCGTTTCAATATTTTTTACACACTTAACCCAAAAAACTCTATTAAAAGTGTTTTGTGTTAAATATTTCTGACATAGTATGTCAAATAACACACACCACTTAACCGCCAAACAACATAATAAAGGTGATACTTATGGTTGAGCAACTAACGGAGCAGTCCCTGAGGAATCTGGACCATTACTGGATGCCCTTCACCGCAAACCGACAATTTAAACAAGATCCCAGACTGTTGGTCTCAGCCGAAGGCATGTACTACCAGGATCCCAATGGTCGTCAGGTGCTCGACGGCACGGCAGGTCTGTGGTGCAGTAACGCCGGTCACGGCCGAAAAGCCATCAGCGAAGCCGTCAGCCGCCAGATCCGGCAAATGGATTACGCGCCCAGTTTTCAAATGGGACATCCACTGGCATTTGAGCTGGCTGAGCGACTAAGTGCGATTGCTCCAGTGGGCATGAATCGGGTGTTTTTCACCAACTCAGGTTCTGAGTCGGTCGACACTGCGCTGAAAATGGCGCTTTGCTATCACCGTGCTAATGGTCAGGCGACCCGCACCCGCTTTATCGGTCGGGAGTTGGGTTACCACGGCGTGGGCTTTGGCGGCATCTCTGTTGGCGGGATAGGCAACAACCGCAGAGACTTCAACCCCCAGCTGTTGGGCGGTGTGGAACACCTGCCCCATACCCTGGATATTAGCAATAATGCTTTTACCAAAGGTCTACCTGAACACGGTGCACAACAGGCCGACGTGCTTGAAAGTCTGATCACCCTGCATGGCGCAGAGAACATAGCAGCGGTCATCGTCGAACCCATGTCAGGTTCCGCCGGAGTCATTCTGCCTCCTAAGGGCTATTTGAAGCGTTTGCGTGAAATTACTCAACAGCATGGCATTCTGCTGATTTTTGACGAAGTGATCACCGGATTTGGGCGGGTGGGCGGCGCCTTTGCCAGCAGTCAGTGGGATGTCACTCCGGACATCATCACCACCGCCAAAGCCATCAATAATGGCACCATCCCCATGGGCGCAGTATTGGTGCAACAGCATATTCACGATACCTGCATGCAGGGACCGGAGGCGATGATCGAATTCTTCCACGGCTACACCTATTCCGGCCACCCGGTCGCCGCTGCAGCCGCCCTCGCCACTTTGGATATCTATGAGCAGGAGCAACTGTTTGCGCGCACCACAGAGCTGGCACCTTATTTTGAGCAGGCGGTGCACAGCCTTAAAGGGCTGCCTCACATCATAGACATACGCAACACCGGCCTAGTGGGCGGTATTCAGCTTGCTCCCGGTTCCCAAATCGGTAAACGCGGCTATCAGGTGTTCGAGCGCTGCTTCCACAAAGGCGCACTGGTGCGATCCACGGCTGACATCATTGCCCTGTCACCACCGCTGATTGCGGAAAAAGCGCATATAGATCAGCTTGTTAATACCATCACCGATGTCATTGCAACCATCGAATAATCCATCAAAAAAAGAGATCCTATGACGACATACAGCCACTATATCAACGGCAGGCACACCGACTGTGATGCCAGCCAACCCCGCCAAAGCGTATTTAATCCAGCCAACGGACAGAAGTGCGCCGAGGTAATTATGGCTACAGCGCAAGATGTTGACCACACCATAGCGGCAGCCAAAGCTGCCTTTGGGGCCTGGTCGGCGACAACCCCACTCAATCGCGCCCGGATACTGTTCAAATTCAAAGCGCTGGTTGAGCAACATATGGATGAGCTGGCGATGCTTATCTGCCAGCAGCACGGAAAAGTACTGGACGATGCCCGTGGCGAGCTGATCCGAGGCCTGGAGGTGGTGGAATTTGCCTGTGGTATTCCACATTTGCTAAAGGGTGAGCACACTGAGCAGGTTGGCTCGGGAGTCGATGCCTGGTCGATGAATCAGCCGCTGGGTGTGGTCGCCGGTATCTCGCCCTTTAATTTCCCTGTGATGGTGCCTATGTGGATGTTTCCCATCGCCATCGCCTGCGGTAATACCTTTGTGATGAAGCCTTCAGAGCGTAACCCGGGTCCGGTGCTGAAAATAGCCCAATTGCTCACTGAGGCTGGCCTGCCAGATGGAGTATTTAACGTGCTTAATGGCGACAAACTGGCGGTCGATGGCCTGCTGACTCACCCGGACATTCAGGCGGTCTCCTTTGTAGGTTCCACTCCGGTCGCTGAGTACATCTACAGCACCGCATCTGCCCATAGCAAGCGGGTACAGGCTTTGGGCGGCGCCAAAAACCATATGTTGCTGATGCCGGATGCCGATCTCGACTCCGCCGTCAACGCCCTGATGGGCGCAGCGTATGGCTCAGCCGGCGAGCGCTGCATGGCAATCTCCGTCGTGCTGGCTGTGGGCGATGTGGGAGATGCGCTGGTCGATAAACTGCTTCCGAAAATTGCTGCGCTGAAAGTGGGTGATGGCATGCAACCTGATATGGAAATGGGGCCACTGATCACCCGCGCCCATCAGGATAAAGTCGCAGGCTATATCGCCAGCGGTGTTCAGCAGGGTGCCAGGTTACTGGTGGATGGCCGTCAGACCATGGCAGATAATCCCGGATACTTTTTGGGAGCAACCCTGTTTGATGAGGTCACTCCAGAGATGCAAATCTACCGCGAAGAGATTTTCGGCCCAGTGCTGAGCATAGTGCGCGTGCCGGATTACGCCACAGCGTTGCGTCTCATCAATGACCACGAATATGGCAATGGCACTGCCATCTTTACCCAAAGCGGTGAGCTGGCCCGTGACTTCTGTCATACAGTGCAGGTAGGCATGGTCGGAGTGAATGTCCCTATTCCTGTGCCCATGGCGTTTCACAGCTTCGGGGGCTGGAAACGTTCCCTATTTGGTCCGCTGCATATGCATGGCACCGATGGTGTGCGCTTCTACACTCGCCGCAAAGCCATCACGGCACGCTGGCCTAGGCAGCTAAGCGCTGACTTCATTATGCCAACCATGAAATAAAATCCGGGGGCTACCCCCCCTTATGGAGCATAAAATGAACATATGCATACAGGATATTCAACTAATAAACCACCGCCAGTCAACAGGAGGGCGCTGCCATTTGCCTGTCGGCAAGTTGATAAAAGGGAATCCGGAACAAATAGTTAACAATCAATACTCAAGCCCATGCGGCCAGTTTCATTCCGGCACTTGGCAAAGTGGCCCAGGAAAATGGAATGTAAACTATACCGAACATGAATTTTGTGACATTCTGGAAGGGCTCAGTATTATCCAGGACAAAACAGGCAATAGCCTGACCGTCGCAGCCGGAGATAAATTTGTCATCCCCGCTGGCTTTCAGGGTACATGGGAAGTGGTTGACCAATGCAAAAAAATTTATGTGATTTTCGAGCAAAATCCATAACAAAACCTTGCCATGTGGTTGCAGCTCAGAGCTGATTTTTGGCACACGGAAAGGGCGTTGGCACAGCAGCGCCCCTGTCAACAAAAATAAAATGGAGAATCGAGCGTGGATAAATATTTCAATAAAAAAAGACTGGCACACTTGTCCGGGATCCTGCTGACGGGAGCACTGCTGTCACCGCTGGCCAATGCCGGTGAGCTGAGTGGCGAGCTCGGGATGGCCAACGACTATCGTTTCCGTGGTGTATCCCAGACAGACAAAGACTTCCAGATCTCCGGCTCATTGGACTACGGATTTGATTCCGGATTCTTCGTCGGTGCCTGGGCCAGTAACGTCGACTTCGGACCGGAAGACGACACCAATATTGAACTGGATCTTTATGCCGGTTATGCCCACGAAATCAATGATGATGTCTCCGTGGATGTCACCCTGCTGCGTTACAACTACTTCGATGAAACCAGCGACTACGACTACTTTGAAGGTACAGTGGGCGCCGATTTTTATGGCTTCCGTGCCGCCTACTGGTACACCAATGATTACAGTGGAGAGGATCTGGATTACAACTATATCGAACTGAACTACAGCTGGGAGTTTTTCGAGAATTTCAGTCTGGATCTGCATGTCGGTAATAACTCAGGCGATGCCGTGGACGACAGCTATGGCAGCAGCTACATCGACTACTCTATCGCGGTGTCGACCGAGTATTCCGGTGTAGGCCTCTCTGTGGGCTGGATTGATACCGATATCAGCTCTGAAAACCAGGTAAAAGAAGACCTGTTCAATACCGAAGGCACTGTTCTGGTTAGCGCCAGCTACTCATTCTAATCATGCCAGGCTTGCAGGATCGGTTTATACCGATCCTGCCTCATGTTCCAAACTTTTATCTTCTGACGGTTTACCCTTTAGCGGGATCACGACACCTGCCGCCCCAACCACATACTCCATCCCACCAATGTCGCAACAGAGCATGACTTGGACTGTTGACTTAGTGAATCAGATTATTTGTCCAACCGATGGGATCCACTTCTGTGAATTTTGTGCATTAAAAAAGGAACCCTGAGGCTCCCTTTCATTTTTCAGATTTGAATTAGCGAGTACGTGGGCACAGCTCTTCAGCACTGAAGAAGTAAGCAATTTCACGCTCGGCAGACGCCAGGGAGTCTGAACCGTGAACAGCGTTCTCATCGATGCTGTTAGCGAAGTCAGAACGGATAGTGCCGCGGGCAGCTTCAGCAGGATTGGTCGCACCCATGATTTCGCGGTTAGCCAGAACCGCGTTCTCACCTTCCAGAACCTGTACCATGATAGGGCCAGAGGTCATGAACTCAACCAGGGCGCCGAAGAAAGGACGCTCACTGTGCTCTGCATAGAATCCTTCAGCCTGCTCTTTTGACAGGTGGACCATCTTGGAGGCGATGATCTTCAGATCAGCGGTTTCAAAACGGTTGTAGATGGCACCAATGTGGTTCTTGGCAACAGCATCAGGCTTAATGATAGAAAAAGTACGTTCGATCGCCATGTTACAAGCTTCCTTTGTTAGCGAGTGTAGTTATTTCCGCGCGAATTATACGAAATTTGATTGTTAAAGCCTATCTTTATGGCTTACTTATCCGTGACTTCTATCACAGTCGACATTTTGAAAAATTGTGTGCAGCGCAAATAATTTAGTATTGGCTGAATATCCAGGTGAATGTGCGACCAATCAGGCTCTGCAAGAGCACAGATAATACATTCTGCAGCAACAATTAAGCCCCGAAATACGGGGCTTAATCAGGCAGCTTAAATAAGTGTTCCTAATTGTGCTACATCTTACTAACAGCCTCATAGAGCACGGGCTTATATGCATCCGCTCACATGCCCTGTACGACAAGGCCCTTCGATGAGCGAAGTTAAACTAAGCACAAGGATAGCGGATGAAGCCAGTGACCTACATTCAGGAATAACTAGGGTCTGTTGACCTTTGAAGATGTTTTTTGCAGCAGCTTGTGGGTTGTTTATCCAAGGCAGAGGCTTCGATGTGTAGCTAGCCTACATGAGAAACCGATAACGTAGGAGGAAGGGGCCACAAACGCTGGCCATAGGGTTAGGGAAGGTACGAATAAGTCCCGTGCGTGCTCTGCCAGTGATGACAGCCTCTAGATGCGCGACGCAGCTCGACCTTAATGGCCTGAGTCCTTAGCGAGAGCTGCAACAAAGCAGATAGGGCTGTCAGCCTCGCCCTTCGGGGGTTTGGGGTAAACACGATGGCTGTGGTATTGCGCTTTGAAAGGCAACCCGCCTTGCTGCACCTGAATACCTTGAACTCGAATTTGCCCGTAAGCCAGAGCGGTGCGAGCACTTGCTCGCACCTTCCTTAGGCTAAAGGCGTTTTATGCTTTGTTGAGGTGTATTTGCTCAGAATTACTATGCCGCTCACACTTCGGGGCGCCTAAGATGTTTTTCGCCAGAACAAAATTTGGCCGCAAAAGGTCAACAGACCCTAATATCAACCTTCACTCACCATATTGATGGTGTACTTGGGAATGTCGATCACCAGATCGCAATCCACCACTTTGGCCTGACAGGACAAACGACTTTCAGGCTCCAGTCCCCAGGCTTTGTCCAACATGTCATCTTCCAGCTCATCACTGGGCTCCAGTTCATCAAAACCTTCGCGAACAATACAGTGACAGGTAGTACAGGCACAGGACTTTTCACAGGCGTGCTCGATCATAATGCCGTTGCGCAGCGCCACATCCAGAATGGTTTCGCCCACATCGGCTTCAACCACTGCACCTTCCGGGCAGAGATCTTCATGGGGTAAAAATACTAACTTTGGCATAACTGATATTACCTATATTTTGTCAACCGACTGGCCGGTAAGGGCCTGACGGATAGAATTATCCATTCTGCGGGCAGCAAATTCCTGAGTCACCGAATCGAGCGCTTCAATGGCGCGGGTAATAGCATCCGCATCCTCACCGCCGGCCAGGGTCGCCACTTCTACCATTGCCGCATCGATGGCCTGACGCTCGTCATCGGTCAGCAACTGCCCGTCTTTGGCCAGCGCCGAATGCAGGGATTCCAGCACCCGTGTCGCTTCCACCTGCTGCTCAGCGAGCATACGACGACTGATGTCCTCTTTAGCGTGTTTCATGGAATCTTTCAGCATGGTGGTGATCTCGGTATCAGACAGCCCGAATGACGGTTTGACCTGAATGCTGGATTTCACACCAGTGGACTTCTCCATAGCGGTCACGCTCAGCAAGCCGTCAGCATCCACCTGGAAAGTTACCCGAATGTGAGCTGCACCGGCCGCCAGTGGCGGGATACCCTGCAGAGTGAAACGTGCCAGCGAGCGGCAGTCGTCGACCAGCTCACGTTCGCCCTGCACCACATGGAAGGCCATAGCAGTTTGACCATCCTTGAAGGTAGTAAACTCCTGAGCCCGGGCAACCGGAATCGTGGTATTACGGGAGACGATTTTCTCCACCAGTCCGCCCATGGTTTCAATGCCCAGAGACAGTGGCAGTACATCCAGCAGTAACAGATCAGACTCCGGCTTGTTACCCACCAGAATGTCGGCCTGAATAGCGGCGCCAATCGCCACAACCTTGTCGGGATCAATCGATGTCAGTGGCGCTTTACCGAAGAACTCAGCCACCTGCTCACGCACCAGCGGCACGCGAGTCGAACCGCCCACCATCACAGTTTGCAGCACTTCATCAGCACTGACACCGGCATCGCGCAGTGCCCGGCGACAGGCAACGATGGTCCTGCGCACCAAGGCGCAAATCATCTCATCAAACTGAGCGCGGGTAACCTGAGTCGTCAGCACAGTACCATCATCAAAAGTCACCGTTGCCAGGGCAACCGCGGTATCAGTCAGGGCTTCTTTCACTCTTCTAGCTTCAATCAGCAATTGCCGGCTCAGCTGCGCACTGGCATCCTTCAGCCCCCACACCTGTTGCAGATGGGCTTGCAGTATATGGTCAAAATCATCACCACCGAGCGCTGAGTCACCGCCGGTGGCCAGCACTTCAAATACCCCTTTGTTAAGGCGCAAAATGGAAATATCAAAGGTTCCACCGCCCAGATCATAAACGGCAATCACCCCTTCCTGCCGGGAGTCCAGACCATAAGCAATGGCTGCAGCCGTCGGCTCGTTGAGCAGACGCAGTACCTTCAGTCCCAGTAAAGCAGCCGCGTCTTTGGTGCCCTGACGCTGGGCATCATCAAAGTAGGCCGGTACGGTAATCACCACACCTTCCAGCTGACCCCCCAGGGTTTCTTCAGCGCGGCTTACCAGTGGACGCAGAATTTCACTGCTGACCTGGATCGGGTTTACCTGCCCCTGGCGGGTTTTAAACACTGGCAGACCGTGCTCACTGGCACTGAAATCATAGGCGTGCTGATAATCACCTGACTGAATATCTGCCAGACTGCGCCCCATAAAACGCTTAACCGAAACAATGGTATTGACCGGATCTTTGGCTGAATACGCGGCTGCGTCGTAACCGCTCAGGATGTCGTCTTCGCCGTAGAAAACGATGGAAGGCATTGAATGTCTGCCATGGGGATCGGGTAAGGTTGCCGCTGTGCCACTGCGTACTGCAGCAACCAGGGAGTTGGTGGTGCCTAGATCGATACCGACCGCCAATCTGTGTTGGTGGGGGGCGGCACTTTGACCAGGCTCAGCAATCTGCAATAGGGCCATAATGCTTAACTCTTAAAAATTTGGCCCAATAGTAAATTGAGCCAAAGAAAATGAAACCGTTAAGGAGAACTATTCAAACAGGGTATCTTCAGCCCGGGCCAGTTCGTTCTGCAACTTCGCCATAAACTTGAGCTTACGGATTTGATCAGCTGCATTAGCCTTATCCTCTGCAGCGTCAGACGCCAACAAAGAAGAAAGATGGACAAAGATATCGTGCTGATAAGCAGCGAAGGAATTATGCAGTTCATCAATCAGTGCTTCAGGTTTAGCACTGTGAGCGATCTCTTCGAGGGCTTCACGCCATTCCATCTGCTGCATCAAAAAACCTGTGTCCCTGACGGTTGCCGTTTCATGGCTGATATCGAGGCCTGCCAGTGCCAGCATATGCTCGGCGCGGCGCAGAGGATCGTTGAGGGTTTGGAAGCCGTCGTTCACCTGAGCCGTCTTTTGCACTGCCAGCAGCATTTCCTGTTCACTGCCTCCGGCAAATCTGTCCGGATGCACCGCCCGCTGCAGCTCACGATAGCGACTGCTCAGTTCGGCTGTGTCGATGTCGAAGGATTGAGGTAAATCAAATAACTCGAAGTAATTCATAGCGTTCAGACGGTGAAACTCTCACCACAACCACACTCACCTTTGGCATTGGGGTTATTGAATTTGAAACCTTCGTTGAGACCTTCTTTGACATAATCCAGCTCAATACCCTGCAGGTAGATGAAGCTCTTGGCATCGATGATGATGTTAACACCATCGACCTCATATATTTCATCATCCGCATTGAGTTCATCAACAAACTCAAGCACATAAGCCATACCACTACAGCCTGAGGTTTTCAGGCCCAGGCGCAAGCCCAGACCTTTTCCTCTATTGGCTAGGAATGACTTTACCCGTTCAACTGCAGAGGGTGTCATTGTAATTGCCATAGAGACTCCAATTAACCGTTATGCTTGGCTTTGTACTCATCCAGCGCCGCTTTAATTGCGTCTTCAGCCAGAATTGAACAGTGGATTTTCACCGGAGGCAAAGCCAGCTCTTCAGCGATATCGGTATTCTTGATAGCCGCAGCGTCTTCGATGCTTTTGCCTTTCACCCATTCAGTTACCAGCGAGCTGGAAGCAATTGCACTGCCACAGCCATAGGTTTTGAATTTGGCGTCTTCGATGATGCCCTCATCGTTGATTTTAAGTTGCAGCTTCATTACGTCGCCACAGGCGGGGGCTCCCACCATACCGGTCACTACTGACGGATCATCTTTGTCGAATGAACCTACGTTACGCGGGTTCTCGTAGTGGTCAATTACTTTTTCACTGTATGCCATGATACTGCTCCAACTCTAATATTCTGATCAGGCTCAGTGGTGATTCCACTGCACCTTGTTCAAGTCCACACCGTCTTTGAACATTTCCCACAGCGGCGACATTTCACGCAACTTGCCAATGGAGTTCCTGATGGTTTCAATGGCGTAATCAATCTCCTCTTCGGTGGTAAAACGACCGATAGAGAAGCGGATGGAGCTGTGTGCCATTTCATCGTTAAGACCCAGGGCACGCAGCACATAACTTGGTTCGAGACTGGCAGATGTACAGGCTGAGCCGGAAGACACAGCCAGGTCCTTCAGTGCCATCATCAACGACTCACCTTCAACATAGTTGAAGCTGACATTCAGGTTGCCGCAGTAACGCTGCTCCTGGTCACCGTTGATATAAGTCTCTTCAATATCTTTGATGCCGTTCCATAGCTTGTCTCGCAGCTTACGGATACGCTCGTTATCTTTCTCCATGTCAGCTTTGGCAATGGCCGCAGCTTCACCCAGACCCACGATCTGGTGAGTGGGCAAGGTACCGCTGCGCATACCGCGCTCATGACCACCACCGTGCATCTGGGCTTCCAGGCGGATACGGGGCTTGCGGCGAACGTACAGGGCGCCGATACCTTTAGGGCCATACATTTTGTGACCGGAAATCGACATCAGATCCACTTTGGTTTTCTGTACATCGATAGGCAATTTGCCGACGCTCTGAGCCGCATCCACATGGAAGATGATGCCCTTGCTGCGGCACAGCTCGCCAATGGCGTCGATATCGTGGATCACGCCGATTTCGTTGTTCACGTGCATCAGGGTCAGCAAAATGGTGTCATCACGCATAGCCGTCTCCAGACGCTCCATCGGGATGATGCCGTTCTCGGCAGGCTCCAGATAGGTCACTTCAAAGCCTTCACGCTCCAACTGACGACAGGTATCCAGCACCGCTTTATGTTCAGTTTTGCTGGTGATGATGTGCTTGCCTTTCTTTTGATAAAAATGGGCAACGCCCTTGATGGCCAGGTTATCTGACTCAGTGGCGCCAGAGGTCAATACGATTTCTCTGTGATCGGCATTGATCAGCTCAGCAATCTGGGCACGGGCATGGTCAACAGCCTCTTCTGCCTGCCAGCCGTAACGGTGAGAACGGGAAGCCGGGTTACCGAACACGCCGTCCATCGTCATGTACTGCATCATTTTTTCTGCGACACGAGGGTCGACCGGGGTTGTTGCTGAATAGTCAAGGTAGATAGGAAGCTTCATCACACACTCCGTACTTGGCATTGCCACACAGGCGTTACTGCCGACAACGTACTTCAAAAATTGGCTTTATAATCCAGATTCAGCAATCACACGCTGATCTTGCTGGATCTTATCCTGTTGAATCGAGATAAACTGCACATCCCGCTTTTGCATCAGTCCAGCCAGACTGATGCCATTTAAAAACTCAGAAATCTGTTTACTGAGATCGCCCCACAGCGAGTGAGTCAAACAACGACTGCCACCCTGGCAATTCCCCTTGCCATGACAGCGGGTAGCTTCAACGCTTTCATCAACAGCCACCACCACCATACCAACGGAGATATCTTCTGCATCCAGACCCAAGCGGTAACCGCCACCGGGACCACGGACACTGGCAACCAATCCCTGCTTTCTCAGCTTGGCAAAAAGTTGTTCGAGATAGGACAGCGATATTCCCTGACGCTCAGAAATATCTGCCAATGGGACAGGTCCAGCAGTTGAGTGAATCGCCACATCTAACATGGCGGTAACTGCATAGCGACCTTTAGATGTCAGTTTCATGACTCAATTTTGCTCCCCGGTTGATATGGGAGCAGTACAACATACCTTAGTGATTTAGTCAAGTATTTATCCGACAGAATTACTCAGGCATTGTCGCTGTGCCAGCTGAGCCTACCTCACCATACAGCGGGCTGTATTTAACCTTATTTCGTTGCCATTGTTCAATGGCAACGAGCTAAAATCGCTACATTTCGGTCAGATAATGGGATCAAACTCATCCAGCCCACGCTGACGCTTCACCGCCGCTTCCTGCTCCGCTTCGCTGAACTCACCGATATCCAATTCTGGCAACCTGTCAGTACACACATTGCCTCCCATTGCCTGTATCTCTTTACACAAATCCAGCAGTTTGGAGTCCATCAGATGCATATGATCCAGCATCTGACCAATGGCATTGGCAACGGGATCCGGGTTATCCGGCGATACCGCATAAGCATCAAAACCATATTTCTTGGCCATGGCGCTGCGACGCTCGGTTTGGGCCTTGTCTGCTTCAGAAGGCTTGGCCACCATGCGACCCGGAATACCCACCACAGTGGTATTGGCGGGTACTTCCTTTACCACCACTGAGTTAGACCCTACCCGGCTGCCTTCGCGCATGACAATAGGGCCAAGAATTTTAGCGCCCGCCCCCACCACCACATTGTTTTCCAGAGTCGGATGGCGCTTACCGGCATTCCAGCTGGTACCGCCCAAGGTGACACCGTGATACAAGGTGCAATCATCACCAATCTCAGCGGTTTCACCGATCACCACGCCCATGCCATGGTCAATAAAGAAGCGGCGACCAATAGTGGCGCCCGGATGAATTTCTACCCCGGTCAACCAACGGGAGAATGTAGACAGTACCCGCGCTGACAACCTCCAGTTGGCCTGCCACAACTTGTGACTTATCCGGTGCAGCCAGATAGCATGCATGCCCGGGTAGTTGAGCAGGATTTCCAGCGTACTGTTGGCGGCCGGATCCCGGTGGTAAATGGATTCGATATCTTCTTTCAGTCTTGCGCTTACACCCATAGCCTTGCCCCGCTATTGCTCAGTGTCGTCACCGACTTTCTTGTCCACAGACGTCAATATGCCGCGCAGGATATTCATTTCATGGGCTTCGATGCGGGCTTTAGTAAACAGTCGCCTGAGTTTAGTCATCACCTGTCCCGGATGATTTTTGATAATAAAACCGGTGCGGGACAGGGTTTGTTCCAGATGAGAAAAGAAACGCTCATGATCTTCACTGGAAGGATATTGGATATCTTCCTGCGGCTTATCCTGCCCGGCAAGCCAGGCCATACGAGTTTCATAGCAAACCAGCTGCACTGCCTGAGCCAGATTCAGTGAGCTGTACTCAGGGTTGGCAGGGATAGAAAGATGATAGTTACAACGCTGCAGCTCTTCGTTATTGAGGCCATGGTTTTCCCGGCCAAACACAATGGCAACCGGCCCTCTCACTGACTCTGCGGCCAGTTTTTCACCGGCCTGACGAGGGTCCAGCATCGGCCAGTCCAGCGTACGACTGCGGGCAGAAGTGGCAATCACCAGACTGCAATCCCGGATAGCCTCTTCCATCGAGCCCACGGTTTTCAGCTCCTTGAGGATATCGCAGGCACCGGCAGCCAGCGCCACCGACTGTCCATCGGGTTCACATCTGGGTTCAGCCAGATACAGACTGGAAAGCCCCATGGTTTTCATAGCACGGGCAACCGAGCCGATGTTGCCAGGATGGGAGGTACCGACTAGTACAACACGGATATTACTGAGCATCGAAGGTCTTAACTTAATTCACAAACACAAGGTCGGATCTTAACATGCCAACGGCCGTTTACTTAACCACTAAATCTGCATTTGATATGTTCCGGGATTTGGGTATAATCCCGTCGCTATTTTTACTCGTTCTTTTACATCCAGGGGATTGCAATGCATCCAATGCTGACTATCGCCGTCCGCGCTGCCCGCGCTGCCGGCCAAACAATTATGCGTGCCTATACTGACTTCGACCGCGTTGAAGTGACTACCAAAGGTATCAACGACTATGTGACCAGTGTAGACAAGGAAGCAGAAGCAGCTATCGTGTACCAGATCCGTAAATCCTATCCTGACCACACCATCGTGGCGGAAGAGAGCGGTGAAAATCCTGGTACCAACAAAGATCATATCTGGATAGTGGATCCTCTGGATGGCACCACCAACTTCGTCAAGGGTATCCCTCACTTCGCTGTGTCCATCGCGCTGCAACACAAAGGCAAAACTGAAGTTGCCGTAGTATTCGATCCTGTCCGTAACGAACTGTTCAGCGCGGTACGTGGTCGGGGCGCCAAGATGAATGACTTCAGGCTGCGCGTATCCAACAGCACCGACATGAACACCAGTGTTATTGCCACAGGCTTCCCGTTCAAAGCCCGTCAGCACACTGAAACTTACATGAACATTCTGGCTGAAGTATTTGGTCAGTGTGGCGATTTGCGCCGTGCCGGCTCCGCCGCGCTGGATCTGGCTTATGTTGCCGCCGGTCGTCTGGAAGGTTACTTCGAAATCGGTCTCAAGCCTTGGGATATCGCTGCCGGCGACCTGATCTGCCGCGAAGCCGGTGGTACTGTAACTGACTTCACCGGTGGTCATGGCTACCTGCTGTCCGGCAACATCATTGCCGGTAACCCAAAGACCACTATGGGTCTGGTGAAAACTGTTCGTCCAATGCTGAGTGATGCGCTGAAGCGCTAATCACTGCCGGACATAAAAAACCACCGTAAGGCTAACACCATTCAGTTAAGCGTGCTTGGATTGAATGGGATTAGTGTGGTGGATAGTCTGGTTTTGAGATACTAACGGCCCTATTTTTGGGCCGTTTTCTCTTTTCTGGCAGGATGTAACGTGTCGCTCGTTGCCACATTTTCTTCAGTTGCCATAAATGCTGCCAGAGGAAGCAATCGCAAACCAAAGTAATTCATGCTGAATGTCCCGCTATGCCGTGACACAGCTTATCCTCAGCGGGGAAACCTTTGCTTCTCTGGTGATCCGGCTGCTCTCCAATTGCAGCTGAATTGTAGGCCAGCAATATTCCCCAGTTCTGCTGCCTCTTCAACCATGAACGTTGCACTTATTATCTGAATTCAGGTTTGGCAATTTTTGTGTAGGTTGCACTAAGATATTGTGCAGTCTCAGAGACCATTGAGCAGCGGGATAATAAAGCGGTTTTAAATGCGAACTGTTTCCCGGTATAACTCAGGCATGCAGATCAGGCATGCAGATCAGGCATGCAGATCAGGCATGCAGATCAGGCATGCAGAGCGTGATTTTAATCACATAGATTTTACAATTCCGCGTCATGAAATTCTGATAAACTAAATCAAAGTTTTAGTTCGCAGGACCTGTTATGGGAATTTACCGTAAAGTTGGCTTAAACAGCGTCAAACTCGTGGAAAACATGGTGTTGGTGATTATTGCCATTGCCACCGTGTTTGCTATTGGTCAGGAAATTGTCTACATCTTCAAAATGGGCACAGTCGCACTGGCAGATTTACTGCTGCTGTTTATCTATCTGGAAGTCCTGGCCATGGTGGGTAACTACATAGAATCGGGCAAGTTACCTGTTCGTATGCCTTTGTATATCGCCATTGTGGCATTGGCCCGTTATCTCATTCTGGATATGAAGGGTATGGATGACTGGCGTATCTTGGGTATCGCAATGGCAACGCTGGTGCTGGCCACCACAGTCTTAGTCATCCGTTGGGGACAGTTAAAACTGCCTTACCCAAAGCCCGACGAAGACTGACCGTCTACTGCACACCAAACAACTCTGAAGCGCGCTCCCAAGGCGCGCTTTTACTATCCCGCTTGAACCAGCCTCACTCAGTGATTGCAGATGCGCCGGCTGTCCACCTGCCAACCGGCGTCTGACTCGATAAATTTCTTCTTACTGCGTAAGAATGCAATCAGTTCATCAGCACTCATACCCTCTTTACTGCAGGTGTGATAGCTCACATCTTTTCCAAAAAATTCCTGCATCAATTGCTTCAGGGCCGCTTCTGTCAGTGGCTGTTCCTGTGCCTGCATTAACGCCATAACCTCATGACGGTGTATGGATTTGCTCGTCTATGCCCCAGTAACACTCATATAACTTGCATGTTATAAAGGAAAAGCGGAACGCAAACACTGATTTGGCGCACAATATCTGGCAAAATACCGTTTTTCAATTCAATGCCGATTTCGCTTCATGCCTTTGATCCTACTGCTGACCCAACAGATGTGTGTATATCTGGTGATCGTCTATCTGGTCAGCAAGACGCCTTTGTTTAAACTCTTTACCGAAGAGGCGCCGCGCTTTCCCCACAAGTTATTTATCTATTTCGTGTTTTCCGGTTTCTGCATCATGGCCACCTATTTTGGTGAGCAAACCCATGACGCCATCGCCAATACCCGAGCCATGGGCGCCGTACTGGGCGGACTGCTCGGTGGTCCGGTGACTGGCTTACTGGTTGGCCTGACAGGCGGTCTGCATCGCTATTCCATCGGCGGCTTTACCGATGTGGCCTGTGCTATCTCCACCACCCTGGAAGGCCTGTGCGCCGGACTTATCAGCCAGTATCTGCGCAATCAGGGCAAGCGAGAGTTGATTTACAGCCCCGTGCTGGTTGCCATGGTGACCCTGTACGCCGAGTTGATGCAGATGGCGTTGATCATACTTATCGCCAAACCCTACGAACACGCTTGGGAACTGGTGAAACAGATAGCACCGCCCATGTTGCTGATCAACTCCCTCGGGGCGGCTGCCTTTATGAGCATGATCCGGGATCAGAAAACCATGTTCGACAAGCTGTCATCGGCTTTTTCAGCCAAGGCGCTGAAAATTGCCGAGCGCAGTGTGGGGCTGCTGTCACGGGGTTTTAATGAAGAAACCAGCGCCAAAGTTGCCAAAATCATTATTGAAGAAACCAAAGTGGGCGCCGTAGCCATAACCGACAGGGAGAAACTACTGGCCTTTATCGGCACCGGCGCCGACCACCATATTCCCGGTACCGCTATCGCCTCGCAAATTACCAAAGACGCTATAGAGCAAAACACCGTCATGTTTGCCGATGGCGTGGAAACCCCCTATTCCTGCTCGATGTCCGCCCAGTGCAAGCTGGGGTCCAGCCTGGTGATCCCGCTGCGCAACGACACCGAAGTGATAGGCACCATCAAACTGTATGAACCCAAAAACAAGCTGTTCCTGAACATCAACCACACCCTAGGGGAAGGGATTGCCCGGCTGCTGTCCAACCAAATCCTGTACGGACGGGTTGAGCAACAGCAAAATCTGCTGATTCAGACCGAACTCAAGCTGCTGCAGGCTCAGGTCAATCCGCACTTCCTGTTCAATGCGCTCAACACTATCAGCGCAATCACCCGGCGTAACCCGGATATGGCCCGCACTCTGCTGCAGCAGTTGTCGCAGTTCTTACGTATCAACCTCAAACGCACCACAGGTCTGGTGACCCTGGCCGATGAACTGGCTCATATTGACGCCTACCTGAATATCGAAAAGGCCAGATTTATTGACAGGCTGCAGGTGGAGATTGATATTCCCAACGAGCTACACAGCATGCGTCTACCCGCTTTTACCCTGCAGCCAATCATTGAAAATGCCGTGAAACACGGCACCTCACATATGCTGGAAACAGGCCAGATTCAGGTCAGAGGGGAGCAGGCAAACAACCAGATCCTGCTGACGATTACCGACAATGCCGGACTCTATCCACTGCAGCCGCTGAAGGATACACAGCACCATGGTCTGGGGATGAATCTAGTGCATAAACGTATTCAAAATCAGTTCGGTGCCCAGTACGGGGTGCAGGTAACCTGTGAGCCGGACACCAGCACAACAGTCACTATTCGAATTCCCGCCTTGGAGCCAGTGTCATGATCCGCTGCCTTATCGTTGACGATGAACCCTTCGCCCGTGAAGAGTTGGCAGACATTCTTAAAGCCGCAACCGACATTGAAGTCATAGGCCAGTGCAACAATGCCGTAGAAGCCCTGCAAGCCATTCACAGGGATAAGCCGGATCTGGTATTTCTGGATATCCAGATGCCGCGCATCACAGGCATGGAGATGATCGCCATGCTGGATCCGGACAACATGACGCGCGTGGTGTTTGTCACAGCTTATGATGAGTACGCCATCAACGCCTTTGAAAACCACGCCTTTGATTATTTACTTAAACCTGTCGATGAACAGCGATTGGCCAAAACCCTGGATAAGCTACGCAAGGATCTGCGCCCCCGGGATCTGCAGGTATTAATGCCATCATCGCTGGAAGTCCTGCCCTGCTACAGCGGCAACCGTCTTAAAGTGGTGCCGGTGAAAGATGTAGAGTATGTATTCAGCGATCTGGGCGGCATTCATGTCGCCACAGCAACCAGCCAGGTGCACACCCAAATGACACTGAAACTGTTGGAGGAGAAAACCCCGCTGGTACGCTGTCACCGCCAGTATCTGCTGATGCCCTCTGCCATCAGCGAAATTATTCTCCAGGACACCGGTGCACTGACCATCACCCACAGTGGCGCAAAGGTGCCCGTCTCGCGGCGGTATCTCAAAAGTCTGAAGCAGCGGTTTGGTTATCAGTAGGCGGCAAGTGGATCGACTCGCAATCGATTGATTGTGATCAGTGGAATCTGTACCTCATCTGCAATGGGTGGATTTATTTGCCAAGCTGCGCTTGGCGAACGTAGAGGAGTTTTCCTTACTGGCTGCGATAAATTGCCTTATGTTAGTGTTTGAGTGAAAAATCACGACTTCTGCCAAACGCAGCTTGACTATGCACTGTCGCAGGCAAATGAGACCACCGAGTAACCACTCGAGGCCACATCCCTGCCGCTTAGGGTTCTGGTTGAGCTGTAATACCAATCCGCATAGGAGGTTAGTCACTCAGCGAGAATTTAAAGGTGTGAAGACAATCAGAGCAATCGAAGGTCTATCGGGATAA